>NZ_JBVHZH010000008.1:77589-97171 GCF_055574515.1 Streptomyces sp. NPDC029466
TCCTCCCCCCTCCCCCTCCCCCCCCCCCCCCCCCCCCCCCCCCCTCCCCTCCCCCCCCCTCCCCCCCCCCCCCCCCCCCCCCCCCCCGGGACCGCAGAGGAGGGATGACAGATGCGACAGAGCCTGAAGACATGCGTGTTCGTGGCAGCGGCGGCGTCGGGCGTGCTCAGCGCGAGCGGCAGCGCGGCGTACGCGGATGCCGGAGCCGGGGGAGGAGCGAGGAACTCTCCCGGGGTGCTGTCCGGGAACAGCATCCAGGTGACCGTGGACACGCCGGTCAATGCGTGCGGCAACTCGGTGGACGCGGGCGCGGCGCTCAACCCGGCGATGGGCAATGCGTGCGGGAACGGTGCGCCGCCCGCGCCGGTCGTGCGGCAGCAGCCCGGACCGCATCCGCCGGTGGCTCAGCGGCCACCGGGAGCGGAGCAGGCGCCGGGAGTGCACTGGACGGCACCGGGGCCGGAGCGGCGCCCCGAGCCGCTACGGCGCCCGGTCCCGGAGCGGGCCGAGCGCCCGGCCCCGGCGCCGGTGGCGCACACTCCCGGGCGCGCCCCCAGGCACGCCCGGCCCGCCCCGCAGCCCGCGCAGGAGGCGCAGCGGCCGCGGGTGGACGCGGTGGCGCGGGCCGGGGCATCGGCGGGCTCCGCGCTGCTGGCGGCCACCGGGGCGGATGAGATGGCCGCGCTGGCCGCGACCGGTGGCGGGCTGCTGGTGGGCGGGGCGCTGCTGCTGCGCCGGGGCCGTACGCGCCGCAGATGAGCGGACGGGTGCCGGGCGGTTACCGGGGGTCGGCGGCCGGCCGAGCGGGTCCGGCGGGCCGCTCGGCCGGGGCCGCCCGGTCGGGCCGGCCGTCGGCATCGCCGGACGACTCGACCGTGGACCGTCGTACCGCGGTCGCCGGGCGAGCTGCGGCTGGAAGCGGGCCCTGCGGGGTACGACGTCGTGCGGATCAACGGCTGAAGCCCGTGTCCGGTACGGGAAGGATCGTTCTTTCGCTCATTGGTGGGGACCCGTCTTCCGGGTGTTTGAAGCGGGGCGGAACCGGATGCTCCGCGGGGCCGTGCCGCGGCCTCCGGCCTCTGGCAAAATTGGGGTGAAGGCCGCAAATGTGATGAGTCGATGAGGTGGGGCCATGCTCATTGCGCTGGCGCAGACCGACTGTGTGCTGGGTGAGGTGGAGGACAACCTCGGCATCGCCCGCGAGCAGATCGAGCAGGCGGCGGCGCAGGGCGTGGATCTTGTGGTCTTCCCCGAACTGAGCCTGCACGGCTATCACTTGGGCGTGCTCGGCCGCGATGAGTCCCTGGAGGCGAATGACCCCCGGCTGCTGGAGCTCAGCACCCGCGGCCCCGATGTGCTGGTCGGCTTCCATGAGCACACCAGTCTGCGCGCGTACAACACCGCGGCCCACTACGCGGCCGGGGAGCTGGTGCACGCACACCGCAAGCTGTACCTCCCCAACTACCTGGCCTGGGAGGAGCGTAAGCACGTCAGCCCGGGGCAGTCGCTGCGGGCGTACGAGCTGAAGCGGGCCAGGAGCGGCGGCCGGGGGGCCACGCTGGTGTGCAATGACGCCTGGCAGCCGGCGCTGCCGTGGCTGGCGGTGCAGGACGGCGCCGAGGTGCTGTTCGTGCCGACCAACAGCGCGGCGAGCCTGGACCCGGAGGCGATGGACACCGGCCTGTACTGGGACACCCTGCTGTCCTATACGGCGAAGATGCTCCAGTGCTGGGTGGTCTTCGTGAACCGGGTGGGCAATGAGCACGGGGCGGCGTTCTGGGGCGGCTCACGGGTGGTGGACCCGCGGGGTGCCGTGGTGGCGCAGGCGCCCAAGTGGGAGCCCTCGCTGGTCGCCGTGGAGATCGATCTCGCCGAGGCGCGACGGCAGCGACGTGCGGTGCCGCTGGTCGCCGAGGCCCGGCTGGGGCTGATCGACCGCGAGGTGCGGCGGCTGATCGACGAGGGCGGCGACCACTGAGGGCGTGCTCGCCTTCGTCGGGAGGGGCCGGACGTTCTGTCCAGTATGACCCGAACGGTCCGGCCGTCCGGTCCAGGGGATATCCCGGGCCGGACGGCCGGTGGCGCGGCTTACCAGCTGGACTTGCGGACGCCCGGCAGGTAGCCCGCGTGGGCCTGTTCGCGCAGCCGTACGCGGGACAGGCCGAAGGTGCGGAAGTAGCCGCGTGGGCGGCCGTCGACGCTGTCGCGGTTGCGTACCCGGGTGGCGCTGGCGTCCCGCGGCTGGCGGGACAGTTCGCGCTGGGCCGCGGTGCGCTCCTCCTCCGGCGTGTGCGGGCTGCGGATCAGGGCCTTGAGGACGGCGCGGCGGGCCGCGTAGCGGGCGACCGTCGCGCGGCGCTTCTCGTTCTTGGCGATCTTGCTCTGCTTCGCCATCAGACCTTTCCTCCTCGTGCGCGGATGCGGGCGACGGCCGCCTCGATCCCGATCGTGTCCACGGTCTTGATGCCCTTGGCGCTCAGCGTGAGCCGGACGTACCGGCCCTCGCTCTCCAGCCAGTAGCGCTTGCGCTGGATGTTCGGGTCGAAGCGGCGGGGGGTGCGGCGGTGCGAGTGGGAGACGGCGTTGCCGAATCCCGGCGCGCGACCGGTCAGCTGGCAGTGGGCGGACACGGTGCGATCCCTTCGGTCGTCGGCCCCGGTGGGGGGCCTATTGAAAATGGAAACCATTTCCGTATACTAACCCCATGGCCCGCAACGAACTACGCCCGGTCGTCAAGCTCCGGTCCACCGCCGGCACCGGCTACACCTACGTGACCCGCAAGAACCGCCGTAACGACCCCGACCGCCTGGAACTGCGCAAGTACGACCCGGTGGCGGGCCGGCACGTCGCTTTCCGAGAGGAGCGCTGAGCACCGTGCAGCCTGGAATCCACCCCGCCTACGGGCCGGTCGTCTTCCGCGACCGGGCCGCCGGCTTCGCCTTCCTGACCCGCTCTACCGCCACCAGTGAGAAGACCGTGGAGTGGGAGGACGGGAACGCCTATCCCGTCATCGACGTCGAGATCTCCTCGGCGAGCCACCCCTTCTACACGGGCACCGCGCGGGTGCTGGACACCGCGGGCCGCGTCGAGCGCTTCGAGCGCCGCTACGGCAACCGCGGGGCCCGCTGATGGAGCGGCTCGACGTCGTGCTGGTGGGCGGCCTGCACGCGGATGCGCGGCAGGCCGCCGTCGAGCGGCTGCTGCGGAGCGTTCCGGGCAGTGTCGCCCTCCACCACGACCTCGCCTCGGCCGCCGACGGCACCGTGCGGCGCACCATCCGTGACGCGGGCGGCACGCTCGACACCGGCGAGGCTCCGCTGGTCAACGACTGCGCCTGCTGTGCGCTGCGCGAGGACCTGGTGCCCGAGCTGGAGCGGCTGGCCGCCGGGCGGACCTGCCGGCTGGCGGTCGTCGAACTGTGGGACTCGGTCGAACCCAAGGCGATGGCCGAGGTGGTCACCGCCTGCGGCAGCGAGAACTTCGCGCTGACCGGTGTGCTCACCGCCGTCGACCCGGCCCTGCTGCTGCCCTACCTCGGCTGCGGCGACGACCTCGCGGAGGCGGGCCTGGCCGCCGCGGCCTCCGACCAGCGCACGGTCGCCGACACCTGGGCCCGGCAGCTGGAGTACGCGCCGGTGCTGGCGATCGCGACGGGGGAGGAGCCGGCGGAACCGGCCGACCTGGCGCTGCTCGACCAGCTGCACCCGATGGCGCGCCAGGTCTCCGTGGAGTCAGGGGAGTTGGCGGCCGCCGCGACGGCCGGGTTCGATGTGGCCGCGGCCGCGGACCGCCAGCACCCGGCCTGTGCGCTGCTGCCGCAGGAGGCCGACGCGGAGGGCGTCGGCACGCTGGTCTGGCGGCGGTCCCGGCCCTTCCACCCGGAGCGGCTCTACGCCGCGCTGGAGGATCTGACCTGTGCGGCCGCGCGCAGCCGGGGCCGGTTCTGGCTGGCCGACCGCCCGGACACCCTGCTGTCCTGGGACGCGGCCGGCGGCGCGCTCTGTGTGGAGAACGCCGGGCCGTGGCTGGCCGCGCTGCCGGACGCCGCCTGGGAGATGGTGCCGCCCGCCCGCCGGGCCGCCGCCGCGCTGGACTGGCACCCCGAGCACGGCGACCGTACCCAGCATCTGGTCTTCACCTCGCCGGGCCTGGACCGCGAGAACCTGCGGTCCCTGCTGGACTCCTGTCTGCTCACCGACGCCGAGTTCGCGGGCGGCCCGCCGGCCTGGAAGAGCCTGCCGCCCGCCTTCGACGCCCTCCTCGACCCCGTTTCGTAAGACGCGCCGCGACCGTACGCACGGAACCGGCCCCCTCAGCACGCACAAGGAAGCTCTCCCATGCCCCGACGGCACGACCCGCGCCGCTCGTCCAAGCCCCGCCGCAACCCGCTGGACGCGGCGGGCATCACCTACGTCGACTACAAGGACACCGATCTTCTGCGGAAGTTCATTTCGGACCGCGGCAAGATCCGCAGCCGCCGGGTCACCCATGTCACCGCACAGCAGCAGCGGCAGCTGGCCCGTGCGATCAAGAACGCGCGGGAGATGGCGCTGCTCCCCTACGCGCCGCGGTGACGGCCGCCGTCCGGTGACGGGCAGGAGCTTCCCTACGTCCGGTGCGTAGGGAAGCTCCTTCGTTTGTGCGGGGGTGTGCGCAGGGGGAGGGCCCTCGTGCCGAGCGGACGGAGGGCCCGGTCGCGGAACCCGGAGGGCGTGGCACACGTCTCGTCCTTGGGGCTGAGAACGCCGGACCGTCGATCCGTACCAGGTGACGGCGTATCGCGTCGGGGAGACGGCCGGCGGACGACCGAGTGTGAGGTGCCGGTGACCGTGCTCGACGAGCGGTAACGGCCCCGGCACCGGCTGTCGTGCACGTGCATCTGCGCATGCATCCGCATGTGAACGCAGCTATGATCCCGGGCAGTTGACACCATTTATCACCGGGAGACCCCTGTGCCCCACGCATACAACGGCATGGCCGCCACAGATCTCCGTGATGTGGCATGGCAGAAGAGCAGGCACAGCAACTCCCAGGGCTCCTGCGTGGAGTTCGCCAAGCTGCCCGGGGGCGATATCGCGGTACGCAACTCCCGTTTCCCGGACGGCCCGGCGCTCATCTACACGCCGGCCGAGGTGCGGGCGATGCTGCTCGGCATCAAGGACGGCGAGTTCGACCATCTCGTCCGGGACTGAACCCCCCAACGGGGCCGGGCGGCCGGAGGGCAGCGCGCGCCCGTAAGCGGTGCGGCGCCCGTACAGGGAAACCGGGCGCCCGCGGATCGCGGTGCGCCCGGTGTACGGCACGGTTACGGCAGCCGGAAGAGCGCCCAAACGATCTTGCCGTGGGTGGCGCCGGCCAGCGGATGCCAGCCCCAGCTGTCGCTGAAGGAGTCCACGAGATACAGCCCGCGCCCGGATTCCGCGGCGAAATCCGCCTCGCCGGCGACCGGCGAGTCATCGCTCGGGTCCCGTACGGCGCAGACCAGCCGGGAGGACCAGCGCATCAGATGCAGCCGGGCGGGCGGGGTGGCGTCGGTGTGCTCCGGGGCGGCGAGGATCGCGTGCCGCAGAGCATTCGTGACGAGTTCGGAGACGACCAGGGCGACCGAGTCGAAGAGTTCGTCCAGCTCCCAGCCCTGCAGGGTCTCGCGGGTGAACGCCCGTGCGCAGCGCACCGATTCATAGCGCGGTGGGAGCGTGCGGGATGCGGAGCCGGAGACAGCCAGGGGGTCGACGGGAGGAAAGCCCTGCCATAACGGCTCGAGCATGGTCAAAACCTTGGTCCCCATGCGAGGCACTCCTGGCGTTCGCGGACGTCATGACCCTGGCCGGGCAGCCGGGTCTGGCGGATCTTTCACGAGCGTGCATGCGTGCGACGCCTATGGTTCCCAATGCGCGAGACAGATGCAAGGGCAGATGCACGTGCACGTGACGTGATTGCGGGAGTACGCACCGATTTGCACGGAATTCTTCCTACCACTTCTTGTGGAGGGCTTGCGGGGGCCTCACGTATCCGTAACCGGATGAGCACTCAACGAAGCCCGGACGTGGCAGACTTGCG
The DNA here is from genome assembly GCF_055574515.1 of Streptomyces sp. NPDC029466. Classification (NCBI taxonomy): domain Bacteria; kingdom Bacillati; phylum Actinomycetota; class Actinomycetes; order Kitasatosporales; family Streptomycetaceae; genus Streptomyces; species Streptomyces sp. NPDC029466. The sequence goes on from NZ_JBVHZH010000008.1 coordinate 83,650, forward strand.
GCCCTCTGTTGGACGGGGTGGGGTCACAGGAGGGGCTGAGAGGTGTCCGCAAGTGAGTCGAGCGGGTCGGTGGTGCGGCGAATCCTGCTCGGGTCGCAGCTCCGCCGGCTGCGTGAATCGCGTGGGATAACCCGCGAGGCGGCCGGCTACTCGATCCGTGCGTCCGAATCGAAGATCAGCCGCATGGAGTTGGGCCGCGTGAGCTTCAAGGCACGGGATGTGGAGGATCTGCTCACCCTGTACGGGGTCGGTGACGCCCAGGAGCGCGAGGCGCTGCTCTCCCTGGCGCGGGAGGCGAATGTCGCCGGCTGGTGGCACAGTTACAGCGATGTGCTCCCCGGGTGGTTCCAGACGTATGTGGGTCTGGAAGGCGCCACGTCCCTGCTCCGGGTCTATGAAGTCCAGTTCGTCCACGGGCTGTTGCAGACCGAGAGCTATGCGCAGGCCGTCGTCCGACGTGGCATGCCGGATGCCGGGGCCGCGGAGATAGAGAGACGGGTCGCGCTCCGTATGGAGCGGCAGAAACTTCTGGTGGCCGAGCGGTCGGCGCAGTTCCACTGTGTGCTGGACGAGGCCGCGCTACGGCGCCCGTACGGCGAACGCGCGGTGATGCGCGAGCAGGTGAAGCATCTGATCGAGGTGTCCGAGCGGCCCAATGTGCGGCTCCAGGTGATGCCGTTCAGCCTGGGCGGGCACGCGGGGGAGAGCGGGGCGTTCACCATGCTCGGCTTCCAGGAGTCGGGGCTGCCGGACGTCGTCTATCTGGAGCAGCTGACGAGCGCGCTGTATGTGGACAAGCCCGAGGAAGTCGCCCAGTACGCACGGGTGATGGACCGCCTCCAGGAAGAGGGGCCGAATCCCGAGGAGACCAGGGACCTCTTGCGCGGACTGCTTCAACTGATGTGACGCGTCGGTAGGATGGCGCACCATCAGGAGTCAGCACCCCCCAATGCGGCGCCCTGAGCGCCCTGTTCTCCAGATCGGGATGGCATGTCCTACTTCGACGAGTTGGCGTATCAGTTCATCGACGGTGAGTGGCGGACCGGCAGCGGCTCGTGGGACATCGTCGATTTCAATCCGTACAACGGCGAGAAACTGACCTCCATACCCGTCGCCACGGTAGCGGAGATAGACCAGGCCTACCGTGCCGCCGAACGCGCGCAGCGGGAGTGGGGCGCCACCAATCCGTACACCCGGCGGCTGGTCTTCGAGCGCGTGCTGCGGATCATCGACGACCGCGCGGAGGAACTGGGCGAGACGATCGCCGCGGAGGTCGGCGGGACGCTCGCCAAGGTGGGCTTCGAGCTCCATCTGGCCAAGGAGTTCCTGCGCGAGGCCATTCAGCTGGCGCTGCGCGCCGAGGGCCGCATCCTGCCCTCGCCCATCGACGGCAAGGAGAACCGCCTCTACCGGCTGCCGGTCGGGGTCGTCGGCGTCATCAGCCCCTTCAACTTCCCCTTCCTGCTGTCGCTCAAGTCCGTCGCGCCGGCCCTCGCGCTCGGCAACGCCGTCGTCCTCAAGCCGCACCAGAACACCCCGGTCTGCGGCGGCGGTCTGGTCGCCAAGATCTTCGAGGAGGCCGGGCTGCCGGCCGGGCTGCTGAACGTCGTCGTCACGGACATCGCCGAGATCGGTGATGCGCTGATCGAGCACCCGGTGCCCAAGACCATCTCCTTCACCGGTTCCGAGAAGGTCGGCCGCCATGTCGCGACGGTCGCCGCCGCCCACTTCAAGCACACGGTGCTGGAACTGGGCGGCAACAGCGCCCTGGTCGTCCTCGACGACGCCGATCTCGACTACGCGGTGGACGCCGCCGTCTTCAGCCGCTTCGTCCACCAGGGCCAGGTCTGTATGGCCGCGAACCGGGTGCTGGTGGACCGCGCCGTGGAGCGGGAGTTCACCGAGAAGTTCGTCGCCAAGGTCGCCTCGCTCAAGGTGGGGGACCCCACCGACCCGCGGACCCATATCGGCCCGCTGATCAACGAGGGCCAGGCCGAGGCGATCTCCGCGCTGGTGGACCGGGCGGTCGAGGACGGCGCCACGGCACTCCTCCACGGCGAGACCCGGGGCACGCTGGTCGCCCCGAGCGTGCTGAGCGGGCTGCCGGAGGACTCCCCGCTGCTGCGGCAGGAGATCTTCGGGCCCGTCGTGCTGCTGGTGCCGTTCGACGGTGACGAGGAGGCGGTGCGGCTGACCAACGCGACCTCGTTCGGGCTCAGCGGCGCCGTGCACACCGGTGACATCGAGCGCGGGGTGCGGTTCGCCAAGCGCATCGACACCGGGATGTTCCACGTCAACGACGCCACCGTGCACGACGAGCCGATCGTGCCCTTCGGCGGCGAGAAGAGCTCCGGAGTGGGGCGCCTGAACGGCGACGCGATGGTGGAGGCCTTCACCACCACCAAGTGGATCTCCATCCAGCACGGGCGGTCGCAGTTCCCGTTCTGAGGCGTGCGGCCCCTCCCGGAGGGATCGGGGACAAGCCGTGGCGCGTTGCGGACAGAAGCTGACCGCAAGGGCTCCTACGTTGAGTGCTGTCGGAAGGCGGACGGCGACGGGCCGGCCGCCGAGGGACGTCACGAAAGGTGGACCCCATGCCCACTCACGTTCTTGCCGAGGCCCACGGCGACGAGACCGGCGCGCTGCTGGCCTTCCTGGAGGCCCAGCGCGGCGGGCTGCGCCGGGCGGTCCTGGGGCTGACCGACGACCGGGCGACACAGCGGCCGAGCGCCAGTGAGCTGTCGCTGGCCGGACTGATCAAGCATGTCGCGGAGACCGAGCAGGGCTGGGTCGAGACCGCGCAGGAGCTGCCGTACTCCATCCAGCGGACCCAGGACACCTGGCATCTGAGCTTCGAGCTGGCCGAGGGCGAGACCCTGGCCGAGGTGCTGGCGTTCTGGGAGCGGGTGGCGAAGCGGACGGAGGAGTTCATCCGCTCCGTGCCCAGCCTGAACGACACCTTCCCGCTGCCCGAGGCGCCGTGGTTCCCGCCGCAGGCCCGGCAGTCGATGCGCTGGCTGCTGCTGCATCTGATCGAGGAGACGGCCCGGCACGCCGGCCACGCCGACATCATCCGCGAGTCCCTCGACGGCAAGACGGCCTTCGAGCTGGTGGACGAGGAGCGCGCCGCCCGGGAGGGGTAGCGGGCGGGGTCCGCGCGCGCCCTTAGGCTGGCGGAGGGGGCGCGCGAGGGATTGAGGAGACGATGTCGGCGATCCGGCTGTTGGTACTGGGCGCCGTGCGGCAGCACGGCCGGGCGCACGGCTACCAGGTGCGCAACGACCTGGAGTACTGGGGCGCCCATGAGTGGTCCAACGCCAAGCCCGGCTCGATCTACCACGCGCTCAAGCAGATGGCCAAGCAAGGGCTGCTGCGCGCGCATGACATCGCGCCCAGCACCGTCGGCGGCCCGCCGCGTACCGAGTACGAGCTGACCCCGGCGGGCGAGACGGAGTATTTCGCGCTGCTGCGTGCCGCGCTCTCCCAGCACGACCAGAAGACCGACATGCTCAGCGCGGGCATCGGCTTCGTCGTCGATCTGCCGCGGGCCGAGGCGGTGGCGCTGCTCAAGGAGCGGGTGCGGGCGCTGCGGGAGTGGCGTGGCACGGTCACCGGCTACTACACCCCCGAGGGCGGGACCGAACAGCTCGGGCACATCGGCGAGATCATGCATATGTGGGTGCACGCCGCGGACAGCGGCGCCGCGTGGACCCAGGGGCTGATCGAGCGGATCGAGGGCGGGGCGTATGTCTTCGCCGGCGAGGGGGAGCCGTTCGTGGGCGTGCTGGCGGAGGGCCAGGAGAATCCGTACGCGACGACGGACGTGGGGGACGCGGGGGACGCGGAGGAGCCGGGGGACGGCGCGGGCGACGGCGGCGCCGCCACGGAGGCCCGCTGACCGGGCTCGCCCGTGACCGGGGCTCGCCCGCCCCGCTTCGCCCGGCCGCTTCGGCCGCCCGCCCGTCAGTGGTGGAAGGCCGTGGCGACGCTCTCCGGGCGCTGCATCGGGCCCGGCTGCTGCCGGAGTTCGGTCAGCAGCTGCTCCAGGTCCGCGAGGAACAGATCGGCGAGGTCCATGGAGAAGCCGTTGCGGCAGACCACCCGCAGGACGGACAGGTCCTCGCGGTTCGGGGGGAAGGTGTAGGCGGGCAGCAGCCAGCCGCGTTCCCGCATCCGCCGGGACACGTCGAAGACGTCGAACGCGGTGACGTGGTCCGCGGTGGTGAAGGCGAAGACCGGCAGCTGGTCGCCCCGGGTGAGCAGCCTGAAGTCGCCCAGTGCGCCGATCCGTTCGGCCATCGAGTTGGCCACGTCGCGGGTCGCCTGCTGTACGGCGCGGAAGCCGGCCCGGCCGAGCCGCAGAAAGGTGTAGTACTGCGCGGCGACCTGGGCGCCGGGCCGGGAGAAGTTGAGGGCGAAGGTCGGCATGTCGCCGCCCAGGTAGTTGACGCGGAAGACCAGCTCCTCGGGCAGCGCCTCGGTGTCGCGCCACAGCGCCCAGCCGACGCCCGGGTAGACCAGCCCGTATTTGTGCCCCGAGGTGTTGATGGAGGCGACCCGGGGCAGCCGGAAGTCCCACATCAGCTCCGGGTCGAGGAAGGGCGCGATCATGGCGCCGGACGCGCCGTCCACATGGACCGGGATGTCCCAGCCCTTCGTCTTCTGGACCTCGTCGAGCGCCGCGCAGATGTCGGCCACCGGTTCGTACGACCCGTCGAAGGTCGAGCCGAGGATGGCCACGACACCGATGGTGTTCTCGTCGCACTGCGCGGCGGCCGAGGCCGCGTCCAGATGGAAGCGGTCGCCCTCCATCGGGACCGTGCGCGCCTCGACCTCCCAGAAGTTGCAGAACTTCTCCCAGCAGACCTGGACATTGGCGCCCATCACGAGGTTGGGCCGGGCGCTGCCCGGATAGCGGTCCTGGTTGCGCTGCATCCAGCGCCGTTTGAAGGCCATCCCGGCGAGCATGCAGGCCTCGCTCGACCCGGTGGTGGAGCAGCCGACGGCGGACGACGGGTCGGGGGCGTGCCACAGGTCGGCGAGCATCGCCACGCACCGCTTCTCCAGTTCGGCGGTGCGCGGGTACTCGTCCTTGTCGATCATGTTCTTGTCCCGGCACTCCGCCATCAGCACCCCGGCCTGCGGCTCCATCCAGGTCGTGACGAACGTCGCCAGGTTCAGCCGGGAGTTGCCGTCCAGCATCAGCTCGTCGTGCACGAACTGATAGGCGTTGTGCGGGGCGAGCGGGCCGTCGGGCAGGGTGTGCCGTGGTGGCGAGGTCTCCATCCCGGCGACCGGGTCGGCCTCCCCGTAGAAGGGGTTGACCGGGTGCCCGGTCTGTTTACGGTCGGATGGCGATGCGCCTTTGTGCAGAGTCATCTGTCGCGCCTACCCGTCAACTTGCCTGTGAAAGGCCGTGTTTGATGGCTTTGGTGAACTTCACCACGCGCTCCGCCTGGATGCGGGCGGCGGTGCGTGCGTCGTCGTCGAGCGGGGTGTCGGGGCCGCCGACATGGGAGGTGCCATAGGGGTTGCCGTCGGTGAACTTCGCCGGGTCGGTGTAGCCCGGCGTCACGAGAATGCCGCCGAAGTGGTGGACGGTGTGGTAGAGCGCCAGCAGCGTGGACTCCTGGCCGCCGTGCTTGGTGGCGCTCGCGGTGAAGCCGCTGTAGACCTTGTCGGCCAGCCGGCCCTGCTGCCAGAGGCCGCCCATGGTGTCGAGGTACTGCTTGAGCTGCGAGGTCACATTGCCGAAGCGGGTGGGGGTCCCGAAGATCACCGCGTCCGCCCAGAGCACGTCCTCGTGGGTGGCCTCCATGATGTCGGCGGTGGCCGCGGCGTTGGCGGCCCAGGCCGGGTTGGCGTCGATCGCGGTCTGCGGGGCGAGTTCCGCGGCCCGGCGCAGTCGTACATCCGCCCCGGCATGCTCGGCGGCGTCCGCGATCAGCCGGGCGAGCTCGGCGACGGTGCCGGTCGACGAGTAGTAGATGACGGCGACATGGACGTCATGCACGGGCATCGGCGTACCTCCTCGAACCCGACAATAAGGGCATAGGGGGTACGTGGCCTCCAGGGTTCACCCAGTGGAAGCGCCACGGGCGGGCGGCGGCCCCTGAGGACCGCCACCCGCCCGTGGGTGCGCGCCGGCTGCCGGGCGCCGGCTCAGGGGGTGTCTCTAGTTCGCGCTCGCCAGCGACAGCTTCGCGGCGAAGCCGAGGAATGCCGCACCGGCGCCCGCGGACAGCCCGGCGGTCAGCCGCTTGCGGCGGCGGAAGGTCGCCGCCAGAAAGGTCCCGCTGAAGATCAGGACCGTCAGATACGTGAAGCTGAACAGCTGCGCCCAGGCGCCCAGCGTCAGGAACGACAGCACCGGATGGGCATAGGACGGGTCCACGAACTGCACGAAGAAGGAGATGAAGAACAAAATCGCCTTCGGGTTGAGCAGGCTGACCACCAGCGCCCTGCGGTACGGCCGCTCCACGGCCTCCTTCGGCGCCCCGGCCGTCTCCTCGGCCCGCTCGGCCCGGCGGGCCTCCCGGCCCCGCCACAACGCCCAGGCGCCGCGCAGCATCCCGACCGCCAGCCACGTCAGATAGCCCGCACCGGCGAACTTGACCACGGCGAACAGCACCGGCGTGGTCTGCAGCAGCGAGGCCACCCCGCCCGCCGACAGCGTCATCAGCACCGTGTCACCGCACAGCACCCCGGCCGCCGCCCGGTACGCCACCCGCGGACCACGCCGGGCCGCCACCGACACGACGTAGAGCGAATTCGGGCCCGGCAGCAGAATGATCAGCGCAAGCCCCACCAGATACGTGGACAGATCCGTTATCCCCAGCATGGGGCGCAGGATCTCACCCGCCGCTCCGGCGCCTCGCGGGTTTTCATGATGCGGACTTGCACCTCACGCGGCGTGAGGCCACATCGTGGTGCGCGTACCCAGAAGGGAGCGGAAGTGAGCTATTCGGTAGGGCAGGTCGCGGCCTTCGCCGGTGTGACGGTGCGCACCCTGCACCACTACGACGAGATCGGGCTGCTCCAGCCCGGCGAGCGCAATCACGCAGGTCACCGGCGCTACGGCGAGGACGACCTGGACCGGTTGCAGCAGATCCTGTTCTACCGGGAGCTCGGGTTTCCGCTCGATGAGGTCGCGGCCCTCGTGGACGATCCGGAGGCGGACCCGCAGGAGCATCTGCGGCGCCAGCACGACCTGCTGACCACACGGATCGAGCAGCTCCAGAAGATGGCCGCCGCCGTCGAACACGCGATGGAGGCACGCAGGATGAACGTACGGCTCACACCGGAGGAGAAGTTCGAGGTCTTCGGGGACTTCGACCCGGACGAGCACGCGGCGGAGGTGGCGGAGCGCTGGGGCCACACCGCGGCCTACAAGGAGTCGCAGCGCAGGACGGCCGCGTACACCAAGGACGACTGGAAGCGGCTGACGACGGAGCTCGACGCCCTCCACCGGAAGATGGCGGACCTGCTCGCCGAGGGGGTGCCGGCGGACTCCGCGGCGGCCATGGAGGTCGCCGAGGAGCACCGGCAGTTCATCTGTGGCGCGTACTACGAGTGCTCGCACGAGCTGCACAGCTGCCTCGGCGAGATGTATGTCGCCGATGAGCGCTTCACCGCCGTCTACGAGGCGATCCGGGCCGGCCTCGCCGGATACCTGCGGGACGCGATCCTGGCCAACGCGGCCCGCCACCAGTGATCCGTACGGGCCGGGGAGCGCCCCCGGCCCGTACGGAGCGCGCTACGGAGTCAGCCCTGCGGGGAGAGCACCACGGCCGTTCCGTAGGCACACACCTCGGTGCCCACGTCGGCGGCCTCCGTGACATCGAAGCGGAACATCAGCACCGCGTTCGCACCACGCGAGCGGGCCTGGTCCACCAGCCGTTCCATCGCCTGGTTACGTGTCTCCACCAGGGTCTTGGTCAGGCCCCGCAGCTCGCCGCCGATCATCGACTTCAGGCCCGCGCCGATCTGGCTGCCGAGGTGCCGTGAGCGCACCGTCAGGCCGAAGACCTCGCCGATCACCCGTTCCACGTGAAACCCCGGGACGTCGTTGGTCGTCACCACCAGGACGTCGGACTGCGCATGCTGTCCACCGCCGTATTCCTCGATGCCCATGGCGCGCACCTCCTTACGGCCAGCATCACCCGGCCCCCTGGGAGCGGCCAGCGGTCGGGGGCCGTCGGGTGGGGGCCCGGGTGGGGCCGGGGCCCGCCTGGAACCAAGGCGGGCCACCCGGCGTTGATAGTTTTGGCCGCACACGCGCCTTCATCCCGTCGCTTCGCCCCCGCACCGCACGATCCGGCGCCCTCGACCCAGGAGCCTTCACCCCGTGAATACTCTCGCGCTCGGCCCCCAGTGGCTGGACCCGGACTATCTCATCGCGACATTCGGCCTGATCGGCGTCCTGGTCATCGTCTTCGCCGAGTCCGGCCTGCTGATCGGCTTCTTCCTGCCGGGTGACTCGCTCCTGTTCACCACCGGTCTGCTGGTGACCACGAACAAGCTGGACAAGCCGCTGTGGCTGGTGTGCGCGCTGGTCGTGCTGGCCGCGGTTCTGGGCGACCAGGCCGGCTACCTCTTCGGCCGGAAGGTCGGGCCCGCGCTCTTCAAGCGCCCCGACTCCCGCCTGTTCAAGCAGGAGAACGTCGAGAAGGCGCATGAATTCTTCGAGAAGTACGGCCCCAAGTCGCTGATCCTGGCCCGCTTCGTGCCGATCGTGCGGACCTTCACGCCGATCGTCGCCGGTGTGAGCCGGATGAACTACCGCTCCTTCATCACCTTCAACATCATCGGTGGCACGCTGTGGGGCGCCGGCGTCACCCTGCTCGGCGCGCTGCTCGGGAACATCGAGTTCGTTCACAAGAACATCGAGATGATGCTGGTCGCGATCGTGCTGATCTCCGTGATCCCGATCGTCATCGAGTACCTCCGCGCCCGCAGCAAGTCGAAGAAGGACCAGCCCGCCCACCCCGCTGACGGCCCCCACGGCACCCCCGCAGAGCCCCGCCGCGGCCGCCACGCCAAGCGCTAAAACGGGCGGCAGAAGGCCACCCAGCCCCGCCCCCACACCCCTTCCCCCTCACCCACAACGGGAGGCGCACCCAACAGCCCCGCGCAGCGGCACAAGCCCGCCGCAGGCGACACGGCGAGCAACCCCCACGGCGGGACAGCCGACAACGTGGTGAGCCCGAATTTCGTGGCCCCCCGTGCAAGCACCCCGCATCCTCATCAGGCATCGTGTCCTTGACATCCGTCAGGAGGCTTACGAGGAGAGCGAAGACCCGTGGTGTCGGACCCACAGCGCGGCCAGCGCGGCCAGCGCGGCACGAACGGCAGCGGTGGCGGCAGTGGTGCCTCGGATCAGACCGGTCCCGAGGACCGCAAGCCCCAGTCGGACGAGGCCCACAGCGCCTTCACTCCGCCCCTGGGCGTGCCCTACCCGCCGCTTCCCGAGGACGAGCACCCCACCTCCGAGTTCGCGCTGCCCGCGGGGCTGCGCCCGGAGGCGCCGGCCGAGCAGGAGGGCTCGGCCTTCACCCCGCCGAGCAGTACCACCGGCCAGACGCCGCTGCCCGCACCCGTGGGCGCCACGGCGATGAGCGTCGCCTTCACCCCGCCGCACGGCATCCCCGCCGTCAGCCTCACCAAGGAAGCCCCTTGGCAGGACCGGATGCGGACCATGCTCCGGATGCCGGTCCACGAGCGCCCGGTCCCCGAGCGCCTGGAGCGCGGCGACGAAGACACCGGCCCGGCCGTCCCCCGCGTACTCGACCTGACGCTCCGTATCGGCGAGATCCTGCTCGCCGGCGGTGAGGGCGCCGAGGACGTCGAGGCCGCGATGTTCGGTGTCGCGCACGCCTACGGGCTGGAGCGGGTCGAGCCAACCGTCACCTTCACCCTGCTGTCGATCTCCTACCAGCCGTCGCTGGTCGACGACCCGGTCACCGCCAGCCGGACGGTACGGCGCCGCGGCGTCGACTACACCCGGCTGTCCGCGGTCTTCCGGCTCGTCGACGACATCACCTCCGAGGGCATCACCCTCGAAGAGGCCTACCGCGGCCTCGCCGAGATCCGCCGTAACCGCCACCCGTACCCGAGCTGGGCGCTGACGGTGGCCTCCGGGCTGCTGTCCGGTGCGGCCTCGATGCTGGTCGGCGGTGAATTCCTGGTGTTCTTCGCGGCCGCGGTGGGCTCGATGCTCGGCGACCGGCTGGCCTGGCTGGCGTCCGGGCGCGGGCTGCCGGAGTTCTACCAGTTCGTGGTCGCGGCGATGCCGCCCGCGGCGGTGGGCGTCGCCTTCAGCCTGGCCCACGCCAATGTGCAGGCGTCCGCGGTGATCACCGGTGGACTGTTCGCGCTGATTCCGGGACGGGCGCTGGTCGCCGGCGTCCACGACGGACTGACCGGCTACTACATCACCGCGGCCGCCCGTCTGCTGGAGGTCGGCTACCTCATCGTCGGCATCGTCGTCGGCGTCCTCAGCGTGCTCTACATCGGCCTCCAGCTGAACCCCGGCCTCCGGCGGCTCAACCCCGAGGAGGCGCTGGGGGCGTACAACGAGCCGGTGGTCCAGATCACCGCGTCCATGCTGCTGGCGCTGGCGTTCTGCGTGCTGCTCCAACAGGAGCGTCACACCGTGGCGTTCGCGACCCTGAACGGCGGTGTCGCCTGGGTCGTCTACGGCGCCCTCCGCTACGTCGTCCCGATACACCCCGTGCCCGCCACCGCCATCGCGGCCGGACTGGTCGGTCTCTTCGGCCAGTTGCTCTCCCGTTACCGCTATGCGTCGGCCCTGCCGTACGTCACCGCGGCCATCGGCCCGCTGCTGCCCGGTAGTGCCACGTACTTCGGGCTGCTCAACTTCGCCCAGGGCCACCTGCCGGAGGGCCTCACCTCCCTGGTGCAGGCCGCCTCGCTGGCGCTCGCCATCGCCGTGGGCGTCAACCTCGGTGCCGAAGTGGCCCGGCTGTTCCTGCGGGCCCCCGGGGTCGAGGAGGCCGGCGTACGCCGGGCAGCCAAGCGCACCCGCGGCTTCTGAGCGGTCGTGCCGGGGCCGCCGACCGGCCCCGGCACGCACGAACGGGCGGCAACCCGACTGGGTGCCGCCCGTTCGCGTACGAAAATCAGCGCGCGCGGACCCGGGCGCCGCGGTCAGGGAATCCCCGCCGGACGCCGGGCCGACGACGCTGCGTCAGTGCGCGCCGCCCTGCGCCTCAAGGCGCTTGAACGAGGCCTCGATCTCCGCCTCGGCCTCGGTGCGGCCGACCCAGTTGGCGCCCTCGACGGACTTACCGGGCTCCAGGTCCTTGTAGACCTCGAAGAAGTGCTGGATCTCCAGGCGGTCGAACTCCGACACGTGGTGGATGTCCCGCAGGTGCTCCACGCGCGGGTCGGACGCGGGCACGCACAGCAGCTTGTCGTCGCCGCCGGCCTCGTCCGTCATCCGGAACATGCCGATGGCGCGGCACTTGATGAGGCAGCCGGGGAAGGTCGGCTCGTCCAGGATGACCAGCGCGTCCAGCGGGTCGCCGTCCTCGCCCAGGGTGTTCTCGACAAAGCCGTAGTCGGCCGGGTAGCTGGTCGAGGTGAAGAGTCGACGGTCCAGGCGGATCCGACCGGTCTCGTGGTCCACCTCGTACTTGTTCCGCGAACCCTTCGGGATCTCGATGGTGACGTCGAACTCCACGGGTGGCTCCTCCATGATCAACACATACGTCTGGTGATTAAGTGTCCCCCACGCAGGTGTGTGGTGGCGAAAGGGGCTGGTCCGAGGTGCCCGAGACCGGAAAGTGGCAGGTCAGATGGCAGTCGGCGGAACGGTCCGCGCGGGCGGCGACGCGCGCGGCGGTCCGGTGGGCGCAGACGGCTGTCGATGCCACGCGGCAGACCTGGCAGGCCACACCCCGCCAGACCCAGCAGACCTGGCGGCTGACGGCGGTTTCCGCAGCGACCGGCCTGGCCGTCGCGATCGCCGCGGTGGCGGCGTCCGGGCCGTGGGACTCGGGTCAGCGTACGGCCGAGCGGGCGGAGGCGGCCGAGATGGACGGTGCCAGTGGCGAGCATCACGCTCCGGAGGCCCGGCCGGCGCCCAGCGCACCCCCGGTGCTGCCCGCGCTCGGCGGCCGGGTGCCCGGTGCCGCGGGCCGTGGCGCGGCGCCCGCCCCCACCGACGCGGGCCTGGCCGACGCGCTCGCCCCGCTGCTGAAGGACCCGGCGCTCGGGTCGCTGCGGACGGCTTCCGTCCTGGACGTGGCCGCGGGCCGGGAGGTCTTCGGCGAGGGCCAGGGCAAGGCCGCCACCCCCGCCTCCACCGTCAAGCTCGCCACCGCCGTCGCCGCGCTCTCCGCGCTCGGCCCCGACCACCGCATCGACACCACCGTGGTCCTGACCGGCAAGAACCGCCTCGTCCTGGTCGGCGGCGGCGACCCCACCCTGACCGCCCGCGCCCCGCGGCACGGCGCCGAGGAGCAGCCCGCGAACCTGCGCACCCTCGCCGACGCCACCGCCCGCGCCCTCAAGAAGCGCCACCTCACCAAGATCGGCCTGGCCTATGACACGGCCGCCTACTCGGGCCCCGTCCAGCACCCCATCGGCCCGAACGAGAACCTCGCCCCCGTCACCGCGCTGATGACCGACGAGGCCCGCCTCGACGACTCCGAGCACGGCACCGCGCCCCGCGACACCGACCCCGCCCACACGGCAGCCCGCACCTTCGCCGATCTGCTCCACGACCGCGGCATCACCGTCGACGGCGACCCCGAGGGCGCCAAGGCCCCCGAGAAGGCCGCCCGGATCGCCGCCGTGCACTCCCTGCCGCTGTCCGCGCTCGTCGAGCGGATGCTCACCTACAGCGACAACGACATCGCCGAGGCGCTGGCCCGCCAGACCGCCCTCGCCTCCCGGCAGCCGGCCAGCTTCGCCGGGGCCGGCAAGGCCGTCCGCACCGCCCTCCAGCGGGAGCACCTCCCGCTGTCCGGCGCCGTCTTCGAGGACGGCAGCGGCCTGGACCGCGACGACAAGGTCACCGCCGGCCTGCTCTCCCGCCTCCTGCTGCACGCCTCGTCGCCCGACCACCCGGCCCTGCGCCCCGTCGTCACGGGCCTCCCGGTGGCCGCCTTCACCGGCACCCTCAGCAACCGCTACCGGGGCCAGAGCGCCGGCGCCGGCGCCGTACGCGCCAAGACCGGCACCCTCACCGGCGTCAACACCCTCGCCGGCACCGTCGTCGACGCCGACGGCCGCCTGCTGGCGTTCTCGTTCATGACCAGCGGCACGACGGACCCCCAGGGGGCCCAGAACGCCTTGGACAAACTCGCCTCCGCAGTGGCCAATTGCGGCTGTCGCTGAGGCCGGAGACGCACTCGCCCCGTTACGTGCACCCCCACCGGCCTTATCCCACCCCCACCCACGGGAGGGGACGGGCCGGAGGGGGGGGGGGGGGGGGGGGGGAAAGAAAAAGGCCCTGCACCCCTCCCCCGGGGGCCACTTCCCCAACCCCAAAACT
>NZ_JBVHZH010000008.1:97181-146339 GCF_055574515.1 Streptomyces sp. NPDC029466
CTGGTAGAGCTGGCGGGGGGGGGGGGGCTGCTGTCGCTCCCAGCCGCCCCCCCCCCCCCCCCCCCCCCCCCCCCCCCCCCCCCCCCCCCCCCCCCCCCCCCGCACCCCGACAGCCCCGCGCAGCGGACCCCGCCCGCCGCAGGCGCAACGGCGAGAACCCACCACGGCGGAAAAGCCGACCACGTGGGGACGAGGGCAAAGCGCAGCGAACCGGCTACCCCGAGGCCATGCGCCCACGTACGGTGAACCCATGACGAGCATCGGTGGAACCGAGATGGTCGACTGGAACCTCGCGGTCGCGACCGCGACCCGGTTCGTGCGGCCGGGGCCAGAGGTGAGCCGGGACGAGGCGCGCGCGATCGTCGCCGAGCTGCGCAAGCACGCCAAGTCCTCCGAGGCGCATGTCCGGGCGTTCACGCGGATGGCACAGCCCGACGCGACGGGCGAGGAGCCGCATGACACACCGGTCCTCGTCGTGGACCGGCCCGGCTGGATCAAGGCGAATGTCGCGGGGTTCCGGGCCGTGCTCAAGCCGCTGCTGGCCAAGATGGAGGACCGCCGCTCGACGGTCCCCGGGGGCGCGGTGCTCGGCGCGGTCGGCGGCAAGGTGACCGGCGTGGAGCTGGGCATGCTGCTGTCGTTCCTGGCCTCGCGGGTCCTCGGCCAGTACGAGACGTTCGCCCCGGCCTCCCGGGATCTGCCGGCCGCGGCGCAGGGCGGCCGGCTGCTGCTCGTCGCGCCGAACATCGTGCACGTGGAGCGCGAGCTCGAAGTGGCCCCGCACGACTTCCGGCTGTGGGTGTGCCTCCACGAGGAGACCCACCGCACCCAGTTCACCGCCGTCCCGTGGCTGCGGGACCACATCGAGGGCGAGATCCAGTCGTTCCTCGGTGAGACGGACATCGACCCCGGCGCCCTCCTGGAGCGGCTGCGCGAGGCCGCCCAGTCGCTGGCCGGCGCCAAGCCCGAGGGCGAGGAGGGCGAGGACGAGGGCCGCTCCCTCGTCGATCTCGTCCAGACGCCCGCGCAGCGCGAGATCCTCGGCCGGCTGACCGCGGTGATGTCGCTGCTGGAGGGTCACGCGGATTATGTGATGGACGGTGTGGGGCCCGATGTCGTGCCGTCGGTGGCCGAGATCCGGGAGAAGTTCCAGAAGCGCCGGGCCAGCGGCGCCGGCCGGCTGGACCAGGCGCTGCGCAAGCTGCTCGGCCTGGACGCCAAGCTGCGGCAGTACCGCGACGGCGAGCGGTTCGTCAGCGCGGTCGTCGAGGAGGTGGGCATGGAGGGCTTCAACCGGGTGTGGACGTCGCCGAACACCCTCCCGACCAAACAAGAGATCGCCAAACCGGCGGACTGGATCGCGCGGGTGCACCGCAAAGCGGACGGGGCACCGTAAGCGAATGGTGTGAGCTGGGCACGCCGCGTGGCAGTAGAGCGCCCCTTCAATCACCCGTCTGAGGGACCGTTACCGAGGGATAGGCGTGCAATGCTCGGGGAACCGCTCGCCTCTGTCACCATCTAGGCACTCTGTGTGACGAAGCCGTCCACGGCCCGAGGCTCCCCAGCTGAACGATTGGAAACGGACATGGGTCCCCATCCAGCGGTCGCCGCGATACGCCTGGCGGTCCGCCGCGTACTCCACGACGTGCTCACCCACCACTCCGCGCACGACCGGCACGAGCCCCCGCTCGTGCTCGTCGCGTGCTCCGGCGGCGCCGATTCGATGGCGCTCGCCTCCGCCCTCGCCTTCGAGGCCC
The DNA here is from genome assembly GCF_055574515.1 of Streptomyces sp. NPDC029466. Lineage (NCBI taxonomy): Bacteria > Bacillati > Actinomycetota > Actinomycetes > Kitasatosporales > Streptomycetaceae > Streptomyces > Streptomyces sp. NPDC029466. The sequence goes on from NZ_JBVHZH010000008.1 coordinate 98,939, forward strand.
CCAAGCTCGGGGTCCGCGCCGGGGGCGTGACCATCGACCACGGCCTCCAGGAGGGCTCGGACCTCCGCGCCGCCGAGGTCGTCCTGCGGCTGCGGGCCCTGGGACTCGACCCCGTAGAGGCCGTCGCCGTCGACGTGGACGAACCGAACCGGGTGGCGCACGGCACCGCCTACCGCGGGAGCGGCGGCCGGCAGTCCGGCGGACCGGAAGCCGCCGCCCGTGACGCCCGCTACGCCGCCCTGGACGCCGCCGCCGAGCGCCATGGCGCCACCGCGGTCCTCCTCGGTCACACCCGCGACGACCAGGCCGAGACGGTGCTGCTCGGTCTCGCCCGCGGCTCCGGGACCCGTTCGCTCTCCGGAATGGCCGCGACCAGCGGCCGGGACGGGCGCTATCGCCGGCCCTTCCTCGACGTGGACCGCCAGACCGCCCGTAAAGCCTGTCTGATCCAGGCGCTGCCCGTCTGGGACGACCCGCACAACGCCGACCCCGCCTACACCCGCTCACGGCTGCGCCACGAGGGGCTGCCCGCCCTGGAGAAGGCGCTCGGCAAGGGCGTCGTCGAGGCGCTGGCCCGTACCGCCCAGCTCTCCCGTGACGACGCCGACGCCCTGGACGCCTGGGCCGCCGACGCCGAGGGCTCGGTCCTCGACGACAGCGGCTCCCTCGACATCGCCGCCCTGTTCGCCCTGCCCCCCGCGGTGCGCCGCCGGGTGCTGCGCCGGGCGGTCATCGGGGCCGGTTCACCGGCCGGTTCGCTCTTCGCCCGCCACATCGAGGAAGTGGACCGGCTGATCACCGCCTGGCGGGGGCAGGGGGCCATCAACCTCCCCGGGCGCGTAGGTGTGCGCCGGCAGGGTGGCAGACTGGTCATTCGGCAGGGCTGAGCCGCAGACGCTGCCCCGCACCGAAGTCTCACGACTGACGCGAACACCGAACAGAGCGAGAGTGGCACGGGTGGACGACAAGGACATGGGTTCCGACCTTCAGTCGGTACTCATCAGCAAGGAAGAGATCGACGCGAAGCTGGCGGAGCTGGCCGCGAAGATCGACGCGGAGTACGCGGGCAAGGACCTGCTCATCGTCGGCGTCCTCAAGGGCGCCGTGATGGTGATGGCGGACCTGGCGCGCGCGCTGTCCACCCCCGTCACGATGGACTGGATGGCCGTGTCGTCGTACGGCGCGGGCACCCAGTCCTCCGGCGTGGTCCGCATCCTCAAGGACCTCGACACCGACATCAAGGGCAAGCACGTCCTGATCGTCGAGGACATCATCGACTCCGGTCTGACGCTGTCGTGGCTGCTGTCGAACCTCGGCTCGCGCGAGCCGGCCTCGCTGGAGGTCTGCACGCTGCTGCGCAAGCCGGACGCGGCGAAGGTCGCCATCGACGTGAAGTGGATCGGCTTCGACATCCCCAACGAATTCGTCGTGGGATACGGCCTCGATTTCGCGGAGAAGTACCGCAATCTGCCATTCGTCGGTACCCTCGCGCCGCACGTCTACGGCGGCTGAGGGCGTCCCGCGCTCGTCCGGCCGCGGTGGCCGGGCGGGCCTCGGACCGTCCGCTGCGGCCCGGCGGGAACCCTTCGGGGCCGCCCGCCGTTGGAGCAGGGAGAGCGGAATCCTCGGCTGCATGTTCACCGTCGGCGCAGGCGCCGGGTGACAATGCTGGGGTACCGTCCGAAGGCAGTTCTTTTTCGGGCCAGTAATACACCGTACGCACGACCAGCCCTCCCAAGGGCGTTGTGCCTCACTGTGGCAGGAGGGACGGGGCCTCAGCGGCTCCGTATGGATGGACGTGAAGCGATACTTCCGTGGGCCGGTCATGTGGATCGTGCTGGCCGTCCTCGCCGTGGTCGTGTTGATGCAGGTCGTCGGCTCGTCCGGCGGCTACAAGACGGTGGACACCGGTCAGGTCGTCAAGGCGATCGCTGACAACAAGGTGAAGTCCGCCGAGCTGACGACCGGTGACGAGAACAAGATCAAGATTGAGCTGTCGGGCTCCAACAAGGTGGAGGGCTCGAACAAGCTCCAGGCGAGCTACATCGGCGACCAGGGCGTCGACGTGGCCAAGAACCTTCAGGCCAAGTACCAGACCGGCGAGATCAAGGACGGGTACACCGTCTCCCCGTCGAAGCAGAACCCGTTCGTCGGTGTGCTGCTCTCGCTGCTCCCCTTCGTCCTCATCGTGGTCGTCTTCCTGTTCCTGATGAACCAGATGCAGGGCGGCGGCTCCCGGGTGATGAACTTCGGGAAGTCCAAGGCGAAGCTGATCACCAAGGACACCCCCAAGACGACCTTCACGGACGTCGCGGGGTCGGACGAGGCCGTCGAGGAGCTCCACGAGATCAAGGAGTTCCTCCAGGAGCCGGCGAAGTTCCAGGCCGTCGGCGCCAAGATCCCCAAGGGCGTGCTGCTCTACGGCCCGCCCGGAACGGGCAAGACGCTGCTCGCGCGAGCCGTCGCCGGCGAGGCGGGCGTCCCGTTCTACTCGATCTCCGGTTCCGACTTCGTCGAGATGTTCGTCGGTGTCGGTGCCTCCCGGGTCCGTGACCTCTTCGAGCAGGCCAAGGCGAACGCCCCGGCGATCGTCTTCGTCGACGAGATCGACGCGGTGGGCCGCCACCGTGGCGCGGGTCTCGGCGGCGGTCACGACGAGCGTGAGCAGACGCTGAACCAGCTGCTCGTCGAGATGGACGGCTTTGACGTCAAGGGCGGCGTGATCCTGATCGCCGCCACGAACCGCCCGGACATCCTCGACCCGGCGCTGCTGCGTCCCGGCCGTTTCGACCGGCAGATCGCCGTCGACCGTCCGGACCTCCAGGGCCGTCTGGAGATCCTCAAGGTCCACCAGAAGGGCAAGCCGGTCGCGCCGGACGTCGACCTCTCGGCCGTCGCCAAGCGCACCCCCGGCTTCACCGGTGCCGATCTGTCCAACGTCCTCAACGAGGCCGCGCTGCTGACGGCCCGGAGCGACGAGAAGCTGATCAACAACCACTTCCTGGACGAGGCGATCGACCGCGTCGTGGCCGGCCCGCAGAAGCGGACCCGGATCATGTCCGAGAAGGAGAAGAAGATCACCGCGTACCACGAGGGCGGACACGCCCTGGTCGCGGCGGCCTCACCGAACTCCGACCCGGTCCACAAGATCACGATCCTGTCCCGCGGCCGGGCCCTGGGCTACACCATGGTCCTGCCCGACGAGGACAAGTACTCCACCACCCGCAACGAGATGCTCGACCAGCTGGCGTACATGCTGGGCGGCCGCGCTGCGGAGGAGCTGGTCTTCCACGACCCGACCACGGGTGCCGCGAACGACATCGAGAAGGCCACCGCCACGGCCCGCGCGATGGTCACGCAGTACGGCATGACCGAGCGGCTCGGCGCGATCAAGTTCGGCACCGACAACTCCGAGCCCTTCCTGGGCCGTGAGATGGGTCACCAGCGCGACTACTCGGAAGAGGTCGCCGCGCTGGTCGATGAGGAAGTCAAGAAGCTCATCGAGACCGCGCACAACGAGGCGTGGGAGATCCTGGTCGAGAACCGCGATGTGCTCGACAACCTCGTGCTGACGCTCCTGGAGAAGGAGACCCTCGGCAAGGAGGAGATCGCCGAGCTCTTCAAGCACGTGGTCAAGCGCCCGGCCCGCCCGGCGTGGACCGGCTCGTCGCGCCGTACGCCCTCCAGCCGCCCGCCGGTGCTGTCGCCGAAGGAGCTGGCCCCGGCCAACGGCGCGGTGACCACCACCGCCACCGTCTCCACGGAGAAGGTGGAAGCGCCCGAAGAGCAGCGCCCGGAGAGCTGATCCCGTGGCCCCCAGGGGCCCCGGAATAAATGCCGCGCCCCCCAGGTTTAGCCTTGGGGGGCGCGGCATTCCGCGTCTCCACCGCGATTCGAGCGGGCGCAGAAGGAACGAGGCACCACATGACGGACCCTGTGACGCTGGACGTCGGCGGCAAGATCGGCACTTTCGACGAGAAGCGCGCCGAGAACGCCGTACGCGAGCTGCTCATCGCGGTGGGCGAGGACCCGGACCGTGAGGGGCTGCTGGAGACGCCGGCGAGGGTGGCACGGGCGTACCGGGAGATCTTCGCCGGGCTGTGGCAGAAGCCGGAAGACGTGCTGACGACCACCTTCGACCTGGGCCACGACGAAATGGTGCTGGTCAAGGACATCGAAGTGGTCTCCAGCTGTGAGCACCACCTCGTCCCGTTCGTCGGGGTGGCCCATGTCGGCTACATCCCGTCCACCGACGGCAAGATCACCGGCCTGTCCAAGCTGGCCCGGCTGGTCGATGTGTTCGCCCGGCGCCCGCAGGTCCAGGAGCGGCTGACCACGCAGATCGCGGACTCCCTGATGGAGATCCTGGAGCCGCGCGGCGTGATCGTCGTCATCGAGTGCGAGCACATGTGCATGACCATGCGCGGGGTGCGCAAGCCGGGTGCCAAGACGACGACCTCGGCCGTGCGCGGCCAGCTGCGGGACGCCGCCACGCGCGCCGAGGCGATGAGCCTGATACTGGCCCGCTGAGGCCGCGGGCCCGTACGGCGGTCCGTCGCGGGTCCCCTCACAGACGACCGGACGGCCGGGCCCCTCGCAGGAGGGACCCGGCCGTCGTCGGTCGGGGGGCGGGGCGCAGGCCCGTCAGGCCCTGAGGTGGTTGCCCAGCCACTCCAGGGCGGCGGGGATCTCGCGGCGCCAGGTGTTGAAGTTGTGGCCGCCGCTGTCGAGGATGATCGACGAGACCCGGCTCGGCGACTTCGTCTGCTCGATGAACCGCAGCGTCTGCCGGTAATTCGCCTCGCCCTGCTTGCTGCTGGTGACCAGCAGGTTCACCGGGGGCGCGGGCAGATTCCGCTGACGCCACAGCAGATTGTTCTCGCGCTCCAGCTGCTGGTTGCCGCCGAAGAGATCGCCGGTGGTGGCGTCCCGCGGGGCCTTGTAGGCGCCGGAGAGGGCGACGGCGCTGGAGTACGCCTCGGGGTGGCGCATGGTCATCTTCAGCGCGCAGTAGCCGCCGGTGGAGTCACCCACCACACCCCAGCTCTTGGCCTCGCGGCCTATTCGGTAGTGCTCGGAGATATCCGCGCGCAGGTCCTTCGTGAAGAAGGTCTCGGTCTGCGGGCCGTTCGGTATGTCCATGCACTCCGTGTCGCGCGGCGGAGCGACGGTCGGGCGCATCATGACCAGGACGGTCGGCCGCATCTTCTGCTTCTTGAGCAGTTCGTGCTGGGTCTGCGGGAAATGCAGCTTTTTGTAGAGCGCCTCGGCGGTGCCGGGGTAGCCGGTGAGCACCAGGGCCGCCGGGAATTTCTTCCCGGCGTATTTCTTCTGGAAGTACTGCGGCGGCAGGTAGACATACGCCGGGCTGGCGATCTGCGAGTGTTCGCCCTGGACCAGCACCTTGTCGATCCGGCCGCCGGTCGCCGGCCGGGAGCCGTTCTGTACGCTCACCCGCTCGGTGCCCAGCATCCGCAGCTTGGTGCCGTCCGGGCCGGTCTGGTAGTCGGTCACCACGCCCGGCTCCTGCTCCTGGCCGAAGAGGTCGGCCCAGGACGCGTAGAAGCCGAAGGAATTGTTGGCGTACAGACCGATCGTGGCGAAAAGGGAGAGCTGCGTCGCCACCAGCAGCCCGATACGCCCGAGCACGGCGCGCCAGTTCCCCTTGGAGAGGCGCGGCCAGAGCCAAATGGTGAGGACGAACAGTGCCACCGCGACGAGGACGGCAAGAAGCAGCACTTTCTGACTGGTGAGACCCATGTGGTGCTTTCTTCCGGGCGGCCGGGCCATCCGTACCGCTAGTGGAACCCCGAGCCCTGAAACGCCGTCATACAGGGCGCAAAAAGTCCAGATGCTGCGACAAGGCTCGCACGTTCTCTCGACCGGGGCGACGGGAAAGTGATGTCTGACAGGCTAGATGGCGAAAAGTCGGAGACGGTTGCGTGGCGTGGACCACGCTGGCTCCGTGGCCCGCGGCCCGAAGCGGTGCCCGGGATCGTCGGTACGGCCGGCGCGGTCGTCGGCCTGCTGAACCTGGCGGCAGGGGTCTTCCCGCGGTTCCGGCACAGCCGGATGCACGCCCTGGCGGAGGTGCTGCCGGGCGCGGTGAGCCCGCTGGCGGCCGCCGCCTCCATCGTCGTCGGCATCCTGCTGCTCCTTCTGGCCCACGGCCTCAAGCGGCGTAAGCGGCGGGCCTGGGGAGCGGCCGTGGCGCTGCTGCCGGTGGGGATCGCCGCCCAGCTGGTCTACCGCCACTCCGTGTTCGGGGCGGTGCTCTCGCTGGCGCTCCTGGTGTTCCTGGTGTGGCACCGGCGGGAGTTCGCGGCCCTGCCCGACCCGCGCAGTCGCTGGAAGGCGCTGGCCAATCTCGTCGTCCTCGGCGGGGTCAGCTTCGGCATCGGCCTGGTCATCGTCAGCTCGCACCCCCACAAGACCATCGGCTCGCCCTCCCTCTGGGAGCGCGCCGAGCACGTCCTGTGGGGCCTGTTCGGCTTCGAGGGCCCGGTCGCCTACACCCACCACGTCGACTACACCGTCGGCTACTCGCTCGGCGCGCTCGGCCTGCTGACCGTCGCCACCACCGCCTACCTCGCCTTCCGCCCCGAGCACCCGGCGGCCCGGCTGACCGACGAGGACGAGCAGCGGCTGCGCGCGCTGCTCGACCGGCACGGCGCCCGGGACTCGCTCGGCTACTTCGCGCTGCGCCGTGACAAGGGCGCGGTCTTCTCCCCGACCGGCAAGGCCGCGGTCTGCTACCGGGTGATCTCCGGTGTGATGCTCGCCAGCGGTGACCCGATCGGCGATGTGGAGGCCTGGCCGGGCGCCATCGAGCGCTTCATGGAGGAGGCGAAGGCGCACTCCTGGACCCCGGCGGTCACCGGTTGCAGCGAGACCGGCGGCCAGGTGTGGACCCGGGAGACCGGCATGGACGCGCTGGAGCTCGGTGACGAGGCGATCGTGGACGTCGCCGACTTCACCCTCACCGGGCGCGCGATGCGCAACGTACGGCAGATGGTCAAGCGCATCGAGCGCAACGGTTACGAGACGCGGGTGCGGCGGGTGCGCGACCTGGCGCCGGACGAGCTGGCGCAGCTCCAGAAGGCCGCGGACGCCTGGCGGGACACCGACACCGAGCGCGGCTTCTCCATGGCGCTGGGCCGGATCGACGCGGTGGCCGACGGTGACGCGGTGATCGCCACCGCGCATCTGCCGGCGGCCGAGGGCGAGGAGCCCGGCCCGTACGGCGACCTCAAGGCGATGCAGCACTTCGTGCCGTGGGGCGACAGCGGGATCTCCCTGGAGCTGATGCGGCGCGACCGCAGCGCCGACCCCGGGATGAACGAGCTGCTGATCGTCGCCGCGCTCCAGGCCGCGCCGGACCTCGGGATCAAGCAGGTCTCGCTGAACTTCGCGGTCTTCCGCTCCTCTCTGGAGCGCGGCGAGAAGCTCGGCGCGGGGCCGGTCATCCGGGTCTGGCGCGGGATGCTGATCTTCCTGTCCCGCTGGTACCAGATCGAGTCGCTGTACAAGTTCAACGACAAGTTCCGGCCTCGCTGGGAGCCCCGCTTCGTGGTCTTCCGCAACAGCCGCGACATCCCCCGGATCGGCCTGGCGGCGCTCCAGGCCGAGGGCTATCTGGAGCTGGGGCTGCCGCGCGTACTGCGGCGCCGGAAGACCGTGGAGCCGCGGCCGTGCGCGCATATGCCGCGGCCGGCCGCCGCGCCGGAAGCCGTCGAGCGGGCCGCCTGACCCAGGCCCGCCGGCCGGGCGACCGGGCCCGCCCCGACGGCCTCCGGCAGCCCGGCGCCCCTGAAGTCCCCGCATGCGGTGGCCGCAATCCGGCCGGTCGGCACACGGCCTACGCTGGTGCCATGAGTACCTTGCGTGGCCGGGTGGCCGGACTGCCGGACTGGGACCGCTGCGCGGTGCTGGGCGTCGTCAATGTGACGCCCGATTCGTTCTCCGACGGCGGCGACTGGTTCGATACCGAACTCGCCGTCAAACACGGCCTCGACCTGGTGGCGCAGGGCGCCGACATGGTGGACGTGGGCGGCGAGTCGACCCGGCCGGGCGCGGCGCGGGTGGACGAGGCCGAGGAGCTGCGCCGGGTCGTTCCGGTCGTCCGGGAGCTGGCCGCGGCCGGTGCCGTGGTCTCCGTGGACACCATGCGGGCCTCGGTCGCCGAACAGGCCGTGGCGGCCGGAGCGCGGCTGGTCAACGACGTCAGCGGGGGCGCCGCCGACCCGGCGATGGTGCCGGTGGTGGCCGCGCACCATGTCCCGTTCGTCGTGATGCACTGGCGCGGCCAGTCCATCGACATGAACAACCGCGCCGTCTACGGGGACGTGGTCGCCGAGGTCCTCGACGAGCTCGGGCAGAGCATGGAGCGCGCGGTGTCTGGCGGGATCGACCCGGACCGGATCGTCATCGACCCCGGCCTGGGCTTCGCCAAGGAGGCCGGGCACGATCTCGCGCTGGTCGCCCGGCTGGCGCGGCTGCGGGCGCTGGGCCGGCCGCTGCTGGTGGCGGCATCGAGGAAACGGTTCCTGGGCAGGGTGCTTGCAGGTGGCGAGGGAGCCGCCCCACCGCCGGCCCGGGAGCGGGATGCCGCGACGGCGGCGGTGTCGGCGATCGTGGCGCGAGAGGGGGCCTGGGCGGTGCGGGTGCACGAGGTCAGGGCGAGCGCGGATGCGGTACGGGTGGCCCGTGCCGTGGAGGGCGCGGCAGCGTCCGGCCGTAGTGGCACGGCGGCGACGGCCGCCGGCAGCGAGGCGAGCGGGACGACGGCGAAGACGACGGGAACGGTGTGAGCGGCTTGGGCCCACGGACGGACATCGAACTGGTCGAGCAGGCGAACACCACCCTGTACGAGACCATCGAGCGCGGCGATCACGAGGCGCTGTCCGACCTGTGGCTGGACGGCCAGGTGAGTGTGGTCCACCCGGGATGGCCGGTGCTGCGGGGGCGCGGCGAGGTGCTGCGCTCGTACGCCCTGATCATGGCGAACACCGAGTACATCCAGTTCTTCCTCACGGATGTGGAGATCGATGTCATCGGGGACACCGCGCTGGTGACCTGCACCGAGAACATCCTCAGCGGCGGGCCCGCCGAGGATGACGGCTCGGTGGGGCCGCTGATCGGCCAGCTGGTCGTGGCGACCAATGTCTTCCGGCGTACGGAGGACGGCTGGCGGGTGTGGTCGCACCACGGCTCGCCGGTGCTGGCGGACCGCGAGGACGAGGACGAGGACGACGACGGGGGAGCCGGCGAGGGCGGCGAGGAGGCCCTCTGAGCGCCTACCCGGGAGCCGGGGCCGGGGCCCGGGGCTGAGCCCGGGGCCGGTGGCCGGACGGGCGGGCCCGGCGCGGGCCGGTGTGAGCCTTGCCATGGCCGCCTGCCCTTGCATCCGGGGTGGATGGCTTGCGCGGCCCTCGGGGCGGACGTCAGCCATCCGGGTGAGGGCGCACCCGTTCGAGCCAAGTGGGGCACGGGTAGGGGTGGGGCGTGGGCAGGGGGGTAAGAGGGCCGCGCGGACGATCTCCCGGCCCGCTGATCGCTGCCCCGCCAGGCAGCGCTTAGCACCAGGACGGGGTCTTGTCCATAGCCCCCGTGGGCGAGGACTGCGGGTTCTCGAAGGTAGATTCGACGGCGGGGCAGTGTTGCCGGATCGCTCCGGCGGCTGCCCGGATCCGACGAACAGTGGCGCCAGAGGTGCCGTGGACCAGTGGGAGTGATTCGCGTGGATCGTGTCGCGCTGCGTGGGCTGAAGGCCCGGGGCCACCACGGGGTGTTTCCCCGTGAGCGTGAGGAGGGCCAGACCTTCATCGTCGACGTGGTGCTCGGTCTGGACACCCGCCAGGCCGCGGCGAGCGACGATCTCGCGAAGACCGTGCACTACGGCGTCGTGGCCGAGGAGGTGGTGGCCGTCGTCCAGGGCGAGCCCGTCGACCTCATCGAGACCCTGGCTGAGCGCATCGCCGAGCAGTGCCTCAAGCACGAGGGCGTGCAGGAGGTGGAGGTGGTGGTGCACAAGCCGGACGCGCCGATCACCGTCCCCTTCGACGACGTGACCATCACCATCACTCGGAGCCGAGTATGAAGTCCACCCGCCACCCGACCACCACTCCGCACGGGGCCGCCGCCGGGCACCCCGGTATGGGTGATCCGACCGTGCAGCCGGTGCCCGCCTCCGTAGTGGAGCAGGTGGACGCCGCCGATGTGACGCTCTCCAACCCCAAACGCGCCGTGATCTCCCTCGGCAGCAATCTCGGCAACCGTCTGGAGACCCTCCAGGGTGCCGTCGACGCGCTGGAGGACACCCCCGGGCTGCGGGTCAAGGCGGTCTCCCCGGTCTACGAGACCGTGCCGTGGGGCGTGGACCCCGGCTCCCAGACGTCGTACTTCAACGCCGTGGTGCTGATCAAGACGACGCTGCCGCCGTCCTCCCTCCTGGAGCGCGGGCAGGCGATCGAGGAGGCGTTCGAGCGGGTCCGCGACGAGCGCTGGGGCCCGCGCACCATCGACGTCGACATCCTGGCGTATCAGGACGTGGTCTCCGACGACCCGCGGCTGACGCTGCCGCACCCGCGCGCCCATGAGCGGGCGTTCGTGCTGGTGCCGTGGCATGACATCGACCCGGAGGCCGTGGTCCCCGGCCGCGGCGCGGTGGCCGAACTGCTGTCCGCGGTGGGCCGCGAGGGTGTGGAACCGCGGGCGGACCTGGAACTGCGGCTGCCGGAGTAGTCGTTAAGGTTGCGGGCCGGCTCCCTGCGGGATGCATCCGTACGGACCGGACGAGGCGGCCAGGACGACAAGGACGGCCGCGACGGCAGGGAAGGTCATGACGGCGCGAGGGGCGATCGCTCGGTGAAGCAGCTACACATCAAGGTGCTGGTCGGGCTGTTTCTGGCGGCCGGGGTGCTGGCCTGGGGCGGCGCCCGGCTGTGGGACTCGTTCGGCACCCTGCCCAGCGTTCCCGTCGCCGCCCCGATCGTGCTGGCACTGATCGCCGCGGTGCTCGCCGCCACCGCCTTCTCCTTCCGCTCGCGGCTGCGCGCCCAGCGCGAGCGCCGGCCGGACGCCAAGGGCGTCGAGCCGCTGGTGGCCGCCCGTGCGGTGGTCTTCGGGCAGGCCAGCGCGCTGGTGGCGGCGCTGGTCGCGGGGCTGTACGGCGGTGTCGGCGTCTTTCTGCTGACCTCCGGGCTCGATGTCGCACCGCGCCGCGACCAGGCGATCTACGCCGCGCTGTCGGTGCTCGCCGGGGCCGCGGTGGTCGCCGCGGCGATCTTCCTGGAGCGGGTGTGCAAGCTGCCCGACGACGACGGCAACGGGAACGGCGGGGTCGACGCGGCGCTGTGACGCCGCGGTGGGCCCGGGGAGGCGTGGTCCGATCCCGGGCAGGCACGGCCGGGCCCGGAGGCGCGGTCCTGCCGCACCGGGGCGGGCCGCCGCGCGGATCAGCCGGCCGAGCCCGGGGCCGGGACGCCGGGGCCCGGGACCGTATCGAGTGAGACCTCGCCGCGCGGGATCCGCGCGGCGTCCGCCGTGGTGGCACGGCGCAGCGCGGTGTGCAGCCGCGCGGGGGTGAGGACCCCCAGGAAACGGTCGCCGTCCTGGACCGCGACCCAGCCCGCGTCATGCTGCAGCATCGTGCTCAGCGCCTGCCTGAGCGGGGCGCCGAGCGGGAGCCGGGCGTCCATCCGCCGGGCGTGCTCGCGGACGGTGGCGCCCCGTGGAGCGGGCTTCTTGAGGTCCGGCCCGGCTCCTTCCGCCGGCTCCATGGGGGCGCCGGTGAGCGCCGCGGCCGGGACCCAGCCGTGCAGCGCCCCGTCGGCGTCCAGGACGACCGCCCAGGAGGCACCGTCGGCGGCGAGCCGCCCGGCCGCGCGGTCCGCGGGGTCGTCGAGGCGGACGACCGGGGGCCGTTCGAGGTCGCCGGGCTCGACGGGCGTGACGGAGAGCCGCTTCAGGCCCCGGTCGGCGCCGACGAACTCGGCGGTGTACGGGGTCGCGGGGGCGCCCAGCACCGTCGCCGGGGTGTCGAACTGCTCGATGCGCCCGGCCCCGTAGACGGCGATCCGGTCACCGAGCCGGACCGCCTCCTCAAGGTCGTGGGTGACGAAGAGGACGGTCTTGCGGAGCGTGGACTGAAGCCGCAGGAACTCGTTCTGGAGGTGCTCGCGCACGACCGGGTCGACCGCGCCGAACGGCTCGTCCATCAGCAGGACGGGCGGATCGGCGGCGAGCGCACGGGCCACTCCGACGCGCTGGCGCTGCCCGCCGGAGAGCTGCTCGGGGTAGCGGTCGCCGTAGGTGGCCGGGTCCAGGCCGACCAGATCCAGGAGTTCGGCGGCGCGCGCCCGGGCCTTGCTGCGCGGCCGGCCGAGGAGGTGCGGGACGGTGGCGGTGTTGTCCAGGACGGTCTTGTGGGGGAACAGGCCGACCTGCTGGATGACATAGCCGATACGGCGCCGCAGTTGCACGGGGTCCAGGTCGGATATGTCCTCGCCGTCGAGGAGGATGCGGCCGCTGGTGGGTTCGATGAGCCGGTTGACCATCTTCATCGTCGTGGTCTTGCCGCAGCCCGAAGGCCCGACGAGCGTGACCAGTTCGCCCTCCGCGACCTCGAACGAGAGGTCGTCCACGGCCGTGGTGCCGTCGGGGTAACTCTTGGTGACGTGCTCGAAGCGGATCATGCATCCCCCCAGTGGTGTACGGCCATTGTGGCCGGGCGGTCGTGAACGCGGTGTTGCGGGTGCATGGCGAAGCGGCCGGTGAGCGGCGGGAGCGGACCGGTTGTCAGTGGTCGGGGTTAGGGTCGCAGACAGTCACCGGATCGGTGAGCGACCGGGGCGGGGGAGGTGACGCGCCATGCGTGGTGGTGCTGCCGGGCCGGGCTGCCTGGAGGCGAACGACTGGATCTGCGGTGAGTATCTGCGCACCCGCAGCCAGGAATTGGTGGACGCGACGGTCCAGCATCTCGGCATCACGGCCGTGTCCGTGGTGCTCGGCCTGCTGGTCGCCTTTCCGCTGGCGCTGGTGGCCCGGCGGTGGCGGGGCGCCGCCGGACCGGTCCTGGGGCTGACGACGGTTCTCTACACCGTCCCCTCGCTGGCGATGTTCGCGCTGCTGACCCCGGTCTTCGGGGTCTCGGCGGCCGTGGTCGTGACGGGCCTGGTGCTGTATTCGCTGACGATCCTGGTGCGCAACATCCTCGCCGGCCTTCAGGCCGTGCCCGCCGAGGTCCGAGAGGCCGCCCGGGGGATGGGCTACGGCCCGGCGCGGCTGCTGTACGAGGTCGAACTCCCGCTCGCCCTGCCCGCGTTGGTGGCCGGACTGCGGATCGCCACGGTCTCGACGGTGGCGATGACCACCATCGGCTCCGTCGTCGGCTACGGGGGCCTGGGCAATCTGATAGCCGACGGCATGGCGGGCTTCTTCAAGGCGGAGGTGCTGACGGCCTCGGTGCTGTGCGTGCTGCTGGCGCTGCTCGCCGATCTGCTGCTCTTGGGGCTCCAGCGGCTGCTGACGCCCTGGACGCGGGCGCAGGGGCGGGCGAAGGCCGGTGCGCGGCGCGGCGCCCGTACGGCGAAGGCGGTGGGCTGAGCGATGGGGGCGATCACGGGCGCGTGGCAGTGGCTGTCGACGGCCGCCAACTGGGCCGGGGAGAAGGGGGTGTGGCACCGGCTCGCCGAGCATCTCTGGCTCAGCGGGCTGTGCCTGGCCCTCTCCTGTCTGATAGCCCTGCCGGTGGCGCTCTGGCTGGGGCACCTCGGCAAGGGCGGGGCGCTGGCGGTCAATCTCTCCAACGTGGGGCGCGCGGTGCCGACCTTCGCGGTTCTGGTGCTGCTGACACTCAGTCCGCTGGGCAGGCAGGGCGACTGGCCCACGGTCATCGCGCTGGTGCTCTTCGCGGTGCCGCCGCTGCTGACCAACGCCTATCTGGGCATGCGGGAGGCGGACCGCGATGTGGTCGAGGCGGCGCGCGGGATGGGCATGTCGGGGCCGCAGCTGCTGCTGCGGGTCGAGATACCGCTCGCCTATCCGCTGATCATGACCGGTCTGCGGTCGGCCACGGTGCAGGTGATCGCGACCGCGACGCTGGCCGCGCTGGCCGGCGGCGGCGGGCTGGGCCGGATCATCACCGCCGGCTTCGGCAACTACGACACCGCCCAAGTGGTCGCGGGCGCGGTGCTGGTGGCCGTGCTGGCCCTGGCCGTGGAGGGCCTCCTCGTCCTGGCGGAGCGGCTCCTCGACCCGATGCGGGGGCGGCGGCGCGCCGCGCGTACGGCTCCGCGCCTCACCAAGGGCGCGGGCCCGGACCGGGCCCCTGGCGCACCGAGCTCCGGCGCACCGGCCTCTGGCCCACCGGCCTCTGGCCCACCGGCCCTCGGCGCACCGGCCTCGGCAACTGCCCCCGAGGCGACGACCCGACCCTGATCCGGCACGACTCGACCGGACCTGATCCGAACGGACTGAATGGTGGCATCCATGAGCAGCACGTCGCGTGTGGCGCGCACCGCGGTGGCCGCGGGCGCAGTGATCACCCTGGCGGCCGGCCTGGCCGCGTGCGGGGGCCAGAGCCTGGAGGAGAAGGGCGGCGGCGGGAAGGGCGGTGGCAAGGGCGAGCTCGTCATCGGCTCGGCCGGTTTCACCGAGTCGAAGGTGCTCGCCGAGATCTATTCCCGGGTCCTGGCCGATGCCGGATACCGCACGCGGGTGCAGACCCTGGCCAATCGCGAGCTGTATGAACCGGCTCTGGAGAAGGGCCAGATCGATGTCGTTCCGGAATACGCCTCCACCCTCGCCGAATTCCTCAACGCGAAGGAGAACGGCAGCAAGGCGAAGCCCGTCGCCTCCAGTGACATCGGCAAGACGGTGACGGCCCTGGAGAAGCTCGCCTCATCGCGCGGGCTCAAGGTCCTGCCGGCGGGCGGTGCGACGGACCAGAACGCCTTCGCGGTGAGTAAGGAATTCGCCGCAGAGAACACCCTGAAGACCCTCTCCGACCTCGGTAAATCGAAGCAGAAGGTGAAGCTCGCGGCGGGGGAGGAGTGCGAGACCCGGGTGTTCTGCAAGCCCGGCCTGGAGAAGACCTACGGCATCGACATCACGGAGCTGGACCCCAAGGGCGTCGGGACCCCGCAGGCCAAGCAGGCGGTCAAGGACGGCACCGACCAACTGGTGCTCACCACGACCACGGACGCCACGCTCGACACCTTCGGCCTGGTGCTTCTGAAGGACGACAAGAAGCTGCAGAACGCCGACAATGTGCTGCCGGTGGTGAATGCCAAGAGCGCCGGAGACAAGGAGATAGCCGCCGCTCTCGGGAAGCTCACCCGTACCCTCACGACCGAAGACCTGATCAACTTGAACCGCAAGGTTGATGCCGAACGACTCAAGCCCGCGGATGTCGCACAGGCTTATGTGGAGTCCAAGAATCTGGTCAAGAAGTAACCAGCGGGAAACGGATCGGCGTGCGGGGCCCCACAGGTCCCGCACGCACGGTAAGTTTCTGGCCATGCCACGAGGACGCCACCGCCAATCCCCACCCCTCCACCGGCTGCTTCCTCCCGCGACGGTCGCCGGTGCGTCAATCGCCTGCGCCGCGGGCGCGTGGTTTGTCGGCGACGATCTGGTGCAACGGGTGCTCGCTGCGGGCGCGGCCGCCGCCGCACTGACCGGCGCCGTCCTTCTGCGGACCTGGGACCGTACGGCCGGCCGGCAGGTCGCCGAACTCAACCGCGCCCGGGTGCGCGACGAGTGGCGTACCGAGGAGCGGATAGCCGAACTCGAAACGGACGTCGAGGAAGCCCGCGAGATCCGGGCCGGCCTGGAGGCCAAACTGCGCTCCAAGCGCGCGGAGTTGGCCCGGCTGCGCAGCGAACACGCCGATCTGCTCCGCCGGTACGCCACCGCCGAGACCGAGCGGGCCAGCGCCCTGGAGGGCCGCCGGCTGCTCGCCATCGAGGCCGCCGCCCCCGCCAAGGCGCTGCCGGCCGTCGCCGGCCTCTCCCTGGCGCTGCACGCATCCCCCAAGCTCGCGACCCCGCACCCCAGTTCCCCCCTGCGCCCGGACGAGGGCGACGGCCCCGCGCAGGGCGGAGCGCCGCGCGCAGGGGCGACCACCGTGCCCGCCCGGCGCACGCCCGCCACGAACCCCGACCGCCCGGCCCCCGCCACCTTCGTGCAGGCCGACCAGGCGCTGCGCCGGCTGGCGCGCAACGCCGCCCGGCAGCGCGCCGCCCAGAAGGCCGCGCAGCTGTCGAAGAACGGCGCCGGGGCCGACGGGGCCGCCCGCTCCGGGCCGCCCGCCGTCCGCGACGCCCAGAGTGGCCAGGACGGTGAGCAGGGCCGGGGGAAGGCCCCGGCGGCAGCCGCACAGCGCACCGGCGAGGCCGACCCCGCCCGTACGGCCACCGCCGCCGGACCCGCGCTCCGCCCGGTGCCGGCCACCGCCGCCGCCATCGCCCCGTCCCGCCCCGCCGCGTCCCGTGCGACCGGCGGCTTCGACTTCTTCGGCAACGCGACCACCGCCGGCCCCCGGCAGCCGGGCGCGCCGCTGGAGGAGGATCTGGCGGACGTGGTCGGAGAAGAGGCCCTCGCCGAACAGTCGGCCCGTACGCAGCCGGCGGAGCCCGCCGAGGCCGAGGACACCCGGACCGACGGGGCGACGACCACCGGCAGCGGCGAGGTCATCGACCTGACCGCCCACGACGAAACCGAACAGCTCGACCTCGCCCCGCTGCGCACCGCCATCTCCTGACCCGGCCGCACAGGCCGACCGCACAGCTCGACCGCACAGCTCGACCGCACAGCCATCCGGCCCCGGAGCGTTCCTCAGCTCCGGGGCCGGACCGTTTCCGGGACGGCGGCGCGCCGCGTGGCGTGGCGGCGACCCGCTGTCCACAGGGTGTGGATGGCGGGCGCGCACGAGCGGGCCCCTACTTGTCGATATCCCCGACCACGAAGAACAGCGAGCCGAGGATGGCGACCATGTCGGCGACCAGGGTGCCCGGGAGGAGCTCCACCAGGGCCTGGATGTTGTTGAAGGACGCCGAGCGCAGCTTGAGGCGGTAGGGCGTCTTGTCGCCCTTGGAGACGAGGTAGTAGCCGTTGATGCCGAGGGGGTTCTCGGTCCAGGCGTAGGTCGCGCCCTCGGGGGCCTTCAGGACCTTGGGGAGCCGCTGGTTGACCGGGCCCGGCGGCAGCTCCGCGAGGCGGTCCAGGCAGGCGTCGGCCAGATCGAGCGCATTGTGGCTCTGCGCCAGCAGGCACTCGAAGCGGGCCAGGCAGTCGCCCTCCTGCCGGGTGACGACGTCGAGCGTGGACCCGAGCTCCCCGTATGCCAGATACGGCTCGTCGCGCCGCAGGTCGAAGTCGACACCGGAGGCACGGGCGATCGGCCCGGAGACCCCGTACGCATGCACCGTCTCCGGCGCGAGCACACCGACGCCGCGGGTGCGGCCGCGGAAGATCTCGTTGCCCAGGATCAGGTTGTCGTAGACGTCCATACGGGAGCGCACATCGGCCACCGCCTGCCGGACCCGGCCGAGCCAGCCGGCCGGCAGGTCCTCCTTGAGGCCGCCGACGCGGTTGAACATGTAGTGCATCCGGCCGCCGGAGATCTCCTCCATGACGGCCTGGAGTTCCTCCCGCTCCCGGAAGGCGTGGAAGACGGGGGTGATGCCGCCCAGCTCCAGGGGGTACGAGCCGAGGAACATCAGATGGTTCAGCACGCGGTTCAGCTCGGCGAGCAGGGTCCGCGTCCAGACGGCACGCTCGGGCACCTCCATGCCCAGCATCCGCTCGACGGCCATCACCACGCCCAGCTCGTTGGAGAACGCCGACAGCCAGTCGTGCCGGTTGGCGAGCATGATGATCTGGCGGTAGTCGCGCGCCTCGAAGAGCTTCTCGGCGCCGCGGTGCATATAGCCGATCACCGGCTCGGCGTGCTGGATGCGCTCGCCGTCCAGGACGAGGCGCAGCCGCAGCACGCCATGCGTCGAGGGATGCTGCGGGCCGATGTTCAGCACCATGTCGGTGCTCTCCGCCGCGCCGCCGATGCCGACCGTCGTCTCCGTCATGGGAACAGTCTTGCAGGACCCCCGCCGGGCGGAAGCCCTGGCCCTCAGGCGTCCCACCCCTTGAGCAGCCCCGCACATTCCCCGCCCACCGGCTCCATGAGCCAGCCGAAACCGCCCAGGCCCGCCGGGTCGGTCAGCTCCGCCGCCGCGCCGGCCGTGCTGAGCGCCCGCACGTACCCGGCCGGGTCGCTCGCGGCCAGGGACAGCGGCGGGCGCCGGCCGGTCACCCCCAGGGCGTGCAGCGCCGCGCGCTGGGTCAGCCGCTCCGCCGACGGCCCGGCGCAGGCGTCCAGCGCCACATGTGCCGTGATGTCGCAGCTGCCGTCCGGTACGGGCGGCACCTCGCGGCCGTCGCGGAAACCGGTGAGCGTGCCGAACAGCGGACGGTCGCCCCGTTCGTGCGCATAGTCGGCGGCGACGGCCAGCCCGGCGCGCAGCGTACGGACGGCCCGTGCCCAGGCATCGTCCCGGGGGCGGCCGATCTCGGCGCGCAGCCCGGGGGAGCCGCCTGCGGTGGCGTCGGCAGCCAGGGGCGGCGCCCACCAGCGGCGGAGCCAGTCCGCGTCGGCGCCGTCCACCGGCTCGCCCAGCCGCTCCGTGCCGTCGGCGCGGACGAGCACCCGGCGCGGCACACCGTCCTCATCCGTCTCGACGACCTCGACCGGCACATTGTCGAGCCATTCGTTCGCGAACAGCAGCCCGCTGACCGAGCCCGGCGCGGGCAGCCCGCCCCGCCAGTCGATCCGCGGATCGAGCCCCTGGGGGCGCGCGGCGCGCTCGACGGCGTACGGGCGCACCCGCGCGGCCACCTCCGCGGGCAGCGCGGCCAGCACCCCCGTGAGCAGTTCGCCGCGCCCCGCGCCCACATCGACCAGCGCCAGCTCGTCCGGCCGGCCGAGCGCGGTGTCGACGCGGCACAGGAGCGTGGCGACAGCACCCGCGTAGAGCGGCGAGGCATGCACGGAGGTACGGAAGTGACCGGCCGGGCCGGGGCCGCCGGGCCGGGTGTAGAAGCCGCTGTCCGGGCCGTACAGCGCCCGCTCCGTGGCCTCGCGCCACCCGCACCACTCGTTCGTCATCTGCCCCACGGTACGGGCGGGCGCCGGCCGGGCCGGCGGCACGAGGTGTCATCCGTCCAGCGCTCCGCCACATCTGGTGCAGAGTGCCTCCACCTTGGGGAGTAGGCCCGGCGCCCAGGATCGCTCGTTCGGTTGACTCGTACACGTATCCACAGTGCCTACGCTGGGTTACGTGCAGCGCCTCTATGACTTCCTCCGCAGGCACCCGACAGGGGTGGACACCTTCTGGGCCGTCCTCCTGTTCGGGTTCACCAGCCTGTGGTTCGGGCTCGACACCGACGGCGGCCTGCAGTTCCTCACCGCGATCTTCACGGTCGGCCTGAGCCTCGTCGTCGCGCTGCGCCGCAGGGCCCCGGTGAAGATGCTGCTGCTGACGGCCGCCATCGGCGTCGGCCAGCTGGTCTTCGGCGTCGGGACCAACCCCGGCGACGCCGCGATGTTCGTGATCACCTACACCGTGGCGTCCGGGCCCACCGTCCCCCGCTGGGCCTCCCGCTGTGCGCTCGCCGGTGCCGTCTTCGGCCCCGCCCTCTCCTTCTGGCGCTTCGAGGACGGCGGCGGCCGGCGGGTGGGAGAGAGCCTGTTCGTCACCGTGCTGCTCACCGTGCCCTTCGTGCTGGCCTGGGTGCTCGGCGACTCCATGCGCACCCGCCGCGCCTACTGGGCCCAGCTGGAGGAGCGGGCCGCCCGGCTGGAGAAGGAGCGCGAGGCACAGTCCCGGATCGCGGTCGCCGCCGAGCGCGCCCGTATCGCCCGCGAACTGCACGATGTCGTCGCCCACAACGTCTCGGTGATGGTCGTCCAGGCCGACGGCGCCGCCTATGTGCTCGACGCCGCGCCCGAACAGACCCGGCAGGCCCTGGAGACGATCTCCGGCACGGGCCGCCAGGCACTGGCCGAAATGCGCCGCCTGCTGGGCGTGCTCCGTACCGGCGAGCAGCCCGAGAGCGGCGAATACGTCCCCCAGCCGGGCGTCGAGCAGCTCAACGACCTCATCGACCAGGTGCGCAGCGCGGGACTGCCGGTCGACTTCCGGCGGGAGGGCGAACCCCGCGAGGTGCCCAGCAGTGTCGAACTGACCGTGTACCGCATCGTCCAGGAAGCGCTCACCAACACCCGCAAACACGGTGGCCCCCATGTCGGCGCGACCGTCCGGCTCTCCTACCGGGACGACGCTCTCGATCTGCTCGTCGAGGACGACGGGCGCGGCGCGCAGCGCGAGCTCTACGAGGAGGGCGGGTCGGACGGTCTCGGCCACGGCCTCATCGGGATGCGCGAGCGGGTCGGCATGGTCGGCGGCACCCTGACCGCGGGGCCGCGGCCGGGCGGCGGCTTCCGGGTCAGCGCGGTGCTCCCGTTGAAATCGGCCCGGTGAGGATGCCAACCGGCCCGGCCGGGACGGCGTCCTTGGATGCGGACCACCGACGCACCCGCCACTCGCATCCACCCCGTACCCTCAGCCCCACTCCTGTCCGAAGGGACCCTTGCACATGACCATCCGCGTGATGCTCGTCGACGACCAGGTGCTGCTGCGCACCGGTTTCCGGATGGTGCTGGCCGCACAGCCCGACATGGAAGTCGTCGCGGAGGCGGGCAACGGTGTGGAGGCCCTGGAGGTGCTGCGCGGCGTCCAGGTCGATGTGATCCTCATGGACGTCCGCATGCCGCATCTGGACGGGGTGGAGACCACCCGCCGGATCTGCGAGGGCGGGCAGAAGAAGGACGCCCCCAAGGTGCTCATCCTGACCACCTTCGACCTCGACGAGTACGCCTTCTCCGCGCTGAAGGCGGGGGCCAGCGGCTTCATGCTCAAGGACGTGCCGCCGAGCGAACTGCTCGCCGCGATCCGGGCGGTGGAGAGCGGTGACGCGGTCGTCGCGCCGTCCACCACCCGCCGGCTCCTCGACCGTTTCACGCCGATGCTGCCCGCCACCTCCGGCGAACCCTCCCGCCCCGAACTGGACCGGCTGACGGACCGCGAGCGTGAGGTACTGCTACTGGTCGCCCAGGGCCTGTCCAACGGCGAGATCGCGGCCCGGCTGGTGCTCTCCGAGGCCACGGTCAAGACCCATGTCGGCCGCATCCTCACCAAGCTGAGCCTCCGCGACCGGGTCCAGGCGGTGGTGCTCGCCTATGAGACGGGACTGGTGCGGGCCGGGGGGACGGGGAGCTAGGGGGCCTGCTCGCGGGGGCTGACGTTATTGGGGGCGACGGTGAGGTGGCTGGGGGCGGTATGGGCCCCGGTGGCGCGGTCGCAGGGGGGCGTGGCACCGGGGTGTGGCACCGGGCCGGAGCCGGGGGTCGGAGCCGGGGGCCGGAGCCGAAGCCGGGGGCCGGAGCCGCCAGGGCACGTCCGCCCCAGGCCCTCGTGCTCAGCGGAGCACGCCCTCAAGGAAGTCGCTGCCCAGGCGGGCCACCACCTGGAGGTCCAGTTGGTGGAGCACATAGCGCCCGCGGCGCCGGGTCTGGATCAGACCGGCCTTCTTCAGCGTCGCGACATGCCGGGAGACCTCCGGTGAGGTGATGCCGAACGCCTCCGCCAGCTCCCCCGTCGAATGCGGCCCCCGCGACAGCGTCCGGCACAGCTGCATCCGCATCGGGTGGCCCAGGGCCTCCAGCCGCTGCTGGACGAGTTCCAGGGCGGCAGGCGCCGGCAACTCCGGGCTCGCGACGGGGTACTGGAGCACCGGGCGCCAGCCCCGGGCATGGGCGAACACCAGATGCGGCCAGCCGAACGACGTCGGCAGGAAGGTGACGCCCGGATCCGCGGGGTCCGCGAAGGCCGTCGTACGCCCCTGGGCCAGCTTGTCGAGGACGATGCGGGTGCTGCCGCTGCCGCTGCCACTGCCGGGGCCGGTGCCGGTGGCGGTGCCGGGGCCGCTGCCGTCCGGGGCGTCCTCCAGCCACAGTGCCCGTGAGGTCGCGGAGAGCGTCTCGGCCAGGCCCTTGCGGCGCAGCAACTCGGTCTTGTGCCGGGCATCGGCGGCCAGTTGGATGCCCACCCGTCGCCAGATGTCCCCGAAGAACGCCTCCTCGCAGTCCTCGAACAGGCGGCGCAGCCACACCCGCAGGCCGTCGGGGTCGGTCAGCATCCGGTCGGTGAAGGCCGCCTGCCGGGGGCCGCGCGCGGCGGCCATCTCCCGTATGCGCGCCCGCTCGCCCGCGTCGACCAGGGGTGACGGGGTGGGGAGGGTGTAGCGCGGGGAGCAGGTGATCTCGAACGCGGCGGCCACGAACCGCTCGTCGTCGATCTTGTCCAGCTCGTCCAGGTCCTCGGCCAGCGTCGCCCCGGGGCGGGCCGGCAGCAGGATGTCGGAACGGGAGGACCGCCACAGGATGTCCGCTTCGCACAGCCGGTCGGCGAGGTCGGTCTTCAGCGCCGCGTTGGTCGCGGTGACCCAGCCGTGCAGCCCGGGGTGGTGGCCCGGCTCGGACAGCGCATGCAGTGCGGCGCCCAGCTCCGCCAAGGGGGACGGGGTGAAGACGACGCGCTCCGGCGGCAGCCCGGTGATGTCGATGACGTTGGCCATGCGCCCATCATGCGCGAGGCTCCCACCTGCGCGGACGCCAATTGACGGCTCTCGTCAATCGACGCGCCCCGAGCGGCCGGACCGCCGCACAGTGAGGCACATGAATGCCGGTCAGCAGCACCTCCTCGACCTCTACCGCGCCGCCCAGCGAGGCGAGGCCGCACCGCCCGCCCCGGGCACCCACGCGGTCCGCACCGCCCGCGAGATCCAGCAGTGGCACCACTTCCGGGCCGTCGTCACGGCCCCCGCCGACCGCCTGCCGTCCCGCATCCGCCGCGCCGTACGCTCAGCCGCCACGGCCCTGCTCCGCCGGGAGACCGGCGCCGCCGGAGCCCACGGCGGCGCACCCGCCCGCCTCAACTCCTGACGCCCCACCTCGGCTCCTGACGCCCCACCTCGGTTCTTGACGCCTCGCCTTAGTTCCTGACGCCCACCTCAGCCCTTGCCGCGCCCACCCACCTCAGCGCTTGTCACGTCCGCCCGGCCCCCTCCCTCCCCCCCCCACGCCCGCCCGCCTCACCCCCTCCCACGCCCGCAGGCCTCACCCCTTCCCAGGTCCGCCCCCGTCGCCCCCCTCCCACGCCGGCCCGCCTCACCCCCTCCCACCTCCGCCCGCGTCACCCCCGTCCCGCACGCCGCACGAAGTCCACGAACTCCCCGGTCGCCGACCGGATGTCTGCGTCCGTCCAGGCCAGGGCACCGGCGCCGACCGTGAGTTCCGTCATCGCCACCCCGGGCGGGCCGGCCGGCGCCGGCTCGTCCCAGTGCCGGAACAGCGCCGTTCCGGTGCGCTCCGCCTGCTGCACGACGGCCTCGTTCAGCAGCTCCGGCGGGTGTGGCAACCACAGCTGGAACTGGTGGGTGTGCGGCACCCCGGGGTGCACCCGGAACCACGGCACACCGGCCTCGGCCAGGCCGTCGCCCAGCGCGCGGGCCACCACCTTCGCGTGGGCCACGTACGCGGGCAGCCGCGGCAGCTCACGGTCCAGCCCGGCCAGGGCGGCCAGCGCGGCCGGCCACTGCTGGAACAGTTGGCCGCCGTACCGGTGCCGCCAGGCCCGCGCCTCCTCGGCGAAGTCCTCGGTGCCCGCGAGCGCGGCCCCCGATATGCCGTCCAGCGACTTGTAGAAGGAGACGTACACACTGTCCGCGAGGGCTGCGATCTCCGGGAGCGGGCGGCCGAAGTGCGGGCCGCACTCCCACAGGCGCGCGCCGTCGAAGTGCACCACCGCGTCACGGTCCCGTGCGGCCTCCACCGCCGCGGTCAGCTCGTCCCACGTCGGCAGCGCGAAGCCGGCGTCCCGCAGCGGTAGTTCAAGGGCGAGGGCCCCGAACGGCTCCGGCAGGTCGTAGATCTCCGCGGCGGTCGGTGGCCGCGGCGCGTGGGTGGGATGCACCATGCGCAGCCCGCTGACCACCGCCCAGGCATCGCCCTCATGCACCTCCATGTGCGACAGCGGATGGCCGGCGACCGTCGCATTGCCCGTACGCCCCGCCCAGCAGCGCAGCGCCACCTGCTGGGCCATCGTGCCGGTCGGGAAGAAGACGGCGGCCTCGGTGCCCAGGGCGGCGGCGGTCCGGCGCTCCAGCTCGCCGATGATGCCGTCGTCGTTGCCGTAGACGTCCGTCCAGTCGTCCAGGTCGTAGGTGGCCGGGGCCTCGGCCACCAGGCGGTCCAGCCGCTCGCGGACCGTCTCCCTGCTGCCGGCCGACAGCACCCGCCGCGCGCCGCGGAGCGCCGCTCGCATCCGCTCCCGCCCCACGCGAGCCCCACCCGCCCCGGCCGACGCCCCGCCCGACGCCCCCTCGCCCGACGCCCCGCCCGAAGCCCCCCGCGAGCCCGCATCCGTGCCGCGTCCGCCTGCTTCCCTCATCCGCCTCGCCCCCCGGTCCTGCCCTTGCCCCGCGCCTTCGCGCGCCGTCGCATCGATGGTCGCCCAGCTCCGCGCGGCGCCGCGACCCCTGTGGATAACTCCCGGAAGAGACCCCGGTCTCACCTTCCGCAGAGCTCTGAAAGTCACCGGAAACACTCGCGTAGCATGGCGATGAATCGTCCGGTACCCCCCGCGGACTGGAACGGAAGGCCATCGCCGCGTGAATGCACTCCCACCCCTCGAGGCCCAGGACCGCCCCGCCCGGCTGACCGTCGGGGTCGTCGGCGCGGGCCGTGTCGGGCCCGCCCTGGCCGCTGCGCTTCAGCTCGCAGGGCACCACCCGGTTGCCGTCTCGGGCGTGTCCGACGCCTCCGTACGCCGCGCCGCCGAGCTGCTGCCCGACGTGCCGCTGGTTCCCCCGGCCGAGGTCCTCGCCCGCGCCGACCTGGTCCTGCTGACCGTCCCCGACGACGCCCTGGCCGGCCTGGTGAGCGGCCTCGCTGAGACCGGTGCCGTACGCCCCGGCCAGCTGCTGGTGCACACCTCGGGGCGGTTCGGAACGGCGGTCCTGGACCCGGCCACCCGGGCCGGCGCCCTGCCGCTCGCCCTGCATCCAGCCATGACGTTCACCGGCACCTCCGTGGACGTCCAGCGGCTGGCCGGCTGCTCCTTCGGCGTGACCTCGCCCGACGAGCTGCGGATGGCCGCCGAGGCGCTGGTCATCGAGATGGGCGGGGAACCCGAGTGGATCGCGGAATCCGCCCGTCCGCTCTACCACGCAGCGCTGGCCATCGGCGCGAATCACCTGGTCACGCTCGTTGCCCAGGCGATGGAACTGCTCCACGAGGCCGGGGTGCAGGCCCCGGACCGGATGCTCGGACCGCTGCTCGGCGCCGCCCTGGACAACGCGCTCCGGTCCGGTGACGCGGCGCTGACCGGCCCGGTCGCCCGGGGCGACGCCGGCACCGTCGCCGCCCATATCGCCGAGCTGCGCCGGCACGCGCCGCAGAGCGTCGCCGGATATCTCGCGATGGCCCGTACGACCGCGGACCGGGCGCTGGTCCACGGTCTGCTGAAGCCGGAGCTGGCCGAGGACCTGCTCGAAGTGCTCGCCGACTCCGGCGACGGCCCCGGCACCGCCCCGGGCGCCCCCGGCCCCTCCGGCCCGGATCCCGACGCTCCCGGCCACGGCCCCGAGGGAGGCGACCGATGACCGCCTCGCCCCTGAGCCCGCCCCCCGAACCGGGCTCCCACCCGGACGCCGCTCCGGCACCGGACATGTCCGTGCCCCAGGAGCCCGTCAACCAGGAGCCCGTCAACCAGGAGCCCGTCAACCAGGAGCCGGACCAGCCCATGGAGGAGCCGGACCAGCCCATGGACGAGAGTCGCCCGACCCCGGCCCGCACCCGGGCCGTACGGCTCCTCCACACCGCCGCCGCCCTCCGCGAGCAGCCCCGGGGTACCGGCGCCCGTGCCGTCGTCATGACCATGGGCGCGCTCCACGAGGGCCACGCCACCCTGATCCGCGCCGCCCGCCGCCGGGTCGGCCCGCAGGGCCAGGTCGTCGTCACGGTCTTCGTCAATCCGCTCCAGTTCGGGGCGGGCGAGGACCTGGACCGCTATCCGCGCACCCTGGACGCCGATACGGAGCTGGCG
This sequence comes from Streptomyces sp. NPDC029466, assembly GCF_055574515.1. Lineage (NCBI taxonomy): Bacteria > Bacillati > Actinomycetota > Actinomycetes > Kitasatosporales > Streptomycetaceae > Streptomyces > Streptomyces sp. NPDC029466. The sequence goes on from NZ_JBVHZH010000008.1 coordinate 125,164, forward strand.
GCCGCCGCGGGCGCTGACGTCGTCTTCGCCCCGTCCGTCGACGAGGTCTACCCGGGCGGAGAACCGCAGATCCGGGTCGCCGCGGGCCCCATGGGGACCCTCCTGGAAGGCGCCAGCCGCCCCGGGCACTTCGACGGGGTGCTCACCGTCGTCGCCAAGCTGCTGCATCTGACCGCGCCGGACCTCGCCTTCTACGGGCAGAAGGACGCCCAGCAGCTCGCCGTCATCACACGGATGGCCGCCGACCTCAACTTCCCCGTCGAGATCATCGGTGTCCCCACGGTGCGCGAGGAGGACGGCCTCGCCCTCTCCAGCCGTAACCGCTACCTCTCCGCCCCGGAGCGGCGCACCGCGCTCACGCTGTCCGCCGCGCTGTTCGCGGCCCGCGACCGGCTCGCCGCCGAGGAGGCGCTGCGCGCCCGCGCCGTCTCCACGGGCCACGCGGCGCAGGACCGGGCCGCGGCGCTGGCCGCCCTCGGCGAGGACCGGGCCGCCGCCGACGCGCACGCCGTCGCTTACGCCGCCGCGGGACCCCCGCACGGCCCGTCCGTGGCACGCGCCGCGGCCCGTGCCGTCCTGGACGACGCCGCCCGGCTCGAACCGCCGCTCCTCCTGGACTACCTGGCGCTGGTCGACCCGTCCGACTTCACCGAGGTCCCGGACGGCTACGACGGCGAGGCCATCCTCGCGGTCGCCGCCAAGGTCGGCACCACCCGGCTGATCGACAACATCCGTCTCGACTTCGGAGCCGGGCGCTCCGGACCGGCGCCCGCCCACCAGGACGGAACCGGCACGGACGCCGCCCCTTCCGACGCACCCGCCACACCTCCCCCCGCCCCCCAAGGCCCCCTCGGAGCGACTCGATGACCGCCACCGGAACAGGCACCGGCCCCGCAGCAGACACCGGCATACGCATGACCGCCCCTGCCCCCGGGTGGTCCATCGCGGCGGATGTCGTCGTGGTGGGCTCCGGGGTGGCCGGGCTGACCGCCGCGCTGCGCTGCGCCGCGGCCGGCCGCCGGACCGTCGTCGTCACCAAGGCCCGTCTGGACGACGGCTCCACGCGCTGGGCACAGGGCGGGATCGCGGCCGCGCTCGGCGACGGCGACACCCCGGAGCAGCATCTTGCCGACACCCTCGTCGCGGGCGCCGGACTGTGCGACGAGACCGCCGTACGCACCCTGGTCACCGAAGGCCCGGACGCCGTCCACCGGCTGATCGGCACCGGAGCCCGCTTCGACACCGCACCGGGCAGCGACGAGATAGCGCTCACCCGGGAAGGCGGCCACCACCGCCGTCGTATCGCGCACGCCGGCGGCGACGCCACCGGGGCCGAGATCTCCCGTGCGCTCGTTGGGGCGGTCCGCGCCGCCGGGCTGCGCACCATCGAGAACGCGCTGGTCCTCGACCTGCTCACGGACGCCGAGGGCCGTACGGCCGGTGTCACCCTGCACGTCATGGGGGAGGGCCAGCACGACGGGGTCGGGGCCGTACACGCCCCGGCGGTGGTGCTCGCCACCGGGGGCATGGGGCAGGTCTTCTCCGCGACCACCAACCCGGCGGTCTCCACCGGAGACGGGGTGGCCCTGGCACTGCGCGCCGGCGCCGAGGTCTCCGACCTGGAATTCGTCCAATTCCACCCCACCGTTCTGTATTTGGGGCCGGAAGCGGAAGGCCAGCAGCCGCTGATCTCCGAGGCCGTACGGGGCGAGGGAGCCCACCTCGTCGACGCCGACGGCACCCGCTTCATGGTCGGCCGGCACGAACTCGCCGAGCTGGCCCCGCGCGACATCGTCGCCAAGGAGATCATGCGGCAGGCGCACGAACAGGGCGTCGAGCACATGTATTTGGACGGCCGGCACTTCGGCGCCCAGATGTGGGAGACCCGTTTCCCCACCATCCTCGCCGCCTGCCGCAGCCACGGCATCGACCCGGTCACCGAGCCGATACCGGTCGCCCCGGCCGCGCACTACGCCTCCGGCGGCGTCCGCACCGATCTGCGCGGGCGCACCACCGTCCCGGGCCTCTACGCCTGCGGCGAGGTCGCCTGCACCGGCGTACACGGCGCGAACCGGCTGGCCTCCAACTCCCTCCTGGAGGGCCTGGTGTTCGCGGAGCGGATCGCCGCGGACATCGCCCAGGCCCCCGCCCCGCAGGCCGCGGCGAGCGGCGCACCGGCGGACGGCGCGCGCCCCGCGCCCGCGCCCGCCCCGCCCGCGCCCCGCACCGCCCTCCCGCTGCTCGCCCCGGAGACCCGTACGGCCGTGCAGCGGATCATGACCGCCGGTGCCGGAGTGCTGCGCAGCGCGGAGAGCCTCGCCCGTGCGGCCGCCGAACTGGACCGTCTCCACCGGGAGGCGGCCGTGACCGCAGGCCCTGCGGGCGGCGGCGAACCGGCCGGTGCGGCCGCCACCGGGAGCGCCGCCCGCCCCGTCGAACGCAAGGCCCCCGAGCCCGGCGTGGAGGCATGGGAGGCCACCAACCTCCTGTGCGTGGCCCGGGTGCTGGTCGCCGCGGCGCAGCGCCGGGCGGAGACCCGCGGCTGCCATTGGCGCGAGGACCACCCGGACCGGGACGATGTCTCCTGGCGCCGCCATTTCCGCATCACCCTGGATGCGGACCGCGCGCTGACCCTGCAGACGACGGAGACCGCCGAGTTCCCGCCGACGGCCACCTCGTAGCCACCGCTCCCACCGCCCGCCAAGACAGACCGCACCGCACACCCCACCTCCCCGAATACGGAGCCCACCCCGTGAGCAGCACCTCCGACGACCTCCCCCTCCTCCAGATCGGCGGGCCCACCGGCGGCGCCTCCGCCGGTGGCTGCGGCGATGCCTGCGGCTGCGGCGGCGACGACGGCTCGTTCGAACTCGACCCGCTGAGCTGCGGTCTCGACCCCGACCTGGCCGCGCTCCTGGTGGCCGCCGGCCTCGACCCCGTCCAGGTCGAGGAGATCGCCCATCTCGCCCTTGAGGAGGACCTCGACCAGGGCGTGGACGTCACGACCGTGGCGACCGTCCCCGAGGACGCCGTCGCCACCGGCGACTTCACCGCCCGCGAGGCCGGCACGGTCGCCGGTCTGCGGATCGCCGAGGCCGTGCTGTCCCTCGTCTGCACCGAAGAGTTCGCGGTCGAGCGGCACGTCGAGGACGGCGACCGGGTCACGGCCGGCACCAAGCTGCTGAGCGTCACCACCCGCACCCGCGACCTGCTCACCGCCGAGCGCAGCGCGCTCAACCTGCTGTGCCTGCTGTCCGGCATCGCGACCGCGACCCGGGCCTGGGCGGACGTCCTCGAAGGGACGAAGGCCAGGGTCCGCGACACCCGTAAGACGACGCCGGGGCTGCGCGCCATGGAGAAGTTCGCGGTGCGCTGCGGTGGCGGCGTCAACCACCGGATGTCGCTGTCCGACGCGGCGCTGATCAAGGACAACCACGTGGTCGCGGCGGGCGGCATCGCCGAGGCGTTCACGGCCGTACGGACCGAGTTCCCCGGGGTGCCGATCGAGGTGGAGGTCGACCGGATCGACCAGATCCCGCCGATCCTCGCCGAAGGCGCCGACCTGATCCTGCTGGACAACTTCACCCCCGAGCAGACCCGGGAGGCGGTGGCCCTGGTCGCCGGCCGGGCGATGCTGGAGTCGTCGGGCCGGCTGACCCTCGACAACGCCCGCGCCTACGCCGAGACCGGCGTCGACTACCTCGCGGTGGGCGCGCTCACCCACTCCTCCCCGATCCTCGACATCGGCCTCGACCTGCGCGAGGACGACGGCCAGGACGACCGGGGCGCAGCCGACGATGTGCGTGAGGACCGCTGACCGCCATGCTCCTGATCATCGACGCGGGCCCACCCGTCGCCCCACCCGCCACCCCGGGCGAGCCCTTCGTGCCTGACGTGAACCGGAGGCGGTGCGGAGCATGCTCCTGACCATCGACGTAGGAAACACCCACACGGTTCTCGGCCTCTTCGACGGCGAGGAGATCGTCGAGCACTGGCGGATCTCCACCGACGCCCGGCGCACCGCCGATGAGCTCGCCGTCCTGCTCCAGGGCCTGATGGGGATGCACCCGCTGCTCGGCGACGACCTGGGCGACGGCATCGAGGGCATCTCCATCTGCTCCACGGTGCCCTCCGTCCTCCATGAGCTGCGCGAGGTCACCCGCCGCTACTACGGCGACGTGCCGGCCGTCCTGGTGGAGCCCGGCGTCAAGACGGGCGTGCCGATCCTCATGGACAACCCCAAGGAGGTCGGCGCCGACCGGATCATCAACGCCCTGGCGGCCGTCGAGCTCTACGGCGGCCCCGCGGTGGTCGTCGACTTCGGTACGGCCACCACCTTCGACGCGGTCAGCGCGCGCGGCGAGTACGTCGGCGGCGTGATCGCACCGGGCATCGAGATCTCCGTGGACGCGCTGGGCGTCAAGGGCGCCCAGCTCCGCAAGATCGAACTGGCCCGGCCGCGCAGCGTCATCGGCAAGAACACCGTGGAGGCCATGCAGTCCGGCATCCTCTACGGGTTCGCGGGCCAGGTCGACGGGGTGGTCCAGCGCATGGCGCGGGAGCTGGCCGACGACCCCGACGACGTGACCGTGATCGCCACCGGCGGGCTGGCGCCGATGGTGCTCGGTGAGTCCTCGGAGATCGACGAGCACGAGCCCTGGCTCACCCTGATCGGTCTGCGGCTGGTCTACGAGCGGAATATCGCCCGCTCCTAGCGGAAACCGCCCGGTCCGCGGACGCCATTCCCGCACCGGATGATCGGTGGTGCGGCTCGCGGCCGCGCCACCGTTCACGAATTAAGCGGCTTTTGTCGGAATTGGTCGTAAAGTCGCCACATGCCAATGCCAAACGGAACCCGCGGCGGCATGGCGTTCAGCGCCGATGAGTTGCGTGTGCTCCGTCGCGCCCTCGCCCATGCCCTGAAGACGACGTCCCCGTCCGCCCCGCTCGGCGCCCTCGGGCCCGAGTGGACCCAGGACATCCAGGAATACCTCCGGCTGGCCGAGGCGGTCGACGAGGCGGTCAGCGAAGGCGGCCGGCTGCGCGCCTTCCTCCTCGCCGACCTCGCCCGCTACCGCGCGGCCCTGCCCGGCTCGGCCACCGGTTATCTCGCACACCTCAAGGAGGCGCTGGCAGTGGGCCATGTCCCCGGCCCCGACGATCTCGCCGCCCTCCGCTCGCTGCCGCGCTCCGGCGGAAAGGCCGAGTGCGAGCGCCGCAGCGCCCTGCTGCGCCACTGCGAGCAGCTCGCCGAACAATCCGTACGCACCCGGCTGCGCGCGCTGCCAGGCGGCCGCTCGGCCACTCGAAGCGGGCGGGAGCCGGAGCCCGAGCGGGAGCCGAAACCGGAGCGCAAACCGGAGCCCGCGCCGGCACCGCAGCCCAAGCGCCCGCAGCGGGACCGGCCCATCCCCACGCCGGGCGAGGTCTTCCCGCCCCGCCGCAAGCCCGCCCCGCCCCCCGAGAGCCGCACCGCCTGAACGCTGCGTACTCTGGAATCTCACGCCCCAAAGGAGGCCGAACGCCATGGATTACGTCGCAGCGCTGCTCCCGCCCGTAGTGATGGCCGTGGCCTTCACCGCCCTGATCGTGACGATCATCAAGAGCCAGGGCGGCGAGAACAAGGCCAAGGAGGACGCCGCCGTGGACGCCGCCCTGGCGCGAGCCGAATCCGCCGGTCAGGAGCCCACGGCACACGGCGCCTGAGCCGCCCGCCGCCCTTTCGGCGGCCTGCGCGCACCGTACGACCCGGGATCGACCGTCCCGGGTCGTACATCCTTTTCCGGCGCAAACGCAACGAGATCAACGGGCATTCGCGACATCTCCCACTATTGTTCTTGTGTGCCGAGACGCTTGGGTGATCTGGAAGACGCGGTCATGACGCGGGTCTGGGAGTGGAACCGCCCGGTCACCGTTCGAGAAGTCCTGGAAGATCTGCAGAAGGAACGGTCCATCGCCTACACCACGGTCATGACCGTATTGGACAACCTTCACCAGAAGGGCTGGGTGCGCCGCGAAGCAGAAGGCCGCGCCTATCGATATGAGGCGGTCTCCACGCGCGCCGCCTACGCGGCCGCACTGATGAACGAGGCATGGTCCGCCAGCGACAACCCCGCGGCCGCTCTTGTCGCCTTCTTCGGCATGATGTCGCCGGAACAGCGACAGGCCCTGCGCGACGCCGTACGGATGGTCCAAGTCGACGAACCGGCGGAAGACGCGGAACAACCGGCACAAGAGACGGAAGAGAGCACGCCGGCGGAAGAACCCGCGGCAGAAGCGGCACCGCAAGGGGCCGAGGAAGCCGGGCCCGCCGAAGGGGATGAGCCCGGGGCGAACGCCACCGGCAAGGGGCGATAGCGTCCCGGCATGCCTCCGCATTCAAAAGGCCTCACCGTCCGCCGGGCCAGGACCAGCGATGTACCGGCCGTACGCCGCCTCATCGACTCCTACTCACGCGACGGGATCCTGCTCGACAAAGCCACCGTCACGCTTTACGAGGACATCCAGGAGTTCTGGGTGGCCGAGCGCGACGAAGACGCCGAGGTCGTCGGCTGCGGAGCACTCCACGTCATGTGGGAAGACCTGGCGGAGGTCCGCACCCTGGCCGTGGATCCGCGGCTGAAGGGGTCCGGCGTCGGCCACCAAGTCCTCGACAAGCTGCTGCGCACCGCGAGCTGGCTCGGAGTGCGGCGCATTTTCTGTCTCACCTTCGAAGTCGACTTCTTCACCAAGCACGGCTTCGTAGAGATCGGCGAAGCTCCGGTAGACGGTGATGTCTACAGTGAGCTGCTGCGTTCCTATGACGAGGGCGTTGCGGAGTTCCTGGGCCTCGAACGAGTGAAGCCCAACACCCTGGGTAACAGCCGGATGCTTCTGCACCTGTGATGAGTGTTCTATGTCCGAATCGCTCCCCTATCTCATGGGTACGGAAGCATGCGTTCCCCGCTCTGTGGGCAAGTGAACCCTACCCAAGGGTTTGTGTTTTTCCCGGAAAAGCGGTTTGCTTTCCGTCGTAATCCGCATTCGATGAAAGGGAAACCGGTGGCACAGAAGGTTCAGGTTCTTCTTGTCGATGACCTCAACGGTGGCGAGGCGGACGAGACGGTGACGTTCGCTCTCGACGGCAAGTCCTACGAGATCGACCTCTCCGACAGCAACGCCCAGAAGCTGCGCGACTCCCTCGCCGACTTCGTGAAGGCGGGTCGCCGTACCGGTGGCCGCGCTTCTTCGGGTCGCGGCAAGTCGCGTGGTGCGGCCTCCGGTGGCAGCCAGGACACCGCGAAGATCCGCGCCTGGGCCAAGGAGAACGGCTACAACGTCAATGACCGTGGCCGTGTCCCCGCCGACATTCGCGAGGCATTCGAGAAGGCCAACGGCTGATCGCCGTACAGGCGGTCCGATTGGGCATTACCAGCACGCATCAACCGGGCACGGTGGCACTCCGTCGCCGCCGCGCTCACGAGTCGTACGAGGTCGGGGACGCCCCTGTCGTCCCCGTTTCCCGCCCCGAACCCCGTGGTGGGCAGGGAATTCTCCGCTTCGTACCCGGGCCGGGGAGGTCGCACCCATCGCGCGGCCTCCCGGGAACCGAATCCGTATGACGGTGCTGTGCCAGTGGGGAACACCGGCGCGGGCATCCGGTCTCCGGTCCCACGCGCCGTGAGATCCGGGACGAGCGCACCCCACTCCAGCCATTCCAGGATTCCCGGGAGTTCCTCGGCGCCGCCGGCCGCGATGAGCATGAGCAATTTCGGCCGATCACCGGGGTGATTCCCGTCGCATCCGGCCCGAACGAGCGCCACCGGGCCGGTGCGCGGCAATCGCCGGAGTACGGCACTTCCCGCCCCGGCCGGCATCTCCAGCACATCGAAGCGCCGCCCCGTGAGCAGCTCCACCGGCTCCGTTCCGGTGGTCGGCCAGCCCAGCTCTTCCTCGTACCACCGGCGAACGGCGGCGAGGGGGCTGCGGGGGCGCGGAAGCACGCGGGCCATGCCCGGTGCAACTCCCGAAAACCCAGGAAGTTACGCTGGGTAGAGGTGTGGATACGCACCGTGCCAGAGGGAGGGGCGCGGAGGGGCACTCGATGGCGTGCGGATGTTCGCCCGTAGCGGATGGAAGCGGCCCGCGCCGCATGGAGTGTCAGTGGCAGCGGGTAAGACAGTCTCAGTGGGAAGAGACGGTGTGACCGGCGCCCGAGGCGTTCCGCCCCGGCTGATGACCGACGGCGGACGGCGTGTCGGTAACGGGCGCGTTCGCCACGGGCGTAGTGGCAGAGGGCGTATATGCCTGGCCTGCGGGAACATCGTCTCGCACCATCGAGTTGGAGCAGATGTCAGCTGTTCGGCAGTAATTTTCCCCGCCGGAGCGGGGGTGATCCGGACGGGTGTCGGCAGTTGGAATGAGCTGTCCCGCCCCGCGGGACTAGCATGCGGAAGGACAGGGAGGGGACCGACCCCTAACTGCCTGACCGCTCTGAGGAGCGATTAACGATGTTCGAGAGGTTCACCGACCGCGCGCGGCGGGTTGTCGTCCTGGCTCAGGAAGAAGCCCGGATGCTCAACCACAACTACATCGGCACCGAGCACATCCTCCTGGGCCTGATCCATGAGGGTGAGGGTGTCGCCGCTAAGGCCCTGGAGAGCCTCGGGATTTCGCTCGAGGCGGTCCGCCAGCAGGTGGAGGAGATCATCGGGCAGGGCCAGCAGGCTCCGTCCGGGCACATTCCCTTCACCCCCCGTGCCAAGAAGGTCCTGGAGCTGTCGCTCCGCGAGGCCCTCCAGCTCGGCCACAACTACATCGGTACGGAGCACATCCTGCTCGGCCTGATCCGCGAGGGCGAGGGCGTCGCCGCCCAGGTCCTGGTGAAGCTGGGCGCCGATCTGAACCGGGTGCGGCAGCAGGTCATCCAGCTGCTCTCCGGCTACCAGGGCAAGGAAGCCGCCACCGCCGGCGGCCCCGCCGAGGGCACGCCCTCGACCTCCCTCGTCCTGGACCAGTTCGGCCGCAACCTGACGCAGGCCGCTCGCGAGACCAAGCTCGACCCGGTCATCGGGCGCGAGAAGGAAATCGAGCGGGTCATGCAGGTCCTGTCCCGCCGTACCAAGAACAACCCGGTCCTCATCGGCGAGCCCGGCGTCGGCAAGACGGCGGTCGTCGAGGGCCTGGCGCAGGCCATCGTCAAGGGCGAGGTGCCCGAGACCCTCAAGGACAAGCACCTCTACACCCTTGACCTCGGTGCCCTGGTCGCCGGCTCCCGCTACCGCGGTGACTTCGAAGAGCGCCTCAAGAAGGTGCTCAAGGAGATCCGCACCCGCGGCGACATCATCCTGTTCATCGACGAGCTCCACACCCTGGTGGGTGCGGGTGCCGCCGAGGGCGCGATCGACGCCGCGAGCATCCTCAAGCCCATGCTGGCGCGAGGCGAGCTGCAGACCATCGGTGCCACGACGCTCGACGAGTACCGCAAGCACCTGGAGAAGGACGCGGCCCTGGAGCGCCGCTTCCAGCCCATCCAGGTCGCGGAGCCGTCGCTGCCGCACACCATCGAGATCCTCAAGGGTCTCCGGGACCGCTACGAGGCGCACCACCGCGTCTCCATCACGGACTCCGCCCTGGTCGCCGCCGCCACCCTGGCCGACCGCTACATCTCGGACCGCTTCCTGCCGGACAAGGCGATCGACCTGATCGACGAGGCCGGCTCCCGGATGCGGATCCGCCGGATGACCGCGCCGCCGGACCTGCGCGAATTCGACGAGAAGATCGCCGATGTGCGCCGGGAGAAGGAGTCCGCGATCGACTCGCAGGACTTCGAGATGGCCGCGGGCCTGCGCGACAAGGAGAAGCAGCTCCTGGCCGCGAAGGCGAAGCGGGAGAAGGAGTGGAAGGCCGGCGACATGGATGTCGTCGCCGAGGTGGACGAGGAGCTGATCGCCGAGGTCCTGGCGACGGCCACCGGCATCCCGGTCTTCAAGCTCACCGAGGAGGAGTCCTCCCGGCTGCTGCGGATGGAAGACGAGCTGCACAAGCGCGTCATCGGCCAGAAGGACGCCATCAAGGCGCTCTCCCAGGCCATCCGCCGTACCCGTGCCGGCCTGAAGGACCCCAAGCGTCCCGGTGGCTCGTTCATCTTCGCCGGCCCGTCCGGTGTCGGTAAGACCGAGCTGTCCAAGACGCTGGCGGAGTTCCTCTTCGGTGACGAGGACGCGCTGATCTCCCTCGACATGTCGGAGTTCAGCGAGAAGCACACGGTCTCGCGGCTGTTCGGTTCGCCTCCCGGCTACGTCGGCTACGAAGAGGGCGGCCAGCTCACCGAGAAGGTGCGCCGCAAGCCGTTCTCCGTCGTGCTCTTCGACGAGGTCGAGAAGGCCCACCCGGACATCTTCAACTCGCTGCTGCAGATCCTGGAGGACGGTCGGCTGACCGACTCCCAGGGCCGGGTCGTGGACTTCAAGAACACGGTCATCATCATGACGACCAACCTCGGTACCCGGGACATCTCCAAGGGCTTCAACCTCGGCTTCGCGGCCCAGGGCGACACCAAGTCCAGCTACGAGCGGATGAAGAACAAGGTCAACGAAGAGCTCAAGCAGCACTTCCGCCCCGAGTTCCTCAACCGTGTCGACGACACCGTCGTCTTCCACCAGCTGACCGAGGACGACATCATCCAGATCGTCGACCTCATGATCGCCAAGGTGGACGAGCGGCTCAAGGACCGCGACATGGGCATCGAGCTCAGCGGCGAGGCCAAGTCGCTGCTGGCCAAGCGCGGGTACGACCCGGTGCTCGGCGCCCGTCCGCTGCGTCGCACGATCCAGCGCGAGATCGAGGACGCCCTCTCGGAGAAGATCCTCTTCAGCGAGCTGCGTCCGGGCCACATCGTGGTCGTCGATGTCGAGGGCGAGGGTGAGACCGCCAAGTTCACCTTCCGCGGCGAGGAGAAGTCGGCGCTGCCGGACGCCCCGCCGATCGAGTCCACTGCCGGTGGTTCGGGTCCGAACCTCAGCAAGGACGCCTGAGCGGCACAGCGCGGCACTCGCGGATAACCGCCTCAGACACTGCCCCGGAACCGTTTCCACGGTTCCGGGGCAGTGTTGTTCCGTAAGGGAGTCCGCTCTTTCCCGTCTTTCCCGCCCTGTTCTTTAGGGGCCGGAAATGCAGCACATTTTCGCCAGGGGTCATTTTCGGTCATTCGTGCACAGTCGGTCATTGGTGCACGGGTGGCGTACGGCGGATGCGGCGCGGACGCCGGCCGCACGCTACATCTGCACCACGCGAATGCCCTCGGGAACGCCGCTCACCGGTGGAATACGGCGGCCGATCCGCAGGGTGTCCAGCTGCGGAAAAGCAGCCAGCCATTCCATGGAAACGCCCAGGTCATAGGCGAGCCACAGCCGCGTCAGACCCTCGGCCGGAGCGATGCCCTCCAGCAGCTGGTCCGGTGTGAAAGGCCCGGCGATCCGCAGATGCGGGCGGCCGCCCAGCCGGCGCAGCGTATGCAGCTCCTCCAGGTTGGTGACCGGGAAATACAGCTCGGCCGGTTCGAGATGGGCGATGATCTCGCGGGCGTAGCGGGCGGTGTCGTGGCGCCGCCACGCCCCGGCGAGCTGCGCCCGTACGTCGTGATGCGCCCGGTCGCGCAGCCCCGTCAGATAGTCGATCGCCATGTCGTCGGCGATCGAGGTGGCGGTGATCGCGAGCAGATACGCCTCGTGGTCGGAGACCTGGGTGGGATCGGGCAGCATCTCCAGCACGATCGGCCCGATCCAGCCCAGCGCACGGGCCGCCGCCGGGGTGCTGGGCCGCACCATGGCGCGGGTGAAGCGCTGCACCCGCGCCCGGACCGCCGGATCCAGCTCCGTGGCGTGCTCCAGGCAGGCCGCCGCGAGCAGCTTGCGGTGCCGGGCCTCGGAGGCGCGTACGCCGGAGTGCGGGGCGAGCAGGCCGTCCAGGAGCGCCGCGCACTCATCGGGGCGGGCCAGCGCCACCGCCATCCGGACCACGTCCTCCCAGTCGTCGTGGTGGGCATGATCGAGCAGCAGCCCGAAATCGTGCCGCTGCACGGCCGCGCGGGCGGCCAGATAGTCCTGGAAGGTGCGGTGGACGAAGTCGACGGTGCCGGGGGTGGGCTCGCGCAGCAGCCCGGTGCGGTTGAGCAGATGCCGGAAGACGTCCTCGGGGCCGCCCTGGCGGGCCGCGTCCGGTATCGAGGGCAGATGCCGGGCGAGGGTGCCGACCGCGGTCGCCTGGTCCATCTCCGAGCGGCCGTTGACCAGCATCCAGTGGGCGAGCTTCTGCAGCAGCTGGATCTTGGGCTGCCGGGTCAGCTCCACCCCGTCGGTGGGGACCATGGCCCGCTCCCGGTCCCGGCGCTCCAGCAGCATCGACAGCGCCGCGTCATACAGCTCTTTCCGGCCAGACGGCAGATAGCCCCGGCGATCACGGTGCAGGGCACACAGCAGCCCGCACATCAGCGGATTGGTCGCCAGCCGCCCCAGATCGCGGGTGATCCGTACGGCATTGAGCAGCGTGCGTTCGTACTGGCCGAGCCGGTCCAGGTCGGCCGGGCACCGCTGGGCCGCGGCCCGGTGCCAGCGCTGAATGAACGCGGCGACGTCCTCGCGGCCCATCGGCGCAAGCGACAGCTCGCTGAACCCCTCACCGGCGAGCCAGTTGCCGGGGACCGCGGACGGCCGGGACGTGACGATCCAGACGTTCTCCGGATAGCGCGCCGTCCACTCGGCGAGCTTGCGGCGCACCTGCTCGCGCTCGCTCTCCGGGGCCTCGTCGATCCCGTCGATCAGCAGCAGCCCGCGCCCCGCGCCGAGCACCCGCTCCGTCCAGCCGGCCGGCGCCGCCCCGGCGTCCCGGTGGCCGACGGCGCTCAGGAACGTGCCGGGGGAGGGGATGCCCTCACAGGCGAAGCGCCGTACGGGCAGCAGGAACGGCACCCGGCCGCGCAGCCCCGCCAGCGCCTCGGGCAGCTCGTCACGGGCGGTGGCGACGGCCAGCCACTGCAGCAGGGTCGTCTTGCCCGACCCGGCCACCCCGCGGACCAGAACCTGCCCGCGGCCGGACAGCGCCTGCTCCGCGGGAAGCGGCGGGTCGTCCTGCCCCGCGGCGTCCGGCGAACCCTCGGTGTCCTGGGGGCCGGGCTCGCACTGGAGCCCCAGATAGGCGGCGTCCAGCGGCCAGCTGTCCGGGGAGTGCGTCAGATCGATCCCGAAGATCGTCAGGTGGTTGTGGAGGGCGGCGGTGTCCTGGGCGTAGCGGGCTTCGAAGGCGGCGTCTTGGGAGGCGAGGTCCGGTGTGGCGGGGGACGGGGGCGGAGCGGCGCCGTCCTGGAAGGCGGCGTCTTCCGCGGCGGCCTCGGTGGCCGGTTCTGCGGCGGTACGGGACGGCGGCGCGGCGGCGGGAGCGGCGCCCGGCCCGTGGATCAGCTCGGTGAGGGTACGGGTCTGCTCCACGAGCGTCCGGGCGACGAAGGCCGACCGCTCGGTGAAGAGGTACAGCAGATGCCGGGCGGCGACATCCAGCAGCAGGCCGTGCAGCCGGGCACCGTCGTGCGTCAGCTCACGGGTGGCGCCGGGCACCGTCCCGCAGAGGCGCCGGGCGAACTCGGCGGGGAGGAGGCGGGCGGCGTCGAGGTCGTCCATCTCGATGTCGGCGAGGGCGCGCAGGGTGCGGGCGAGGGCGGCGGCGACGGCCTGGTTCTCGGCGTCCGTCAGTCCGGTGTCTGCCCGGTCGGCGTCCCTCCGGCCGGCGTCCGTCCGGCCGGCCGACACCTGCTTGACGAGGGCCGCGGCGAGTCCGTGCAGCTCCTTCTCGCTCAGCGTTGGCTTCTCGCCGGTGAAGGAGAGCAGCCGGGAGATCTGCACGGGCCGGTCGACCGGCTCGGCAACCGGCCCGTCCGGGGCGAGGAGCCTGCGGATCAGCGGATCGACGACCTGGGGCGTGAGGTGGGCAACGATGTTCGTGGGATCCATGGGTTCCCCGTAACTGCGGTGCTGAATATGGGGGTTGAGGGGGCGCGCTGTCGGTCAGCCTAGGTGCGGGGGCGGGGGTAGTGGGTGAGTTTGATGTGGGGAGGGAGGGAGTGGCGGGAGGCCGGGCGGAGGTTGGAGAGATAGACCTCCTGGAGTTCTGGCAGGGCCGCCGCGGGGGAGAGGTCGATGAAGTCGATGATCACGCCGTAGAGCTGGAGTTCCCGGACGCCGGGGAAAGCCGGGAGGGCTGCGCGCAGCAGGCGGCTCATTTCGGACGGGGGGAGGTGTGCCGCGTTGAGGAGGCTGAGCGTTTTCACCTGCGGAAGCCGAAGTCCGGCCGGCAGGCGCAGGGGGACCCCTCCCCTCGCCAGGCCGAACGAGAAATCCTCCAGCTCGCTCAGCGAGGCCAGCGCACCCCATTGATCCTCGCCGAAGTCATCGGTGAGACGCGGAAGTTGGATGCCGCGCAAATGGGGCCAGCGGGTGATGCCGGTGAATTCGGCGCCGACAGGTCGGCTGAGGGTCATGTGGTTCAACGGGGCATCCACGGGGAGCGCCGCCAATCCCTCCGGCGGGAGCGTGCAGTGGAGCAGCAGGGTGCGGGGGTGGCGCAGCCGGCGAAGCCCGCGGGGAATCGGGATGTCTTTCTGGGGCGGCCCGGAGACGCTCAAGGTGTGGAGGCGAAGGTCCGTGATCGGGGCGACGCTTTCGACCGCCGGGCAGTCCCAGAGCGACAGCCACTTCAGTGCGGGGAATTCGCGGAGGAAGGTGAGGTCGGCGATCTCCGGGTTCTCCGTGATCGACAGACTTTCGATCAGGTCGAGCGGCAGCGCGCCGAGAAGTTCGGCAGCCGTGAAGGAGCCGCTCACCGAGACGCGTGGCCGACCGAGCGCCCGGAGTGCGTGCAGTTCGGCGCGCGACGTCGCGGTGATGGTCACCTTGGCGTCGAGGTGCTGGATGACCTCCCGGGCATAGGTGGCGGTATCGAATTGCGGCCATGACAGGGCGAGTTGGTGCTGAGTGCCCGTCGCAGGGTGATTCCGGAAGCGCTTCATGACTTCCAGCGCCGCGTCCGACCCGATGAGCGCCGCGGTCGCCACCACTTCCTGCGCCTCGTCGTCCGCCAGCCCCTCCGGACCGGGCAGCAGCTCCAGCACCAGCGGCCCCACCCCGAAGAGCGATCGCGACTCCTCACGGCTGCGCGGCGGCAGAAACGCCCGCGCGCGCTCGTTCACCTCGTCCCGTACTTGCGGATCGATCTCCGTCGCATGCTCCAGACAGGCCATGGCCAGCAGGTCGACCCGCAACCGGGCGAGGGGGCCATCGATACCGTCTGCGCGCGCCATCAACCCCCGCAGGATCTCCGCCCGCTCCCGCGGCCGCGCATGCGCCACCGCCATCCGGATCACGTCCTCCCACTGGGAGTCCTCCGCATGCGCCACCAGCAGTCCGAAGTCGCCGTCCTCCACGGCCGCCTTGGCGCCCAGGTAGTCCTGGAAGGTCCGGTGGACGAAGTCGACCGAGCCGGGGGCCGGTTCGCGCAGCAGACCGCTGCGCAGCAGCAGATGGCGGAAAATGGCCGTCGCATCGCCCTGTTCCGCCGCGGCGGGCACGGCCGGGAGTGCCTCGCCGAGGATGCGTTGGGCGCGCTCCCGGTCGAGTTCGTTGCGCCCGTTGCGGATCAGCCAGTAGGCCAGTCGCTGGAGCAGCTGGATCTGCGGCTCGTCGCTCAGCTCGATGCCCGTGGGGGCGGCCATATCGCGTTCCCGGTCGCGGCGGGAGAGCAGCATGCCGAGGGCGGCGTCGTACAGCTCCTTGCGGCCGGTGGGCAGATAGCCGCGGCGGTCCCGGTGCAGGGCGCAGATCAGGCCGCACATGAGGGGGTTGGTGGCGAGCCGGGCGAGGTCCTGTTTGGTGTGCACGGCGGCCAGCAGGGACTGCTCGTAGGCGTCGAGGCGTTCGGGGTCCTCGGCGTCGCAGCGGGCCGCGGCGTGCCAGCGGCCGATGAAGGCGGCGACCTCGGTGCGGCTCATCGCGGAGAGCGTCAGCTCGCCGAAGCCGTCGGCGGCGAGCCAGTCGTCGCGTACGGCGGAGGGGCGGGAGGTGATCAGCCACAGGTTGTCCGGGAAGGCGTCGATGAGATCGCGCAGCCAGCGGCGGGTCAGCTCGCGCTCGCGCTCGGGGATCTCGTCCAGGCCGTCGATCAGCAGCAGTGCCCGCCCGGAGGCCAGCACGCGGTCCGCCCAGCCCTCGGGCTGCGAGCCGGACACCGGGCAGCCGACGGACGCCAGGAAGCGGTCAGGGGTGGGCAGCGGCGCCCCGTCACGGGTGAGGGTGCGCAGCGGGAGGACGAACGGGATCCGGCCGTAGAGGTGGGGGAGGGCCGTGTCGCCGGGGGCCTTGGTGCAGGAGACGGCCAGCCACTGGACGAGGGTGCTCTTGCCGGAGCCGGCGACACCGCGCAGCAGCACCCGGTCGCGCCCGGCCAGGGCCTGGTCGGCGGGGACGGCCCCCGGTGCCGGCGGCGCGCCCCGGGGGCCGTCCTCCTCGGCGAAGGGAAAGACGGCCGCCACCTCCGGGGCGGCCGGGGCCGTCGCCTCCAGGCTCATATACGCGGCATCCAGCGGCCACCGGTCCGGGGAGTGCGCCAGATCGATGCCGTAGATGGTGAGTCTGCCGTGCTTACGGGCGAGATACGCGAGATAGCCGCGCTCGAACGCGGCGTCCGCCGCCCGCGGGGACGGATGCCGCGCCAGGAACTCGTCCATGAGCGTGATCAGGCTGTCCAGGCTCCTGCTCTGCTGGACCAGGGTGCGGGCCACGAAGGCCGACCGCTGGGTGAAGAAGTGCACGATGTGCAGGCAGGCGATGCCGAGCAGGGTGGCGTGCAGCAGCTCGGCGTCCCGGGAGAGCCCGCGGACGGCATGCGGGCTCGCCGCCGCCAGACGTTCGGCGAGGGCGGTGGCGCCCAGACGGACGGCCTGTACGTCGTCCATGTCGAGGTCACCCAGGCCGTGCAGCGTGGTGGCCAGGGCCCCGGCCACCGCCTGCTCCTCGTCCACGGCCAGGGGGCGCTCGCCGGGCCCGGCGCTCCGTACGGCCCGGTCGACCAGCTCCGCCGCGAGTTTGCGCAGGTCCTTGTCGGACAGCGTCCGCCGCTCGCCCTTGAAGCTGACCAGCCCGGAGATCCGGACCGGCTTCGCCACCAGGCCGGCGCCCGGCCCCTCCTTGACGAAGAGCTTCCTGATGAGCGGTGCGACCACGCCGGAGGCGAGTCGGACACCCACTGCTGACGGGTCCATCGTGCGATCCGCCCTCCCCCGTGGCCGGTGTTGTCGTCGGGCCACGTTATTGCGGCGGTCGGGGCGGCGGGGTGGTGATCGGCCAGGTGCACGGGCGGGTGGACCGCTGTGGCGGCGGTCACGGATTTCGGGCCACCATTACTACCCAATTCGGACATTTGGCGGGCCTGGGTAACCCGGGTCACAAAGGCCACGTAAGCCGGGTCACAAATGGCGAGTAAGCCGGGTCACAAAGGCCGGGTAAGCCACGTCACAAAGGCCCGGTTCGCCCGCATCACAAGACCTCGAAACCCCGCATCGGGCCTCCGGAAGGGGTGCGAAAAGCGGTTGGATCTTGATTATCGGTGACATGGCACACAGGCGTTTTGGGGCCTACTAAAAGAATTAGGGGAATGGGGGCCCGGGGGTACGGGGGTTTCCCGGGGCGGGCGAGGGGCTGGAGGCGGGTGAGCGGCGCGGGGGAGGTAAGCCCCGTGCGGCGCATGGGGAAACAGCCTGCTCAGGAGGCACGTAGCGGACCCGGGAGGCATGGCGAGATGTCCGAATTCGGGGGTTTCGTGCAGAGCTTCGGCGGGCGCGCAAGGGCCTCGGTCACCCGGCATCTCGTACGGGCCGGGTTAGTAGAAAGGCCCCTTGGCGGGGCGGCGAAGGCGGGTTACCAAGGAATGGCGATCCCGGTCCGCAGCCGGGAAACCAATCAATTCACTGGAGGAAAACCCGCATGTCGAAGTTCACCGCTCTCCGCAATTCGAAGAAGTTCGCGCTGCGCAATCGCGTCGCCGTTGTCGCCGCCGGTGTCGGCGTTACCGCCGCCCTGGGCGCCGGTATTGCCACCGCCGCCGACGCGGGCCTGCAGAACCTCACCTCGGGTGTCGGTTCGACCGTCTCCGCGCAGGCCGACGCACAGGTCAAGTCCGCCGCGGACGCCAAGGCCGCCGCGGCCAAGGCCAAGAAGGCCGCGGCCAAGAAGGCCGACTCCTGGGTCAAGCCGGTCGACAAGTACACCCTGGGCTCGACCTTCGGTCTGGCCGGCAGCCACTGGTCGCACAACCACAGTGGCCAGGACTTCGTCGTGCCGACCGGTACCCCGGTCAAGTCCGTCCACAAGGGCACCGTCGTCAAGGCCGGTCCCTACGGCGGCGGCGACGGCCCGGCGTACGGCAACGCCATCGTGGTCAAGCATGACAACGGCATGTACACCCAGTACGCGCACCTGTCACAGATCGGCGTGAACGTCGGCCAGCAGGTCGGCACCGGCGAAAAGATCGGCCTGTCCGGGAGCACCGGTAACTCCACCGGCCCCCACCTGCACTTCGAGGTCCGCACCGGTCCTGACTACGGGACGGGCATCGAGCCGACCGGATTCCTGCGGGCTCACGGCGATGCCGTCTGAGCTGAATCCGGCCGGGCTGGCCGGCGGTTCGGCGGGTTTGCCGCCGTGACCAGTTCTGTGGCGACCTCGAGGATGGCCTTGCGCTTCTCCTCGGGGTCGCCCTCCAGGTTCTGCATCGCGAACATGCCCGCATGCATGGAGAACAGTGCGGTGATGCAGCGCACCTGATCCGCCAGCTCCGACTCGGGCTCCCTGAGCAGCCCGAAGAGGGTCAGCATGCGCGATTTGAAGCTCTCGCCGATGCTCAGATCGCGCACCGCGGCCTGGTTCTCCTGCATGAAACGGAAGAGGGGCTCGGCCGAGCGCAGCGACTCGCTGTAGCGGCGGATCAGCTCCTGCTTCGTCTCCAGGGTCCGCGGCTGCTCCTCGGCCCAGGCGATCAGCTCGTCGATGGGCCGGCCCAGGTCCTGGAACAGGCCGATGACGATGTCTTCCTTGGTCTTGAAGTGGTAGTACAGCGCGGCCTTGGTGACCTCTAGCTTCTCCGCGATCTCCCGCAGCGACGTCTTGTCATAGCCCTGTTCGGAGAACAGCTCCAGAGCGACGTCCTGGATGCGCTGGCGGGTGTTTCCCCTGCGCGCCTGTGTGCTCATGGTGCTCTCCTGCGTCGTCGGTACTGGTCAGAGGGCTGCCCCGTGGGGCGCCAGAGAAACTTACTTGACGCCCGGCTAGTTCGTCGCCTACCTTCCTCACTGTACTGAACTAGCCGGGCGGCAAGTAAGTAGGAGTGAGTGATGGGGAAGTCGCGCCAAGCGACCCCGACGGGGGACGGACAGACCTCGGCCGTGCAGGCCAGACCGGACGCAGCGCCGGGCAAGGGGCAGGAAAAACAGCCGGCCAGCGTGCGGATGGTGCTCTTCGCGCTGATGATCGCGATGCTGCTCGCGATGCTGGACAACATGATCGTCGGCACCGCGATGCCGACCATCGTCGGTGAACTGGGCGGACTGGAGCACCTGTCCTGGGTGGTCACCGCCTACACGCTCGCCACCGCCGCCTCGACACCGATCTGGGGCAAGCTCGGCGACATGTACGGACGCAAGGGCGTCTTCCTCACCTCCATCGTGATCTTCCTGATCGGCTCCGCACTCTCCGGCATGGCACAGGACATGGGGCAGCTGATCGGCTTCCGCGCCGTCCAGGGCCTGGGCGCCGGCGGTCTGATGGTCGGCGTCATGGCGATCATCGGCGATCTGATTCCGCCGCGGGAGCGCGGCAAGTACCAGGGCATGATGGCCGGCGTCATGGCCGTCGCCATGATCGGCGGACCGCTCGTCGGCGGCACCATCACCGACCACCTGGGCTGGCGCTGGAGCTTCTACATCAACCTGCCGCTCGGCGCGATCGCACTGATCATGGTCACCGCGGTGCTGCACCTGCCGAAGAAGCGGTCGCAGACCCGGATCGACTACGTCGGCGCCGCGCTGCTCACCGTCGGCATCACCGCACTGGTGCTGATCACCACCTGGGGTGGCACCGAGTACGACTGGCTGTCGAGCCAGATCATCGGCCTCGGCGTCGTCGGTGTGGTCGCCCTCGCCCTCTTCGTACTCGTCGAGCGCAAGGTCAGCGAGCCGGTGCTGCCGCTGCACATCTTCCGCAACGGCAACTTCTCGCTCGTCACGCTCATCGGCTTCCTGGTCGGCTTCGTGATGTTCGGCTCGATGACCTTCCTGCCGCTGTTCCAGCAGACCGTGCAGGGCGCCTCGGCCACCAACTCCGGTCTGCTCCTGCTGCCGATGCTGCTGGCCATGATGGTGGTGTCGCTGTTCGCGGGCCGGGTCACCACCAAGACCGGCAAGTACAAGATCTTCGTCGTGGTCGGCGGCGGGCTGATCACCGCCGGCCTGACCCTGCTGTCCCTGATGGACACCGACACCACCCGCTTCACCTCGGGCGCCTACATGGCGGTGCTCGGCGCCGGTATGGGCTTCCTCATGCAGACCACGATGCTGATCGCGCAGAACAGCGTCGAGATGAAGGACATGGGCGTCGGCTCGTCCTCGGCCACCCTCTTCCGTACGATCGGCGGCTCCTTCGGCGTCGCCATCCTCGGCGCGATCTTCACCCACCAGGTGCAGGCCACGATGGTCGAACGGATCGGCAAGGCCGGCGAGAAGATGACCAGCGGCGGCGCCCAGATGGACCCGAAGGGCCTGGCCCAGCTCCCGCCGATGATCAAGGACGCGTACATGCACGCGGTCGCCACCGGCACCCACCACGTCTTCCTGTGGGGCGCGGCGATCAGCATCATCGGCTTCGCCGCCGCCTGGTTCCTCAAGGAGGTCCCCCTGCGCGGCGGCCCGGCCACCCCGGCCGAGAGCACGCAGCGCGACAACGCTCCCACGGACCGAATAGCGGTGCCTGAGTCCGTCTGAGCCAAAGCCGGTGGGGGGGGGGGGGGGGGAGGAGGGGGCACCCCCCCCCCCCCCCCCCCCCCCCCCCCCCCCCCCCACCCCGGGTCTCCGGCCCCCAGGGGGGGTCGCCCCAAACCCCCCC
>NZ_JBVHZH010000008.1:146349-190037 GCF_055574515.1 Streptomyces sp. NPDC029466
CACCGGGGGGGGGGGGGGGGGGGGGGGGGGGGGGGGGGTGAAACAAAAACAGGCCCCCCCCCCCCCCCCCCCCCGGACCCCCCTCCACCGCACCCACAGCCCCGCGCAGCGGACCCGGCCCGCCGCGTGGGGGTACCTCCCACGCCCTTCAGGCAGTGGGGGAGCAACGGCGGGGGCACCGCGCAGCGGGCACCAAACGGCGGGCAACCACCATGGCGGGACAGCCGAAAGCGTGGGAAGTCAGCGATCCGGCAGCTGAATAACCGGAAAGCTCCCCGTATTGGTAGGAGCGTTCTCCGGAAGCCAGAGAACGGACACCGCCCCCGTCGACCCGTCCGTCAGCTCCTCCGCGTTGCGGAACGTCAGGCGGGCCCCCAGCACCCGGGCCTGGCCCGCCGCGATCGTCAGCCCCAGCCCGTGCCCGCGGCCCGCCCGGTCGCTGCTGCCCGTACGGAAACGGCTCGGGCCCTCCCGCAACAGCGCCTCGGGGAAACCCGGACCGTGGTCGCGCACCCGCAGCACCCGGCCCTCGACGGTGACCTCGATCGGCGGGCGGCCGTGCCGGGCCGCATTGGCGATGAGATTGCCGAGGATCCGCTCCAGCCGACGCGGATCGGTGGTGACATCGGCGTCCCGTACGACGTTGACGACGATGTCCGGGTCCAGGGCCCGCACCCGGCGGGCCACGAACTCCCCGAGCACCACGTCCTGAAGCTCGGCGCGCTCCGCATGACCGTCCAGCCGCGCCACCTCCAGCACATCCTCGACCAGGGTGCGCAGCGCCTGGGCCCGGTCGCGCACCAGCTCGGACGGGCGGCCCGGCGGCAGCAGTTCGGCGGCGGTCAGCAGACCGGTGACCGGGGTGCGCAGCTCATGCGCGATATCGGCGGTGACCCGCCGCTCGGCCTCGATCCGTTCCTGCAGGGCGTCCGACATGGCATCCACGGCCCACGCCAGATCATCGGTCTCGTCCCGCACCCGGCCGATGCCGACCTCGTCGCGGATACGGACCGAGGTGTCGCCGTCGGCGAGCTTGCCGGCCGCCGCGGCCGCCTTGCGCAGGCGCTGGGAGAGCCGCCCGCCGACCAGCACACCCAGCGCACAGCCGCCGACCACCACCGCGGTCGAGCCGATCACCAGCGCCTGGTCCAGATCGTCCAGGACGGCGAAGCGGTCCGGGAAACTGTCGTGGATGGACAGCACCCGGCCGTTGCTGAGCGGGGAGGCCGCCCACACCTCGGGGGCGGTCTGCCCGGTGTCCTGGAGATAGGTGGCGCGCTTGTTCTTGGCGACCTCGTCACGCAGCGGCCGCGGCAGCGACGGATCATCGATCTTCGCGCCGAACTGCAGCCGGTTGGTGGACTCGAAGATCTTCTGCGTGAAGTTGAGCCGCTCGATCTGCACATCCCGGCTGTTGTCGAGCATGGAATGCCGGGCGGCGTTGTGCACGACAAGGCTCAGCGCGATCGCGACCAGTGCTCCGACGAGCGCGATCGCGGCGCTGAGCTTCCATCTCAGCCCCGTCCGCAGGGCCAGCCTGACCACCGGAGGTGTCAGCCTCTCAGCTTGTATCCGAAGCCGCGGACCGTCTCGATCCGGTCCTGGCCGATCTTGCCGCGCAACCGCTGGACATGGACGTCCACCACCCGGGTGTCACCACCCCAGCCGTAGTCCCAGACCCGCTCCAGCAGCCGGTCCCGCGACAGGACCGTACCCGGCGCGTTCGAGAACTCCAGCAGCAGCCGCATCTCGGTGGGCGTCAGCGCGACATTCCGGCCGCCCTTGCGCACCTCCATGCCCTCGGTGTCGACCTCCAGATCACCGAACCGCAGCACGGCCTCGGCGGGATCGTCCGCCTCGGCCGCCGCGGCACCGCCCCGCTCCGGCCCGCTGGCGTGACCGAAGCGGCGCAGCACGGCACGGATCCGGGCGACCAGCACCGCACCGTCGAACGGCTTGGTGACATAGTCGTCGGCGCCGGCCTCCAGACCGAGCACCACATCGATGGAATCGGCACGCGCCGACAGCATGATGACGGGAACCGTCGACTCGTCGCGGATCCGCCGGCACAGGCTGACGCCGTCGAGCCCCGGCACCATCACATCGAGCAGGGCGATGTCCGGACGGTTGGCACGGAACGCCTCCAGCCCCGCGAGCCCGTCGGGCATCGCGGTGACCACGAAGCCGTCCCGCTCCAGAGCGAGCTGAGTGGCCTCGCGGATGACGTCATCGTCCTCGACGAAGAGCACATGGGTCTCGGCCATGCGGTTGTCTCAACCCTCCGATCCCGTGCCGTCGTCCGGCGTGGCGCCGTCGACGGTGGTCTTGCTGTAGTCGGTGTGATAGCCGTGGTCCTCGACGAAGCGGCCACCCGACCAGCGGTAGGGCATCACGTCCTCACCCGAAGGGCAGCACACCTTGTCGCCGGTGTCATAGGTCTGCTTGGAGACCTCCAGCTCGCCCTTGTTGACCCCGGCGGAGACCGACGGCTGTTCGTTCGTGTACACGTTGTCATACCCGAGCTTCGTGCCGCTGTGCTTGCGGTAGACGTACGAGCCGATCCCGACGGAATCCGCGCAGGTCATGACGTTGACGATGACATCGGGGGACTTGCCGCCGGTCAGCGACGCATAGGTCACCTCGACCGGGTACTCGTCGGCGGCGCACGGCTTGGCCAGGGACTTCTTCACGAACGCGCCGACCTTGGGGTCGTCCTTCAGCAGCTGGACCGCGTCGACCTTCTTGTAGTCCGCGGTCGAGGACGGGCTGGGAGAACTGCTCACCGGGCCCTTGGGGGGCACCGGGGTGCTGGTCGCGGAGCCCTCGCTGCGCACACCCTCGCCCCCCGGATTGCATCCGGCCAGCAAAAGGCCGACGGCGGCCACTCCTGCCGTGGCCGCGCCGCCTCTGGTCAACCCGATCCTGGTCAACCTGTACCTGGACAATCCGCTCCCGCTCACCGTGCTGCTCGCACAGCCGCTGATCCCGCTGCTGTTCCTGAAGTGATTGTCGCGCGTCGAGCCCGGAGCCGTAAGGCGCCCGTCGTTCTGCCCGTTTTCACCGGTAAGGATAGTTTTCGTGTGGTAACTGGTGTGATGTCGTGCGTCGTGCCGTGTCCCGCGTGCCGTGCGTCGCCCGTCAGGCCGCGCACCGCTCCCGCTCCCGCTCGCCGCGCTCCAACATCCGGGCATCGATGTCGCGCATCTGAAGCTCCTGACGCAGCCGCGCCAGCGCACGGTGCAGCGTGCTCTTGACGGTACCCGTCGACATCCCGAGCGCCGCCGCGGTCTCCTCCGTGCTCATCTGCTCCCAGTGTCGCAGCACCACCACGCTGCGCTGCTTCGGAGCGAGCACCCCCAGGATGTCCATCAGCAGGGCACGGTCCGCGCGCTGCTCGGTGCCGTCGTCCACGCTCGCGTCAGGGAGCTGCTCGGTGGGCACCTCCTCCAGCTTGCGCGCCCGCCACCACTCCGTCCGGGTGTTGATCATGACGCGGCGGAGGTAGGCGTCGGCCAGCGACTTGTCCGCGATGCCGTCCCAGCGGCCATAGGTGCGGACCAGAGCGGTCTGCAACAGATCCTGAGCGTCCACCGGATCGGGCACGAGGCGCCGGGCGCTCCGCAGCAGGGCCTCCTGCCGCGTACGAACGTACTCTTCGAAGTCCAGTACCTTGCCGCCGCTGGTCGCCATCTCGACGCCTCCGATCCGCTTTCGTTCCCCACGTTGACCGTGCCGGCAGTCATCTCCAGCACGAGGAAGACGCTACGGAGGGGGTGTTGCGACGTAATGTGCGTCGGCCCCACAACGAGTGCACGGAAAACCCTCGGTTGTGTAACAGCGCGCCAGGGGTCCTACTTCGGACGGACGGCAGGCCCGCGCACGTCATACTCCGGGGGGAGAAGCACCCCCGCCGCAAGACCTACCGGCCGTGACGCGACGGCAACCGCGCCCGGCGAGGGCCTTCTTCAGGCCGTATCGCGGCACCTTTCGGTCATGCGGCCCTAAATGTGTTACCGCGTCAGACGGTCGGCCGTCACGCCGGGAGGCGCGGCCGCCTGAGCGGCCGCGCCTCCTTTTGGTGTGAGGGTGTGGTGGGTGTGGGTGGGGCTGGGGGATGGCGGCCGCGGCCCTGTGCGTGTGGCCGGTGCTGGGGACGGCCGCGTTCTTGGGGGAGGGCAGCCGCGGTCGCGCACGTGTGACGGCCGCGGTCCTGTGGGGTGACAGCCGTGCTCTGGCGCACATGGTGGCCGGGCTTCTGCGCGTATGGCAGGCGTAGCCCGGCCTGAGCGACGGCCGGGCTCCTGTGCGTATGGCAGCCGTAGTCCGGCCTGGGTGACGGCCGGGCTACGTCAGTGGCAGCCGGTACCGGCCTCCGGCCAGCGGCTCGACCAGACCGTCCGAGACCAGCCCGTCCAACGCCCGCGCACGCTGCACCGGCTCGTCCCACACCGCGTCCAGCACCTGCTGCGGCACCGGCGCGACCGCCTCGCGCAGCACGGCCAGCAGCTTGCCGCGCACCTGCCGGTCGGTACCGGCATAGGTCTGCGTACGACGCGGCGGACCGTCGTGCGCCGGCGACCCGGCCTGCCGCCACGCGCACTGCGCCGCGATCGGACAACGGTGACACTCCGGCGTACGCGCCGTGCACAGCAGCGCACCCAGCTCCATCGTGGCCGCCGCCCAGCGCGCCGCGAGCTGCTCGTCCTCGGGCAGCAGCGCACGGGCGAGCTTGCGTTCCGCCGCGGTGGTGGCGTTCGGCGGGAACTGGCGGCCGGCCACCGCGCGGGCGAACACCCGGCGCACATTGGTGTCCAGCACCGCGTGCCGCTGCCCGTACGCGAAGGACGCGACCGCCGCGGCCGTGTACTCGCCGACGCCGGGCAGCGCCAGCAACTGGCCGTGCTCACGCGGCACGTCGCCGCCGTGCCGCTCCTGTATCGCGGAGGCGGCGGCGTGCAGCCGCAGCGCGCGGCGCGGATAGCCGAGCCGGCCCCAGGCCCGGACCGCCTCGCCCGGCGCCTCGGCGGCCAGGTCGGCGGGGCGCGGCCAGCGGGCCAGCCACTGCTCGTACACCGGCAGCACTCTGCTGACCGGGGTCTGCTGCAACATGAACTCGCTCACCATCACACCCCAGGCGCCCGCTTCGGGGCGGCGCCAGGGCAGATCGCGGGCGTGCTCGTCGAACCAGTCGGTGACCGGGCCGTGCAGCGCGGTCCCGTCGGCGGCTTCCGCGGCCGCGTCGGCGGCAGAAGCGGTCTCGGCGGCGGCGGTCGTGGCAGTGGTGGTGACAGGCGTCGAAGTCATGGCATGCCGATCCTGGCACGTCCGGCCTCGCCCAGGAAACGCACCGGGCCCGCCCCGCCGCACGCCCACCCACACGCAGGACGGCCAACCACTCACGGACGGGGGCTACTGGGGGGTAGGGAGGGGTGGGGCGGGGCATGGGGGGAGGGTGGTGAGCGGCGAGCGGCGAGCGGTAAGCGGTGGGCGAATCGGTCGGCGGTCGGCGCTCTGCGTTCAGGGGCCGGGGGTCGGTGGCCCGGCGGCGGGCGGGGAGAGGGCGTGCGATGCGGGGGACCGGCGCGTCGCCTCAACCGCAACACCCCGCCAGGAACTCGCTACTCTCCGTAATCGTTGCTGGAATAGAAGGAGGCGGCAAGCGAGGCCAAGGAGACAACGAGCGAGGATGCGGGCATGGCGGAGATGAGTGGAGCGGGCGGCACGGACGGTACGGGGACGGGCGGGGCGGACGGCGCGGGCGCGACGGCCGGGCCGGTCTGCCCGGAGGTGATCCGGCGAGCGCTGGCCGCGCATACGACGATGACGCTCGCGTATGTGGACGAGGAAGGGCCGCAGGCCTGCGCGGTGCTGTACGCGACCGGGGCGGCCGAGGCGGTTGAGGGGACTGCCACCGCCGACGCGGCCAAGACACCCGGCGCGATCGACGAGGCCTTCGCAACCGACGAGGCCGGCGCAACCGACGGCGTCGACGAGGCCGATGAGTCGGGCGTGTCCGGCGCGTCCGGCGTGTCGGGGGTGGAGGCCGGCGGGGCGGCCGGCGTGACGGGCGGCCTGGAGGCTGGTGCCGGGCCCGTGCTGTATTTCGTCACCGCGACCACGACGCGGCACGGCCGGGCCCTTGCGGAGCCCGGCGCGCGGGTCGCGTTCACGGCTCAGCGGGACGGGCAGGAGTGGGGCGGCCTGACGGGGCTTCAGGGGCGGGGGCGCTGCCGTCCGCTGACCGGCGCCGAGCGGGCGGCCGGCTGGCAGGTGTATGTCGAGCGCTTTCCGTTCGTCGCGACGAGTGACCGGCTGCGTGCCGCCCTGGAGCGGACGACGCTCTGGGAGCTGCGCCCCGACTGGCTGCGGCTGATCGACAACAGTCAGGGCTTCGGCCACAAGGAGGAGTGGTCGCGGGGCTGAGCATGATCAACGGCCGTATGGACGGGTCCGGTTGTGCCGCTGCTGGCGATCGGCCGGGGCGCAGCTGACAGTGAGGCCGGAGTGGAGTAGCCGGAGCGGACCGGAGTGGAGTGGATCGAGAGCTGGTGGCGCCCGCGCCGACGGCGGCGGTTGTCGAGGAGTTGCTGGGCCATCAGGCACCGTTGGGACGGAAACGCGGGTCGGGGGGCGGCTTCCGACCGGCTTCTGGCCGGTTCCGGGCCGATCATGGGAAAAGTTGCAGCCGGAAGCGGCGGGTACTGGCCGGTGTGGGTGCCGATCTCTCGTAGAGTTTCCGCGTGGGATCACTGCGCAATCCGATCGGGCCGCTTCCCTCCTCCATCTACTGGCGGCGGAGGGCCGTTGCGCTGGCCATCGTCGTCCTGCTCGCCCTCCTGGTGGTGTGGGCCGTCAACTGGGGCGGGGATGCCGGAAAGAGCGGTGATGAGGGCAAGGGATCGCACGGCCAGGGACCCGCGACGTCCATCACGCCTGGACCTTCCGCCAGCGGGCCGGTGAATGACCAAAAGCCGGGCGGGCGCGATGAGTCGGGTGACGACGGGGGCTCGGGCTCCGGTTCCGGTGGGTCGGGCGCCGCGGGGGGCGGCAGTGGTAGTTCCGGCGGCAGTGGAGGATCCGGTGGTTCCGGTTCCGGGAGTGGGCCGATCGGTCAGGGCTCCGGCAAGAACGCCGTCGCGGCCGGTTCCTCGCTCCCCAACTGTGTTACCGGTAAGGCCGAGTTGGATCTTCGTAGCGTCAAGCACTCCTACGCGCCCGGTACCCGGCCGAAGTTCGAGCTGACGATCGAGAATGCGGCCGGGGCGGCCTGCAAGGTGGATCTCGGGCAGAAGGCCGCGGTGCTCACCATCAGCGACGCGGCGGGCGACGAACGGGTCTGGGCCTCGAACGACTGCCCGTCGGGCACCGCCCCCGCGCTGTTGCAGGTGCCGGCCAAGGGGTCCGTGCAGCGCACCATCGAGTGGGACCGCCGGGCCAGCGGCCCGCAGTGTGCCACGCCGAGTTCGGCCAAGGTGCCCGCCGGCAAGTATGAGATCGAGGCGAAGGTGCCGGGGCTGGAGGCGGCCCGTACGACGTTCGTCCTGGCTGAGGGCTGACACGGCGGAGGGCTGACACGGCTCAGGGATGACACGGCTGAGGCCGTCGCCTGAGGGCCGAAGCCGCCGCCTGATGCCCAGAGCTGAGCCCAGAGCTGAGCTCGGAGCTGAGCCTGGAGCTGAGGCTGCGAATCGAGCCCGACGACCGGCACCGGCCGGAGCCGACCACCACTACTGACCGGCTCCGATCCGCGCCGACCAGAGCCGAACGCCCGGCCGCCCCAAGCACGGAAGCGCCCCCGGCACCGGCTGGGCCGACCACTACCGACCGGCTCCGACCTGCGCCAATCAGAGCCGAACGCCCGGCCGCCCCAACCACGGAAGCGCCCCCGGCACCGGCTGGGCTGACCACTACCGACCGGCTTCGACCGCGCCAACCAGAGTCGAATACCCGGCCGCCCCCAAGCGCCAAGTACGGAAGCGTCCCCTCCCCTTGTTCTGCTCAGAGGGATTCTGCTGAGAGCGTGCGGTGCTGGTCGCGGGTGGTGGCGTGCGGCACAGTCGCCGCTATGAAGCTACTGATGCTGGGTGGTACGGAGTTCGTGGGGCGGGCGGTTGCCGAGGCGGCGTTGGCGCGGGGGTGGGAGGTGACGGTGT
This sequence comes from Streptomyces sp. NPDC029466, assembly GCF_055574515.1. Lineage (NCBI taxonomy): Bacteria > Bacillati > Actinomycetota > Actinomycetes > Kitasatosporales > Streptomycetaceae > Streptomyces > Streptomyces sp. NPDC029466. The sequence goes on from NZ_JBVHZH010000008.1 coordinate 154,503, forward strand.
TCCACCGGGGGAAGCATGCGCCGCCGGAGGGGGCGAGGGCGCTGCACGGCGATCGTGGGAGTGCGGCGGGGCTCGCCACCCTGGAGGAGGGTGAGTGGGACGCCGTCGTCGACACCTGGAGCGGTGCCCCGTCGGCGGTGCGGGACACGGCGCGGCTGCTGGCCGGGCGGGTCGGGAGGTATGCGTATGTCTCCAGCGGCTCGGTGTACACCTTTCCGCCCACGCCGCCGTTCGACGAGCACGCCCCGGTGGTGGCGGGCTCCCCCGACGCCACGGACGCCGAGGACTATGCGCAGGCCAAGCGGGGCGGTGAGCTGGCCGCGGCCGAGGGGTTCGGGGACCGGGCGCTGCTGCTGCGTGCGGGGCTGATCCTCGGGCCGTACGAGAACATCGGGCGGCTGCCGTGGTGGCTGACCCGGATCGCCCGTGGTGGCCCGGTTCTTGCGCCGGGGCCACGGGAGTTGGCGCTCCAGTACATCGACGTCCGGGATCTCGCCGTATGGACGGTCGACGCGCTGGAGGCCGGGCGCGGCGGTGCGTACAACCTGGTGAGCGAGGTCGGGCACGCCACGATGGGGGAGTTCCTGGAGAGTTGTGTGTCGGTCACGGGCGCGGACGCGGAGCTGCGCTGGACCGCCCCGGAGGAGGTTCTCGCCGCCGGTATCGCGCCATGGATCGAGCTGCCGGTCTGGCTGGCGCCCGGCGAGCCGGATGCTGCGATCTACGGTTCCGATGTGTCCAAGGCTCTGGCGGCGGGGCTGCGTTGCCGTCCCGTGGGTGAGACGGTCGCCGACACCTGGGACTGGCTCCAGCGCATCGGCGGGGTGGCGCCGCAGCGGTCGGACCGACCGGTGGTGGGGCTGCCGGAGGAGAAGGAGGCCACGGTCCTGCGGGGGTGAGGGCCGCGTCCTGTGGGGGTGAGGGTCGCGCCCTGCGGGGGTGAGTTTTCGCGGTTTCTCCACGAGACGAGGTCCCGCGGTCCCCGCGAGGCCCGGAAACGCGGCCAATGGACCGGGAAGGGCCGGGACATGAGCACGGGGGAGACTCGGCCCTTCCCGGTGTCACCATGCTCGTTCGCCGGGGTGCCGGCGCCCAGGGCCGAACAGCCCCCTCGCCGGGCCGAAAAGCCCCTACGGGGAGGGGATGTTCGGCGGTGCGGCCCCCGGGTCGGGGTGGCCGGCCGGTGCGGTCCCCGGGTGGCGTGGCCGGGGGGATGCGGCCCCCGGTCGGGGTGGCCGGCCGGTGCGGTCCCCGGTTGGGGTGGCCGGGGGACGCGGTCTCCGGTCGCGGTGGCCGGGGGATGCGGTTTCCGGACGGGGCGGTCGGGCTGCTCGCGTACGCTGCTGAGCAGGGACGGGGTTCGGGGCAGTGGGGGGCAGTGCGGTCATGTCCGAGGCGAAGCGGGCCGTGCCGGAGGCGCGTTGGGCGCAGCTGCGTGCGCCGGAGGACCGGATGCGCAGTCTGCTCGACGCGGTGATGGGCCTGGGGCGGGGGCTGGAGTTGCCGCAGGTGCTCGGGGGGATCGTGGAGGCGGCGGTCGACCTCACCGACGCGGAGTACGGCGCGCTGGGTGTGGTCGGTGACGGGCAGCGGCTCTCGCAGTTCCTGCCGGTGGGGATGTCCGAGGAGCTCATCGCGTCGATCGGCCCGTTACCGTGCGGCCGGGGCATTCTCGGTGAGCTCATCCGCCGTCCCGAGCCGCTGCGGCTCAACGATCTGTCCCGCCATCCGCGCAGTTACGGTTTTCCCGCGCACCATCCGCCGATGCGGACGTTCCTCGGGGTGCCGGTCCGGGTGCGTGACGAGGTGTTCGGCAATCTCTACCTCACCGAGAAGCGGGGCGGCGTCTCGTTCGACGCCGATGACGAGGCGGTGGTGACCACGCTGTCGATCGCGGCGGGGGTGGCCATCGACAACGCCCGGATGTATCACGAGAGCCGTCGCCGGGAGCGCCGGCTGGAGGCGCTGGGCGAGATCACCAGGAGTCTGCTGTCCGGTACGGAGGCGGACCAGGTGCTGCGGCTGATCGCCGAGCGGGCCATGGAGGTGGCCGGCGCCGACTGTGCGGCGGTGCTGCTGCCGGTGCCGTCGGCCCCGGACCGGCTGGCGGTGGCGGTGGCGCACGGCGCGGGCGCCGGCCGTATCGCGGGGCTGACGGTGCCGGCCGAGGGGTCGCTGCCCGGGACGGCGGCGCGTACGGGGCGGCCGGTGGTCAGCGCCGATGTGCGGAGCGATCCACGGGCGCATCCGCTGGGGGCGGGTACCGGGGCGGACGAGGAGTACGGTCCGGCGGTCGCGGTGCCGCTCCAGGTCGACATCGGGTGCGGGGCGCTGCGGCTGTGCCGGCTGGCGGGCCGGCCGGCCTTCGACGAGACCGACGCGAAGCTGATTTCGGGCTTCGCCGATCAGGCCGTGATCGCCCTGGAACTCGGCCGGCGGCGGGCCGAGTCGGAGGAGCTGGCGGTCTTCCACGACCGGGACCGCATCGCCCGGGACCTGCATGATCTGGCCATTCAGCGGCTATTCGCCACCGGGATCACGCTGCAGAGCGCGACCCGGCTGATCGACCGGCCCGAGGCGGCCGAGCGGGTCGGGCGGGCGGTCGATGACCTGGACACCACCATCAAGATCATTAGGTCCACCATCTTCGAACTGCGCACGGCCGGGGACGGCGCTGACGGTGCGGGTCTGCGCCGCGGGCTCACCGACGCCGTGCGGACGGCGGCGCGCACGCTGGGCTTCACCCCGTCGCTGCGGATCGACGGCCCGGCGGACACCAACGTCCCCGAAGAACTGGCCGGGCACCTGCTGGCGGTGACCGCGGAGGCCCTCAGCAACGCCGCCCGGCACGCCCGCGCCCGACGTCTCGATGTCGCCCTGACGGTGGCGGACGAGGTGACGCTGACGGTGGTGGACGACGGGGTGGGGGTGGGCGCCGCGCGGCATACGGGGGGCCTGGCCAATATGCGGGCGCGGGCCGAGCTGTACGGGGGCCGGCTGACGGTCGAGTCCCCGGAGGCGGGCGGTACCCGGATCGTGTGGCGGGTTCCGCTGCCGGGCTGAGCCCCGTCGGGCATCGGGGCGGACCCGGTGGGGCGGACGGCGGCGCTCAGCCCCGCTGTTCCCGGACGCGCTCGGCGACCATCGCCGCCTGGACGCGGCGGCCCACGCCCAGCTTGGCGAGGATGGCCGAGACGCGGTTCTTGACGGTCTTCTCCGCGAGGAACAGCCGGTCGGCGATCTCCCGGTTGGTCAGTCCCTCGCCGATCAGCTCCAGTACCTGCCGTTCCCGGGGCGAGAGCTGGTCCAGCTCCGACGGCGGTGCCTCGGGCGTCTCGTGGGGGCCGCGCAGCCGCGCCATCACCCGGGACGCGGTGCGCGGGTCCAGCATGGATTCGCCCGCCGCCACCGTGCGCACCGCGTGGACCAGGCCGGATCCGTTGATCTGCTTGAGGACGTAGCCGGCGGCCCCCGCCATGATGGCGTCGAAGAGCGCTTCGTCGTCGTCGAACGAGGTCAGCATCAGGCAGGCCAGCTCCGGCATCCGGGCGCGTAACTCCCGGCACACCTCGATGCCTTCGTGGTCGCCGCCGGGGCCGTCGCCGCCGCCGAGGCGGACGTCGAGCACCGCCACCTGCGGGCGGACGGCCGGTACCCGGGCGAGGGCCTGCCGGCGGTCGCCCGCCTCGCCCACGACCGCGATGTCCTCCTCCGCTTCGAGGAGGTCCCGCACCCCGCGCCGGACCACCTCGTGGTCGTCGAGGATGAAGACGCGCAGCGGCGCGGCGGGTGCGGGATGCAGATTCATTCGGTGCTCGCTTGGTCGCCCGGTGGTGCGGGATGCGGTCCGTTGTGGGGACTCTCAGTATGGGTGGCCCTAGTGGGCGTGCCGTGCCCGGTACGGCCCCCGGGGTCGAGCATCGCGGGCTGCGCGGCGGGGCGAAAGGGCCGAACGGCCCTGGGGAGCAGGGCCGATGGGGCACCTCGGCCCGCTGCCATACTGGCGCCCCTTTCCGGACCGCGGCATCCCCGGTATCCCGCCGCCCGGTCCCTCGTCGCAGCCAGGAGGTCCGCTCATGCATGCCTTTACGGGCACCGTCGGCCACGAGTACCACGCACTGCTGGCCCGGCACGACGCGATGCGGCTGCGGCGCCGGATGCTGGGCCAGGACCGTGCGCCGGAGCCGGACTTGGCGTCGGCGGTGCCCTATGACGGCGCCGCCGACCAGCGGCTGATCGTGCGGCACCTGCCGCTGGTGACGCCGTTCGACGAGTTGATCGGCCTTCTCTACGACGAGATGTTCGCGCGGTGGCCGTCCCTGCGGCGGCTGTTCCCCGCGTCGATGGAGTTCCAGCGGTCCCATCTCGCCCGCGCCTTCCGCTACTTGATCGAGAACCTGGACCGCCCGGACGAGGTGGCCGCGTTCTTCACCCGGCTCGGCCGGGACCACCGCAAACTCGGGGTGCGGCCGGTGCACTACGAGACGTTCGAGGCGGCCTTGTGCGTGGCGTTGCGGAAGTCCGCGGGGCCGGGCTGGAGCGAGGCGGCGGAGCAGGCGTGGGTGCGGATGCTGCGGTTCGCCGTGGCGGCCATGGTCGACGGCGCGGAGGCCACTCTGGCCGAACCGGCGTACTGGCGGGGCACGGTGGTCGGCCATGAGCTGCGCCGCCCGGACCTCGCGGTGCTGCGGGTGCGGACCGACGAGCCGTATCCGTACCGGGCCGGCCAGTACGCCGCCGTCGAGTCCCCGCTGCTGCCGCAGGCCTGGCGGCAGTACTCCCTCGCCTGCGCCCCGCGGCCGGTGCGCGAGCTGGAGTTCCATGTGCGGCAGACCGGCGCCGGAGGGGTCAGTGAGGCGCTGGTGGCGCACACCCGGGTCGGGGACGCCCTGCGTCTGGGGCCCGCCCAGGGGACGATGACGCTGGACGACGACCCCTCGCGCGAGCTGCTGATGGTGGCGGGCGGCACGGGCTGGGCCCCGGTCAAGGCGCTGCTGGAGGAGCTGGCCGGGCGCCGGGGCGGCGGTGGTGGGCCCGCCCGGCCGGCGGTGCGGGAGCCGCGCGGGGTGCGGCTGTTCCTGGGCGCCCGCAGCCGCGATGAGCTGTATGACGCGCGGGTGCTGTCCCGTTGGGCGGAGCGCCATCGGTGGCTGCATGTGGTGCCGGTGCTCGACGAGGGCGCCGGAGGGGGCGGCCGCGGCCCGGTGGCGGAGGCGGTGGCCCGCCGTGGTGACTGGTCCGGGCATCTCGCCTTCGTCAGCGGGCCGCCCGCGATGGTCGGCGCGACCGTGGCGCGGCTGACCGCGGCCGGACTGCCCGCCGAGCGGGTCCGGTACGACCCGGTCCTCGACTCCCCGGCCGCCTGATCCCGCGCCGCCCGGGGGCCGAACGGCCCCTGGTGCGCGGTGCTCGCCGGCTTTCTACTGGGCATGTCAGCGCGTGGGAGGACGAGAGGGAGGACATGGTGAACTACATGGCGTCCCGGCCGGGTACCGGAGTGACCCGGGCGGGCGGGGCCGGGACCGCGGGGCCCCGGCGCAGCATCCCGCTGCACCGTGCGGAGGCGCTGCGGCTCCTCGGCAGTGTGTCGCTGGGCCGGATCGTCTTCACCCAGGACGCGCTGCCGGCCATCCGCCCGGTCAACCATCTGCTGGACCGGGGCGAGATCATCATCCGGACGCAGGAGGGCGCGGCGATCGCCACGGTGACCCGGCAGGCCGAGACCGAGGGCGTCGTCGTCGCCTACGAGGCGGACACCATCGACCCGGTGACGCACGTCGGCTGGAGCGTGGTGGTCACCGGTTACTGCCGGCCCGTCACCGATCCGCGCGACCTGGCGTACTACGGGGAGCTGCTGCACCCCTGGACGGAAGGGCAGCGGGAACACGCCCTGCGCATCCGCCCCGACCTCGTCACGGGCCTCCGGCTCACCGCCACGCTCCCCGCACCTGCCACCGGGTCCCGCCCCTGACCGGACGAGCCCTGAGGCGTCTCGTCCGGCTCACCGGCGGCACCACCCCATCGCGGCGTACGGCGAGCGGCGGCGACCAGGGCGTGCCCCCTTGGACGTACTGCATGGACGTACTACTTGGACGTACCGCTCAGAGGTGCCGCTCAGACGTACCGCTCCAGGATCGACGACTCCGCCAGCCGCGACAGGCCCTCGCGGACCGAGCGGGCGCGGGCCTCGCCGACGCCGTCGACCGTCTGGAGGTCGTCGACGCTGGCCGCGAGCAGCTTCTGGAGGCCGCCGAAGTGGTCGACGAGGCGGTCGATGACCGTGCCGGGCAGCCGGGGGACCTTCGCCAGCAGGCGGAAGCCGCGCGGCGAGACCGCGGAGTCCAGCGTCTCGGGGGCGCCGCTGTAGCCCAGGGCGCGGGCCACGATGGGGAGTTCGAGGAGTTCGGTGTGGCTGAGGGCGTCCAGTTCGGCGAGCGCCTCGGCGACCGTACGGGACCGCTTGGCGGTCGGCTCGGGGACATAGTCGCGGACGACCAGCTCCCGCTCGGGCTCCACGCCGGCGATCAGCTCCTCCAGCTGGAGGGCGAGCAGCCGGCCGTCCGTGCCGAGCTCGACGACGTACTCGGCGATCTCGGTGGCGATCCGGCGGACCATTTCCAGGCGCTGGGCGACCGCGGTGACATCGCGGACCGTCACCAAGTCCTCGATCTCCAGGGCGGAGAGGGTGCCGGCGACCTCGTCCAGGCGGAGCTTGTAGCGCTCCAGCGTCGCCAGCGCCTGGTTGGCGCGGGAGAGGATCGCCGCCGACTCCTCCAGGACGCGGCGCTCCCCGTCGACATAGAGGGCGATCAGGCGCATCGACTGGCTGACGGAGACGACCGGGAAGCCGGCCTGGATGGAGACGCGCTGCGCGGTGCGGTGGCGGGTGCCGGTCTCCTCCGTCGGGATGGAGGCGTCCGGTACCAGCTGGACCCCGGCCCGCATGATCTTGGTGATGTCCTTGTCGAGGACCAGGGCGCCGTCGAGCTTGCACAGCTCGCGCAGCCGGGTCGCGGTGAACTCCACATCGAGGACGAAGCCGCCGGTACACATGGACTCGACGGTCTTGTCGAAGCCGAGGACGATCAGCCCGCCGGTGTTGCCGCGGAGGATGCGCTCCAGGCCGTCGCGCAGGGCGGTACCGGGCGCGACGGCGCTCAGCGAGGCGCGCATCAGGCTCTCGGTGCCGGAGCTTCCACCGGACCTGCCGGAAGTCGATGCCCGGTCGTTGGCTGCCACTGCACTCCTCCGTCACAAGGTCTGTCGGTCCGCAGGCCGCCCGGCCCATGCTGTGGTTGACGTACCAGCGGAGCGTACGTGGCCGACAGGCAATTCTGCGGTGACGGGCGAGACCAGGGCAAAGTCTACCGGCGTGCGCCCTCTTCCTGTGGGGCCTCCCGGCGCACCCGCTTGGGCAGCACGCTGAGCGCCTGTCCGACGTCGGCGACCTCCAGGACCCGCATCCCGTCGGGGATCTTGCCGGGGTCGGTGGGGACGAGGGCGTGGGTGAAGCCGAGGCGGGCCGCCTCGGACAGCCGGCGCTGGACGCCGGTGACCCTTCTGACCTCGCCCGCGAGGCCCACTTCGCCGATGGCGACGAGGTTCTTCGGCAGCGGGGTGTCACTGGCCGCGCTGGCCAGGGCGAGGGCCACGGCGAGGTCCGCGGCGGGCTCGGTCAGCTTCACGCCGCCGACCGTCGCGCTGTAGATGTCGCGTTTGCCCAGGGCGCTGATCCGGCCGCGCTGTTCCAGGACGGCGAGCATCATCGAGACGCGGGAGGTCTCCAGGCCGGAGGTGGTGCGCCGGGGGGAGGGGATCTGGGAGTCGACGGTCAGCGCCTGGACCTCGGCGACCAGGGGGCGGCGGCCCTCCAGGGTCACGGTCAGGCAGGTGCCGGGCACCGGCTCGGCGCGGCGGGTCAGGAAGAGGCCGGAGGGGTCGGCGAGGCCGGTGATGCCTTCGTCGTGCAGTTCGAAGCAGCCGACCTCGTCGGTGGTGCCGTAGCGGTTCTTGACGCCGCGGACCAGGCGCAGCCGGGCGTGCCGGTCGCCCTCGAAGTGCAGGACGACATCGACGAGATGCTCCAGGAGGCGCGGTCCGGCGATGGCGCCGTCCTTGGTGACATGGCCCACCAGGAGGGTGGCCATCCCGCGTTCCTTGGAGGCCCGGATCAGTGCGCCGGCGACCTCGCGGACCTGGGCCATCCCGCCGGGCGCCCCTTCGATCTCGGGGGAGGCGACGGTCTGCACCGAGTCGAGGATCAGCAGCGACGGCTTGACGGTGTCGAGGTGGCCGAGCACCGCGGACAGGTCCGTCTCGGCGGCCAGATACAGATGGTCGTCGAGGGCGCCGATGCGGTCGGCGCGCAGCCGTACCTGGCTCGCGGATTCCTCGCCGGTGACATACAGCGTGCGGTGGGCATCGGAGGCGGCCTTGGCGGCGACGTCCAGCAGCAGGGTGGATTTGCCCACGCCGGGCTCGCCGGCCAGCAGCGCGACGGCGCCGGGGACCAGCCCGCCGCCGAGGACGCGGTCCAGCTCGGGTACGCCCGTCGAGCGGGCGGTGGCCTGCTTGCCGTCGACCTGGCCGATGGGCAGGGCGGCGGTGGTGACCCGGCCGGGCGCGGTCGTGCGCACCGCGGGGGCGCCGCCGAACTCCTCGACCGTGCCCCACGCCTGGCACTCGGGACAGCGGCCGAGCCATTTGGCGGTGGTCCAGCCGCATTCGGTGCAGCGGTAGGAGGGACGCTCCTTGCCCGACGATTTACGCGTTGCCATGGGGTCACCGTAGCGGCGGGGTCCGACAACGCCGCCGGGAGCCGGCTCTCGCGGAGCGGAGGCCCCGGCGCGGAGCCTCTCGGGAGGGGGCGCCGCCGTCGGCAGTTGCGCCGACCGAGTGGCGCATACGGAGCGCACCGCCCGTGTAAAGAGCCATTCGTGTCCCCTTTTGAGGGAGATGGTCACCCGTAAGGGTTAAAAGTGTCCAACGCGAGCGAGCGGGGCTGCATCATCCGCCTACCGTCGCCGGGGTGATGAGCAGCAGGCCCGAGCACCCCACGCACTCCACCGGCGCACACCGGTCGCGCGGCGACGCGCGGCGCCGGAACCGGCCGCAGCCGTCCGAGCGGCCCGGCCCGGACACCGCGCGCCCCCCGGACCGGGGCCGGGACGGCTACCAGCCCCATCTGGACGGGCTGTTCACCTACTGCCTGTCCGTGCTGTGCGAACACGACGCCGCGACCGCGGTGCTCGGCGAGACGCTCGCGCTCGCCGAGCGGCACCGCGGCCGGCGCCCCGGCGACCCGGCGCTGTTCCGCTCCTGGCTCTACGCCCTCGCCCGCTGGGCCTGTTTGCGCCGGCTCGCCGAGCGGACCGCGCCGGCCGCCGGGACGCCGGGCCCCGGCGCGGCCCGCGAGGCCGAGCGCCGGCAGCGTGAACTGGCCGCGCTGGCCTGGCCGGAGGCAGCCGGCACCACCCCCGAGCAGCGGGAGGCGCTGGAGCTCTCGGTGCGCCACCACCTCTCGGCCGACGAGGTCGCCGCGGTGCTCGGCGCCGACCCGATCGCCACCCGCACGCTGCTGGCCACCGCCGCCTGCGAGGTCGAACGGACCCGGGCGGCGCTGGCCGTCGTCGAGTCCGGCCGCTGCCGGGAGGTCGCGCAGCTGGCGGGCGACACCCAGATGCTGCTGGGCGCGGCGCTCAGCCGGGAGCTGGTGCGCCATGTCGACGACTGCGGCGAGTGCCGGCGGACCGCCGAGCGGGCCACGGCGCCGGGGACCTGGCCGGGCACCGCGCCGGTGGAGCGGGGCAGTCTGCCGCTGGTCACCGCGCCCCGGGAGGCCGTGCTCGGTGCGCTGGCGGTCGCCCGGCGCACCAAGTCGGGCCGCGCGGAAGGGGTGGCCGGGGCGGGAGGTGGCGGCCGGGCGAGTGGGGCAAACGGTTCTCCTCGTTACGACCGGAGCGGTTTCCCTGTGGGCCCCCCGAAGGACCGGGTGGCCCGCCGGCGCCGGCTGCGCAACCGGGCGCTGACCACCACCGTGGTCGCCACCGTTATCGCCGCGCCGGTGCTGGCCCTGTGGGCGGCCTACCGGGGCGCCCCCGCCACCGACGTGGCGGCCGAGGACGCGCCCTCGGTGACCGCCGGCGACAAGGAACCCGGGCCGCGGCTGGGCGGCAGCCCGTACGAGAACGCCGGGAACGCCAGGACGACGCCCGGGCCCGGCTTCAGGGCGGGTGACGGGACGCCCGATGTGTCCGTTGAGGTGATCAGTGCGGACGGCACCCCGCAGCGGCCGGAGGACGCGGACCGCCGGCGGGAGTCGGGCCCCGGCCGGCTGACGATCGCCGCCGAACCCAGGGGCCGGACCACGCTCCTCACGCTCCGCGCGACCGGCGGCACCCCGGTGCGCTGGTACGCCGCGGCGGGCGCGGCCTGGCTTCAGATGAGCCGTACGGCGGGCACCCTGCGGCCGGGCGAGACCACCACGATCACGGTCCATATCGACCACGACCGGGAGCCGGCGGGCCCCTGGCGGGCCAGGATCGCCATCGAGCCCGGGGGCACCGCCGTCACGATGCGGGGCTACGGCGCGACCGGCCCGGCCGCCGGTCCGCAGCGCCCGGGGCCCGCGCACCCGAGGCCGACCCGGCCGGCCCCGAAACCGACGCCCACGCCGACCCGGACATCGCCGTCACCCACGCCGACGGCGACGGCCCCGACGCCGAAGCCGACCGGCCCGGCCCCGTCCTCGACGCCCTCGAACACCACGCACCCGGCGCGCTGAGCACGGACGGGTGCCCGGCACCGATGTGGCCCGGCCCGGGTCGCGTGCTACTCCTGCGGCTTCTTCAGGGGCGCCGGGTCCGCCGGGTGCGGCGCCATCGGCAGCGTCGCCGCCAGCCGCTCCTCGCACAGCTCGGCGAGCTTGGCGTAGCCCTTCTTGCCCATCAGCTCGGTCAGCTCGGGCTTGTACGAGACGTAGACCGGCTCGCCCGCGCCGTGCGCCGAGGTCGCTGAGGTGCACCACCAGTGGAGGTCATGGCCGCCGGGGCCCCAGCCGCGGCGGTCGTACTCGCCGATCGTCACCTGGAGGATCTGGGTGTCGTCCGGCCGGTCGATCCAGTCGTAGGTGCGCCGGACCGGCAGCTGCCAGCAGACGTCCGGCTTGGTCTCCAGGGGCTCGCGGCCCTCGCGCAGCGCGAGGAGGTGCAGCGAGCAGCCCGCGCCGGCCGGGAAGCCGGGGCGGTTCTGGAAGATGCAGGAGCCCTCCCAGCGCCGGGTCTGCCGTTCGCCGTCCTCGTCCTCCTCGACCCAGCCGGTCGTGGTGCCCACGTCGTGGTGCTGCCACACCTCGGGCGTGAGCCGTGCCACATGCTCGGCCACCCGCTTCTCGTCGTCGTCGTCCGAGAAGTGCGCGCCGAGCGTGCAGCAGCCGTCGTCCGCCCGGCCGGCCTGGATGCCCTGGCAGCCACTGCCGAAGATGCAGGTCCAGCGGGAGGTCAGCCAGGTCAGGTCACAGCGGAAGAGCTGCTCGTCGTCGCCCGGGTCCGGGAAGGTGACCCAGGCACGGGCGAAGTCGAGCCCGACCTCGTCGGCGGGGGCCCGCCGGCCCTCGGCCGCCTGGGCGCGCCGCTTTTCTTCCTTCTTGAGCGCTTTTTCGTGCTTCGCCTTTTTCGTCTTTGCCACGACTCCAGCGTAAGGGGGAGCGACGGGTGCCGACCGCGCCGACAGGAGCGGTCGGCGCGCGCAGTAGGTTTCCCCCCATGAGACTCGGTGTCCTCGATGTGGGTTCGAATACGGTCCATCTGCTGGTGGTGGACGCACACCCGGGCGCGCGCCCGCTGCCCGCCTATTCGCACAAGGCGGAGCTGCGCCTTGCCGAACTCCTCGACGAGGACGGCGCGATAAACGACGCCGGGGTGGAGCGCCTGGTGGCCACCATCCACGAGGCGCTCCAGGTGGCCGAGGACAAGGGCGTCGAGAGCGTGCTGCCGTTCGCCACGTCGGCGATCCGGGAGGCCACCAACGGGGAGGACGTACTGCGCCGGGTCGCCCTGGAGACCGATGTCTCGCTCCAGGTGCTCTCCGGTGAGGACGAGGCGCGGCTCACCTTCCTCGCCGCCCGCCGCTGGCTGGGCTGGTCGGCCGGCCGGCTGCTGGTGCTGGACATCGGCGGCGGCTCCCTGGAGATCGCCTACGGCCTCGACGAGGACCCGGACGTGGCCGTGTCGCTGCCGCTGGGCGCCGGCCGGCTGACCGCGGGCGACCTGCCCGGCGACCCGCCGGAGGCCGATGACGTCCGGACGCTGCGCCGCCGGGTCCGGGCCGAGATCGCCAAGGTGGTGAGCGACTTCAGCCGCCACGGCACGCCTGACCAGGTCGTCGGCACGTCCAAGACCTTCAAGCAGCTGGCCCGGATCGCGGGCGCCGCGCGCTCCGCCGAGGGCCTCTACGTCCAGCGGGAGCTGACCCGTAAGAAGCTGGAGGAGTGGGTGCCGCGGCTGGCCGGGATGTCCGCGGAGGAGCGGGTGGCGCTGCCCGGGGTGTCCGAGGGGCGCTCGCGGCAGCTGCTCGCCGGGGCGCTGGTCGCCGAGGCGGCGATGGACCTGTTCGGGGTCGAGACGCTGGAGATCTGCCCGTGGGCGCTGCGCGAGGGCGTCATTCTGCGGCGCCTGGACCACCTGCCGTAGGGCGCCCGGCCGTCCGCCGCAGCGCGCCCGGCGCGGGTGAGACTCGTCACGCCCCCGCTGGCCGCGCCCCGCGGTGGCGCCCGTCCCGGCCTCCCCGCCCACGGGGACGGGCCACCGGCGGCGGCCCGCGGCTGCCCGGACCTCCTGCCCCGCACCCGGCCCCGGCCCGTACGCTGTCCCTCGTGACAGAGCCAGTGGTGCGCATCCCGGATGCGAAGGTCGCGCTGTCCACGGCCTCGGTGTATCCGGAGTCGACGGCGACGGCCTTCGAGATCGCCGCGCGCCTGGGCTACGACGGCGTCGAGGTCATGGTGTGGACCGATCCGGTCAGCCAGGACATCGAGGCGCTGCGCAGGCTCTCGGACTACCACGGCGTGCCGGTGCTGGCCGTCCACGCCCCGTGTCTGCTGATCACCCAGCGGGTCTGGTCCACCGACCCGTGGGTCAAGCTCCAGCGCGCCCGCAACGCCGCGGAGAAGCTGGGTGCCTCGACGGTGGTCGTGCACCCGCCGTTCCGCTGGCAGCGCAGCTATGCGCGGGAGTTCGTCCGCGGGGTGTGGCGGATGGCGCACGAGACGGATGTGAAATTCGCCGTCGAGAACATGTACCCGTGGCGCTACCGGGACCGCGAGATGCTCGCCTACGCCCCCGACTGGGACCCCACCAACGACGACTACCGGCACTTCACCGTCGACCTGTCGCACACCGCCACCGCCCGCAACGACGCGCTGGCGATGGTCGAGCGGATGGGCGACCGCCTGGGGCATGTCCACCTCGCCGACGGCAACGGCTCCGCCAAGGACGAGCATCTGGTGCCGGGACGCGGCAGCCAGCCCTGCGCCGAGGTCCTGGAGCGGCTGGCCGCCACCGGCTTCGGCGGACATGTCGTCGTCGAGGTCAACACCCGCCGGGCGATGTCCGCCGCCGAACGCGAGGCCGACCTGGCCGAGGCGCTGGCCTTCACCCGGCTGCATCTCGCCTCACCGAGCCGGGTCCAGGGCCCGTGAGCGCCGGCCGGGACGACGCGGCCCCGGAGCCCGGTACACCGCCCGCACCGGCCCGCCGCCGGGGCCGCCCGGCCCGCGCCGCCGACGGGGCCGGCCCCGGTGCCCGGGAGCGCATCCTGGCCGCGGCCCGTACGGAGTTCGCCGCGCGCGGCTACGACAAGACCTCGGTCCGTGGTATCGCCAAGGCGGCCGGGGTGGACGCGGCGCTGGTCCATCACTACTTCGGCACCAAGGAGCAGGTCTTCGCGGCGGCCATCGAGCTGACCTTCGCGCCCGCGCTGACCATGCCGGACGCCCTCGCGGGCGGCGGCGCGGACGTGGGCGAGCGGATGGCCCGCTTCATGTTCGGCGTCTGGGAGAACCCGGTCAGCCGCCCGCCGCTGCTGGCGATCATGCGCTCGGCGCTGACCAACGAGACCGCCGCGGCGGTGCTGCGCGGCCTCATCGAGCGCCGGATGCTCCAGCGGGTGGCGGGCGAACTGGACGTCCCCGACCCGGAGTTCCGGGTACAGCTGGCCGCCGGGCACCTCATCGGGATCGCCATGCTGCGCTATGTGATCAAGATGGACCCGATCGCCTCCGCGGACCCGGAGGAGATCATCGCCATGGTGGCGCCGACGCTCCAGCGGTATCTGACCCAGCCGTGACCGCAGCCGTGACGCAGCCCTGACAAGCGCTCCCCAGGGCGCCTCCTCGGCCCGCCGAAGCCCTCGACCTGCGAGAAGCGCTCCCCGTCCGCTGTCCGCACTGCGGTCAGCCGTCTCACATGCCGGAGAGGCTGTCCAGATCTTGGATCAGAAGCGTAATCTCGACAGGAGCTGCTATATGACGCCGCCCGGTACGCGGCCAGGGGGCCAGGTACCGGCAGCGGCGGTCGTACGGACGATCCCGAGGGAGTGACCCACCGTGCCTGATCTGAGGTCCCGCACCGTTACCCATGGCCGCAACATGGCCGGCGCCCGAGCCCTTATGCAGGCCTCCGGCGTAGCGCGCGAGGACTTCGGCAAGCCGATCGTCGCGGTGGCCAACAGCTTCACCGAGTTCGTGCCCGGCCACACCCACCTCCAGCCGGTCGGCCGGATCGTCTCCGAGGCGATCCACGCCGCGGGCGGCATCGCGCGCGAGTTCAACACCATCGCGGTCGACGACGGCATCGCCATGGGCCATGGCGGCATGCTGTACTCCCTCCCCTCCCGCGACCTGATCGCGGACTCGGTCGAGTACATGGTCGAGGCGCACTGCGCCGACGCGCTGATCTGCATCTCCAACTGCGACAAGATCACGCCCGGCATGCTGATGGCCGCGATGCGGCTCAACATCCCGACCGTCTTCGTCTCCGGCGGCCCGATGGAGTCCGGCAAGACGACCCTGGTCGACGGCACCGTCCGCACCCTCGACCTGGTCGACGCGATCTCCGACGCCGTCAACGACAAGATCTCGGACGAGGACATCCTCCGCATCGAGGAGAACGCCTGCCCGACCTGCGGCTCCTGTTCGGGCATGTTCACCGCCAACTCGATGAACTGCCTGACCGAGGCCATCGGCCTCTCACTGCCCGGCAACGGCTCGACGCTGGCCACCCACACCGCCCGCCGGGCGCTGTACGAGAACGCCGGCCGCACGGTCGTCGAGATCACCAAGCGGCACTACGACGAGGACGACCACACCGTCCTGCCGCGCAACATCGGCAGCCGCGCCGCCTTCGAGAACGCCATGGCCCTGGACATCGCCATGGGCGGCTCGACGAACACGATCCTGCACCTGCTCGCCGCGGCGCAGGAAGCCGGCCTGAACTTCGACCTGGACGACATCAACGCCGTCTCCCGCCGGGTGCCCTGCCTGGCGAAGGTCGCCCCGAACGTCGCCCCCGGCGGCACGTACTACATGGAGGACGTGCACCGCGCCGGCGGCATCCCCGCCATCCTCGGTGAGCTCTACCGCGGCGGTCTGCTCAACGAGGACGTGCACACCGTCCACAGCGCCTCGATCGAGGACTGGCTCAAGACCTGGGACGTCCGCGGCGGTTCCCCCTCCGACGAGGCCGTCGAGCTGTGGCACGCGGCCCCCGGCTGCAAGCGCTCCGCGACCGCCTTCTCGCAGTCCGAGCGCTGGGACTCCCTCGATGTGGACGCGGCCGGCGGCTGCATCCGCGACATGGCGCACGCCTACTCCGTCGACGGCGGCCTGGCGGTCCTCAAGGGCAACATCGCCGAGGACGGCTGCGTCGTGAAGACCGCCGGCGTCGACGAGTCCATCTGGACCTTCGAGGGCCCGGCGGTGGTCTGCGAGTCCCAGGAAGAAGCGGTCGACAAGATCCTCAAGAAGCAGGTCAAGGAGGGCGACGTCGTCGTCATCCGCTACGAGGGCCCCAAGGGCGGCCCCGGCATGCAGGAGATGCTCTACCCGACGTCCTTCCTCAAGGGCCGCGGCCTGGGCAAGACCTGCGCCCTGGTCACCGACGGCCGGTTCTCCGGCGGCACGTCCGGCCTGTCCATCGGCCACGCCTCCCCCGAGGCGGCGGCCGGGGGCACCATCGCCCTCGTCGAGGACGGCGACCGCATCCGGATCGACATCCCGAACCGCGGCATCGAACTCCTCGTCAGCGACGAGGAGTTGGCGGCCCGCCGCGAGGCCCTCGGCGGCGTTTACGCCCCCAAGAACCGCGAGCGCAAGGTCTCGCAGGCCCTGCGCGCCTACGCGGCCATGGCCACCAGCGCCGACAAGGGCGCGGTGCGGGACGTGTCGAAGCTCGGCTGACACCCGACCGAGGACTCACCCCGGCAACGCCGAACAGCAGCACCCCGGACCCAGTTGGGCCCGGGGTGCTGCTGCATCCGCTCCTGGAATCCTTGCGTCCGTATACCCCTCAGGTCGTACGCCGCATCAGACCCCGAGCTCATGGCCACGGCGGATTACCGGCCGCTGGAGTGACGGAACCCCGCTGTCACGCGCCCTAGCGTGGTGCACCTGCACTCCGGAATCCGCCTTCCGCCCTGAGGAACACCATGATCGAAGTACGGGGACTGTCCAAGCGCTACGGCGACAAGACCGCCGTCGACAACCTCACGTTCACCGTTCAACCCGGCAAGGTCACCGGCTTTCTCGGACCGAACGGTGCCGGGAAATCCACCACACTGCGCATGATCGTCGGCCTGGACCGGCCGACCTCGGGCACCGCGACCGTGTGCGGCCGGCCGTATCACCAACTCCCCACCCCGCTGCACACCGTCGGTGCGATGCTGGACGCCAAGGCGTTCCACACCGGCCGCACCGCGCGCAACCACCTGCGCGGGATCGCCGCCTCCCACCACATACCGGGTAGGCGGGTCGACGAAGTACTCGCCATGGTCGGTCTGACCTCCGCCGCCCGCAGACGCGCCGGCGGCTTCTCCCTCGGCATGAGCCAGCGCCTGGGAATCGCCGCCGCACTGCTGGGAGACCCCGAAATCCTCATCCTCGACGAGCCGGTCAACGGGCTGGACCCCGAAGGCATCCAGTGGGTGCGGGAGTTCATGCGGTCCATGGCGGACGACGGCCGCACGGTCCTGGTGTCCTCGCATCTGATGAGCGAGATGCAGGACACCGCGGACCACCTCATCGTGATCGGCCGCGGGCGGCTGGCGGCGGACAGCTCCATGGCGGAGTTCCTCGCCCGCAGTTCCCACAACGGCACCGTGGTCCGCAGCCCGCACGCGGCACACCTCGTCCGCCTGCTGCGGCACGAGGGCGCCACGGTCGACGCCGCCCCCGGCCGGTCCGCACCGGACGCGATGCTCGTACGGGGCATGGACGCGCAGCGGATCGGCGAGCTGGCCGGGCGGAACGGGCTGTGGCTGCACGAGCTGGCGCCGCAGCGGGTCTCGCTGCAAGAGGCCTTCATGGAACTGACCGCGGACGCCGTCGAATACCGGGTGACGCACAGCGGAGAGGCCGCGTGATGAGGACGACGACCATGACAGACAACGCTGCTGCCGCCTCCTGGAGCGGCGGCACGGAGGGCCGAAGGGCGCGGTTCATCGATGCGGTCGCCTTCGAGTGGATCAAGGTCAGTACGGTCCGTTCCACCTGGTGGACGCTGTTCGCCGCCGCCGCCATCACGATCAGCATCGGGGCGTTCGCGGGCAGCAGCGCGGAGGGGGAGGTGGATTCCGTCCTCCGGGAGATCTTCGTAGGACTTCCGATCGGCCAGCTGGCGATCTGCCTCTTCGGCGCGCTGGCCGCCACCTCCGAGTACGGCACGGGTTCGATCCGCAGCACGCTCACCGCGGTACCGAAGCGGCCCCGGTTGCTGGCGGCCAAAGCCCTGGTGGTCTTCGCGGTCTCCCTGGTGACCGGGCTGCTGATTTCCTTCGCCACCTACACCGCCGGGACGCTGTCACTGGGCGCGGCGGCTGCCCATCCCGAGCTGTCCGACGGGTCCGTGCTGCGCGCCGTGATCGGCGGCGGTTGCTACCTGGGCGTACTCGGAGTCTTCGCGCTCATCGTGGGCCTGGTGCTGCGCGCCTCCGCAGGCGCGATCACCGCCTGCGTCGGCCTGACCTTCATCCTCCCCCTCATGTTCCATGCGCTCAGCTCCCTCGGTGACCTGCTGCTCAAGTGGTGGCCCACCGAGGCGGGGCAGCAGATCCTCCATGTGCTCCCCTCCGAAACGCGTCTGGCACCGCTCGCGGGACTCGGCTGGTTCGCGCTCTGCACGCTCGTCGCGCTGGCCCTCGTGACCTCCCGGGTTACGCGGCGCGACGCCTGAAGAGCGTGCGACGGCCCCCGTCGCGGGCGAGCGACGGGGGCCGGTCTGTGGGGCGGCGGCGTTAGGCGCTGGGCAGTTGCCCGTCCTTCAGGGCGTTCACGAAGGACGACCAGGTGGCGGCCTCGAAGAGGAGGGCCGGGCCGTGGGGGTTTTTGCTGTCACGGACGGGGGTGAGGGCGGGGAGGCCGTCGGAGACCTCAATGCAATTGCCGCCGTCCGAGTTGCTGTACGTGCTCTTGCGCCAGGTGATGTTGCTCAGGTCGATGGCTCGCACGGCACTTCCTCCAACATCCGCGTGATGAACTGTCGCGACTCGGCCCGGGATAGCGCCATGTCACGTACCGCATCATATGCGCGATGCAGGCGCTCAACCCGGGCTGACTCCTCGATGAGTTCTCCGCCCACGTCGGTCTCGGCGTACGCAACCGTGCGACCGTCCAAGAGCCGGAGAAACATCACGTCGGTGCCTGTCATCCCGTGAGGACCGGCGCTGAAGGGCAGTACTTGGATCGCGACGTTGGTGCCCTGCGATGCGTTGACCAGGTGCTCCAACTGCTCACGCCACGCCTGTACATCGAGCAACGAGGTGCGCAGCACCGCCTCGGACAGAATCGCGCGAAACGGGGGCGGGTTGTCTCCCTCCAGCAACTTCTGTCTCCCGGTGCGTGCTTCGACCTGCTGATCCAGCTCTTGGCCCGTGAGGCCACCTCCAGCGAGAGCGTCGCGCGCGTATCCATTCGTCTGGAGTAGCCCTGGTGGCCTGCTCACGGAGTACTGCCACAGCCCCACGGCCTCGCGCTCCAGCGCCATATACCGCCGGTACCGCTCGCGGAACTGCGTGGGATCGGCCACCGCCAACTCCCACAACGTCAGCAGCAACCCCGGTGTGCCGTAGTGCTGGTCCAGTGCCTCGGCGACCTCGGGGCCGCCGATCGTCTGGCCGCTCTCCATCTTCCCGAACAGCGACCAGTCCCACCCCAGCGCTTCACCGAGCTGCCGGAGGCTGTCACCTTTCTCGGCGCGCAGTAATCGCAGCTCTTCTACGTAGCGCTGGCGGGGCTCCTGGCTGCGACCGGTGACCGCTCGCCTCGGTGGCATGGCGACCTCCTCCGTGGAAGGTGTGGAACTAACGGTGCGTGCGGGCGAAATACAGCCAGCAAGGGGTATTCGCGCCCTTTTTCCGGGCCATTCTCGTGAGGGCCGGAATACGCACAGTAGTGGCGCTCCGGGGTCTCACGCAGGGAAACGGCAGACGGGAGCGGGCACTCATGACGAGGGAACGACGGGCGGCGGCGGACGGGATGGCCGAGGCCGAAGCAGCGTGTGAGGAACTGGACGCCGTGTTGCGGCGCGCCGGGATCGTGCTGCCGTCACTGATGGTCGACCCGGTGACGTACGGCTACGAACAGAGCCGCGTTCTGGTCGAGTTGGGGCGCTGCAACGTGGAGACGACGCGTCGGCTCGTCGCGGTGCTGAAGAAGGCCGCCCCGTGAGCGGGCGCGACCCGTACGTCTCCCCGGCGTGCCATGTCGGCCGGCATCCGGCGTGTGACAAGGGCTTCGCCGTGCCCGAGGCCGTCACCGTGCCCGGCGTGCGGCGCGAAACCTGTGCCTGCCGCTGTCATACGGGCGGCGGGCCGTCCCCTCACCAGCCCGCCGGGTCCTTCGTCGCCGCCGCGAAGACCGTCCCGTCGGGGGCCGCCGCGTAGATCCGGCCACCCGGGCCGTCCGTACGCGGGGCCGGGAGCGTCTCCACGAAACCGTTGTGGCGCCCGTTCATCCGCGGCGGGGTCTGTCCCAGCAGCTCGCCCGACCTGGTGTCGACCGCGAGCAGTCGGCCGTCGGCGGCGGTGAAGTAGAGCCGGCCGCGGCTGACGACCGGTGCCGAGCCGCGGCTGACCGAGGTCTCGGTGTCCCATTTCCGCTGGCCGACGGCCTGGAGCGCGCCGCCCTCGGCCAGCAGATACACCGACTCGCCGTGCACCACGGCGGACGCCCCGTCCAGCGGCGCGGTCAGCTTGAGGCGGCGGCTGTGCCCGGTGGCCGGGTCGTAGCGGACGACGGCGGTGGTGCGGTACGAGAGCGTCGGGTCCGTGACGGTCAGAAAGAGCGTCCCGGACGCACCGGAACCGGCCACGGTGAGCAGCCCGTTCAGCCGCCGGGCCCAGCGGACCTTGCCGTCGGCCGGGTCGATGGCGGTGACCTGGGTGCCCTTTCCGTCGGGGGTGGGCTCGGCCGCGTAGGCGGTGTGGGCGGTGTGGGCGTCGCCGAACGAGGTGAAGAGCGGCAGCCGATGCCCCGGGAACCGCTTCTGCCAGCGCTGTTGGTGGGTTCTGCTGTCCAGCGCGGTGATCGTGCCGTCCGCCGCGGCCAGCAGGATGCGGTCGCCGATGACCTTGGCGCCGCCCTCGTACCCGGAGACGTCCTTGGTCCAGCGGGTGGCGCCCTTGCCACCAGGCGACGGGTCGAGGGCCAGCAGCCGGCTGCCGTCGTTGGAGAAGACGTACAGCAGCCCGCCGGAGAGCACCGGTGCGGTCCGGGAGATGGCCTTCTTCGCCGCCTGCTTACCGGTGGCGGTGGGGTCCTTGCTCCGCCATGCCACCCGGCCGGAGTCCGGGTCGAGCCGGGCGGCCAGCATGCCGGGCTGGCCGCAGAAGACGGCACCGGAACCGGTGGTGCAGTGCGGGAGTTCGGCGTCGTGGCCCTTGGGGCGCTCGACGAGAGTGGTGTGCCACGGGCGGAAGTCGGCGTGGCCGTCGCGCGACGGGTGGGTCTGAAGGGCCGGGTCCCGGCCGGGGCCGCCGGACAGCGCCTGGACGCCCGCGTACGTGCCGGCTCCGGTGACGACGAGGGCGACGGCGGCCCAGAGGGGCCAGCGGCGGGCGCGGGAGCGGGAACGGGCGGTCCGGCGGGGGAGGGAGGGATGTACGGAATCGTCAGTGCGTCCGGGGGCGCTGATGGCGTCGGGGAGGCCGGGGCCCGCGGGAAGGGCGGCGTCGTCGGGGTTCTCGACGGGGGTGCGGGCGCGCACATGCGTCGTCTCGGCGGGCGGCGGGGCGGCCTCGGCGCGTACGGGCTGCGGCTGCTCCGGCCGAACCGGCTCCGGCCGCACCGGCTCCGGCCCGTCCCGCTCTGCCTGCCGCTGCTCCGGTATACGCACCTCGGGCACCGCACCGCCCACCAGGCCGCCGACCGGCACGTCGGCGCGGCGCGGCTCATCCGTCCGCAGCAGCTCCATCAGCGCGTCCGGAGTGGGCCGGTCCGCCGGATCCTTCGCCAGACAGCTCTCGACGAGTGGCACCAACTCCGCCGGCACGCCCGCCAGATCGGCCTCGTCGTGCACCACCTGATACGCGACGAGATACGGGCTCTCCGAGTCGAACGGGCCACGCCCCGTGGCGGCATGCACCAGCACCGACCCCAGCGCGAAGACATCCGCCGCCGGGCCCACCTCACGCGGCCGCTGGAACTGCTCGGGCGCCATGAACGGCGGAGTCCCGATCAACTTGCCGGTCTCGGTGCGCATTTCACTGTCGGAGGGCCGCGAGATACCGAAGTCGATGACTTTCGGGCCATCTGTGGCCAGCAGCACATTTCCGGGCTTCAGATCGCGGTGCACCACCCCGGCACGATGGATGTCACGCAGCGCCTCGGCGAGCCCCGACGCCAGCCGCCGCACCTCGTCGACCGCCAGCGGGCCATTCCGCTTCACATGATCGGAGAGCGTCGGACCGGGGATGTGGAGGGTCGCCATCCAGGGCCGTTCGGCATCCGGATCGGCGTCCACGACGGGCGCCGTGAAGGCCCCGCTGACCCGCCGCGCGGCCGCCACCTCCTGCCGGAACCGCCCGCGGAACTCCGGGTCCTGGGCGAATTCGGCATGGATGACCTTGACCGCGAGCAGCAGCCCGGAGGACGAGCGCGCCAGATGAACCACGCCCATACCGCCGGAGCCGAGCCGCGCCTCCAGGCGGTATTGGCCGGCGTATTCCGGATGCTCCGCTTCCGGCCCGATGCCGGAATCGCGCAGCGATGGCATGGTTCCACCCCCGTGTCATTACCCGTGCCATTCGGTCGCAAGTGCGACGCGCGGAGCCTAGTCGATAGCGCGTACGAGATGAACGAGGCTTGCTAGCGTGCGCGTTGCGGAGCCGCACCGAGCGGCTTCACGGGGGCTCCACGAGCCCCTCCACGCATGGCCTCTGGGCCAACGTCACCACCACCATCACCGACATCATCAACGGGGGAACACGAAATGACCACACAGGACCATCAGGGCGCCGCGGAAGCGGCCGACGGCCAGACGCTCGCCGCCGCCGCGGCGGGCGGCCTCACATATCCCATCGCGCCCGGCTACCGCGTCAAGGTCCGTCAGGGCCCCAGCACCGACTCCCCGGTCGTCCGCCAGCTCGCCGAGGGCGCCAGGATCCAGATCCGCTGCCAGCGACACGGCCAGAAGGTCAGCGGCCCGTACGGCACCTCGGACATCTGGGACAACATCGCGCCCGGCGAGTACATCTCCGACACGTACGTCCGGACCGGCAGCAGCGGCATGGTCGCGCCGCTCTGCACGAGCTGAGGCGCGGCAACCGCGGGTGCTGAGGCGCGGCACCGCGGAAGCTGAGGCGCGGCAACCGCGGGTGCTGAGGCGTGCCGCCGCGGGAGCGTGGAGCCGGTGCGCCGCGCGGCCGCAGGTCGCCGGGTGAACCGGGCCCGCCGGGGATAATCGATGCCATGAGCGATGAGCAGCGGTCCCCGGCGAGCCCGGAGCCCGGCGGCGGCGCGTCCGGCGGGCCCGAGCGACGGGGGCCCGAGCCGGAGGCGATCCGGTTCTTCGGCACGACCTGGCTCCAGCACGACGGCGGCTACGGCCTGCGCCGGGCCGGCGTCGCGGTGGGCTCGCTCGCGCTCGCCGTGGCCGGGGCGGTCGTCCTGCGCTTCGCGTTCCAGGGCCTGGAGATCGCCGACGTCGGCCCGTTCGTCGGCATCCTCGTCGTCGCCGGCTTCGCCATCTGTAGCGCGCTGGCCTTTCGCCGTACCTGGGACGGCTTCGTTCGGCGCCGCGACCCGGCCGCCGAGAGCGCGGCTGACAGGTCCGCGCAGAGCCTGATGTTCATCGGTTTCATCGGCTCGCTGCTCGCCTACTTCTGCCGCAGCCTTGTCGAGGCCCCCGGGGAGAAGCTGTGCCGCGCCGAGTACGCGGCGGCTTGCGAACGCCATGAGCGCCGCCGTGGCAGCCGTACCGGCAATCCTGCTGCGCGGAAGCCCAGGCCGAAGAAGCGGGGTTGAGGTCGGCGCTCCTTGCTGTTTGGCTGCGGTGCCGTTGTGGCTGGGCGCGCAGTTCCCCGCGCCCCTGTGGGGGTGGCCGTGCGTCTTTTGCTGCGGCGGCGTTGTGGCTGGCGCCGGGCGGCTTGTGTGGTTGCCGCGGGGGCCGGAGGGGACGCACCGGGGCCCGTCCTCGGCGCGGGCGACGCGGGTGCGTGGGATTGATTGCCCCGGTGTTTGCTCCGGTCCTGCGGGCGGGCCCCGGTACATCCCCTCCGACCGTTCAGCGTTGCCGTCTGCCGACCGGTGGCACTGCGCGTCACGGCCCAGCTCGGCCTGCGCCCAAGCTGCGGGGGCCCGTTCGGCCAGGTGCCTGCCAAGGGGTGCCGCTGCATGGCTGCCGTAACGGCCATCGGTACGGCGGGGCGGCCGCGCATGGACGGAGGTCGGAGGGGATGTCCGGTGAGCCGCCCGCAGGACCCGGAGCGAACAACGGGGTGAGCAACCTCTGGGACCCGCGTCGCCCGCGCCGAGGACGGGTTACCGGGCGTCCCCTTCGACCCACCACCCACCAACCGAAGGCGCACCGGCCCCAGCCACCGGCAACCCGCACCACCCACCCCCAGTCACCAAAAGCGCCACAGTCCCGGAGGCGCTGAGGGTGTTCTCGCGGCCGAGCGGGAAGCCCTGCGTGACGTCTTCCCGGACGGCATCGTCGAGGAGGCCTACGCGCTCGACCTGACTGTCACACTCCGGCCGCCCGCTTCGTCCTGAGGGGGTGCAGGGCCGACGCGGTGCGGTGTTGTACAGGTGGTGGAACGACGTGGCGGCGCGAACGGACAACAGGGGAACGGACGATGACGCAGCAGGAGCAGGAGCAGGAGCAGGAGCAGGAGCAGGAGCAGGGGCCGGACGGGGGCCGGCTCGGGCAGTTCGAGGAGCAGCGCGGGCGGCTGTGGGCCATCGCCTACCGGATCATGGGCACGGTCACCGACGCCGACGACGCGGTCCAAGAGGCATGGTTGCGCTGGCAGGCGCTGCCCGGTGAGCAGGTGGTGGCCAGCCCGCGCGGCTATCTCACCACCGTCGTCAGCCGCATCTGCTACGACCTGCTGGGCTCGGCCCGCGCCCGCCGCGAGACGTACGTCGGGCCCTGGCTGCCGGAGCCGCTGCTCAACGGCACCGGCGGGCCCCTGCCCCTGGGCGGCGCGGCCTCCGCGGGGCCCGGCGGTCCCGAGGACCGGGTCACCCTCGACGAGTCCGTCGGAATGGCGCTGCTGACCGTCCTGGAACGGCTCACCCCGGCCGAACGCACCGCCTTCATCCTCCACGACGTCTTCGCGGTCCCGTTCCCGGAGATCGCCGAGGCGGTCGGCCGCACCCCGGATTCCGTACGGCAGTTGGCCTCCCGCGCCCGCAAGCGGGTACGGGCCGAGGCGCCGCGCCGCAGCGTCGACCGGGCCGAGCACCGCCGCACCGTCGAGGCCTTCCTCTCCGCCGTCATGGGCGGCGATTTCGAGGCGCTGCTGTCCGTCCTCGACCCCGAGGTGGTCTGGCGCACGGACGGTGGCGGCAAGGTGT
Source organism: Streptomyces sp. NPDC029466 (assembly GCF_055574515.1). Taxonomy (NCBI): domain Bacteria; kingdom Bacillati; phylum Actinomycetota; class Actinomycetes; order Kitasatosporales; family Streptomycetaceae; genus Streptomyces; species Streptomyces sp. NPDC029466. The sequence goes on from NZ_JBVHZH010000008.1 coordinate 179,791, forward strand.
CCGCCGCGCGCCGGCCGGTGCTGGGCCGCGAGAAGGTGGCCCGCTATGTGCAGGGCCTGGTCAAGCGCGGAGCGCAGCGGGAGGGGCTGCGGGTCGCGCTGGCCGAGGTCAACGGCGCCACCGGGCTGGTCTTCGTCGACCCGGCGGGGGAGCAGTCCGGGGTGTTCGCCTTCGCTGTCGACGACGGCCGGATCACGGAGGTGGATGCCGTCGTCAACCCCGAGAAGCTCGGCCATCTGGACCTCGACGGGCTCTGATCCGGCCGGCCGCCACGTCCCGACCCGCCGCCACGTCCCGGCTGGTCCCCCCGACCCGCCGCCACGTCCCGGCTGGCCCCCCGGCGCGGCCGGGCCCGGCCGGTCGCGCCCCACCGCTCGCCGCCCCGCCCCGCCCCCGTGTCACACCCCACCGCCCCACGTCGTCCCCCTAGTGGCGCCGCCTCCCACACCGGCGCCCCGGACCGACCGACCTCAGGAGGCAGCATGAAGAGCGTCACGAAGCACGGGGGCTCCCGGGGCCGCAAGGCCCGGGGGAGGGTCGTGGTCCTCGGCGGCGGGTACGCGGGGACGATGGCCGCGCTCCGGCTCGCCCCGTACGCGCGGGTGACGCTGGTCGACCCCAGTGACCGGTTCACCGAACGCGTCCGGCTGCACGAACTGGCCGCCGGCCGCCCCGAGGTGAGCCACTCCCGGGCCCGGATGCTGCACGGCACCGGCATCGAGCATCTGGCCGCCCGCGCCACCTCACTCGACCCGGACGTCCGCGCCGTACACACCGACAGCGGCCGCACCCTCCTCTACGACCGGCTCGTCTATGCCATGGGCAGCCACACCGATCCGCGCGGTATCGGGGAGCGGGCCTTCACCGCGGAGAGTGCCGCCGCCCTGCACAAGCGGCTGGTGGACGGGCCGGGTGCGCTGACCGTGGTCGGCGGCGGTCTGACCGGCATCGAGATGGCCACCGAGATCGCCGAGTCGCACCCGGAGTGGCGGGTCAGGCTGGTCACCGGCGGCGAGCTCGGCGGCGGTCTGTCGGTGCGCGGCCGGGACCATGTCCGTACCGTCCTGGACCGGCTGCGCGTCCGGGTCGAGGAGGGCCGCCGGGTCGACGACGGGGACGCCGTCGATGCCGACGCCGTGGTGTGGGCCGGGGCGTTGCGGGCCACCGGCGGTCTCGCCCAGGACGCGGGGCTGGTCACCGAACCGGTCACCGGCCGGCTCCGGGTCGACGCGCGGCTCCGCTCGGTCAGCCACCCCGACATCTACGCCGCGGGCGACGCGGCCGCGGCCCGTACGCCCCGCGCCGGTGCCCTGCGGATGTCCTGCGCCGCCGCGCTGCCCACGGGCTCGTACGTGGCCGGCGCCATCGCCGCCGAACTGCGCGGCGCCGCGCCCCGGCCGCTGTCGTACGGCTTCTTCGTGCAGTGCGTGAGCCTGGGGCGGCACGATGCCCTGATCCAGTCCGTACGGGCCGACGACACCCCGCGCGAACGCGTCCTGACGGGCCGCCCGGCCGCCCGGGGCAAGGAACAGGTGGTCCGCAACGCCGTCCGCGTCCTGCACCTGGCGGCCCGCCGCCCGGGCGTCATCCCGCTGATCCCGGGCATCGGCTGAGGGCTGCCCCGTACCACCGCCCGGCACCCCGCCCCCTCAGTCCGACAGCTCCGGCTTCCCCTTCTCGTACAGCCACTTCTTGAACAGCGGCTCCAGGTCCACCTCCGTGCGCTCCTGGCAGAAGTCGATGAAGTCCTGTGCGTCGGCGTTGCGGTAGCGGTACTTGGTGGGCCACTCGCGCAGGATCGTGAAGAAGGTCTTGTCGCCGACGGCGTTGCGCAGCTCCTGGAGGAGCATCGCGCCCCGCTCGTAGACGGGGGTGCCGGTCACATTCTTCGCCTGGCCCGGTTTGCCCGGCGGGAAGGCCCAGCGGTCGGGGTCCGTGGTGTCCTTGTAGAGGGCGTCGAATTGCTCCTGGGGGGTCTTGCCGCCCTCGCGCTCCTCCCACAGCCACTCGGCGTAGGTCGCGAAGCTCTCGTTGAGCCAGGTGTCCGCCCAGGTCTTGGGCGTCACCGAGTCGCCGAACCACTGGTGAGCCATCTCGTGCACCAGGGTCACGGTGTCCGGCGCCCCGGCGTAGACCGGCTTGGTCTGGGACTCCAGGGCGAGCCAGTCGATCCGTTTCGGGGTGTCGTCGACGATCGCGCCCGCGGAGGCGAAGGGGTACGGGCCGAAGAGCTTGCTCTCCCACTTCACGATCTCGGGCAGCTTCTCCAGCGGCTTCTTGCTGGCCTTGGCCTCCGCCGGGTCCACCGCCACATACAGCGGCAGCCCCTCGGGCGTACGGGAGGTGTGGACCTCGAACCTTCCGATGGTGGCCGTCGCGAGATAGCTGGCCATCGGCCGGCCGTTGTGCCAGCGGAAGGTGGTCCGGCCCCCGGCGGTCCGCTCGGACCGCAACTCCCCGTTGGCGACGGCGGTGTAGCCCTTCGGCACGGTGAGGGTGAAGTCGTAGGTGGCTTTGTCCCGGGGGTGGTTGTTGCCGGGGAACCACGTCATGGAACCGGCGGGCTCGCCGGCGACGAACGCCCCGTCGCGGGTCTTGACCCAGCCCTCGGTCGACTGGTCGGGGTCCTTCATCTCCTGCGGGGTGCCGTCGTAGTCGACGCGGGTACGGAATTCCGCGCCCTTGCGCAGCACCTCGGCCGGCCGGACGGTGAGCTTGTGGCCCTTACGGGAGAACTCCGCCTTCTCGCCGTCGACCCGGACCTCTGTCACCCGCAGGCCCTGGAGGTCGAGCTGGAAGGACCGCAGGTCCGCCGTGGCCTCGGCGGTGAGGTCGGCGGTCGCGTCCAGATGCCGCTTCTTGATGTCGTAGTCGAGGTCGAGCCCGTAATGGCGCACCTGGTAGCCGCCGTTGCCGAGCGACGGGAAGAGCGGGTCGCCCACTCCGCCGCTGCCCGCCGCGCCTCGTACACCACCGGTGCACGAGGAGAGCAGCAGGGCGACGGAGAGGGCGGCGGTCGCACCGCATCTGCGAAGGGGCCGGCGGTTCACAGCACTCCCGGGGTCGGCGGTCATCAGCGTCCCGACCCTACGGTCATTTCCGCGCGCACACCGGCCCTTTTCCGGGCGGTCGTCCTACCCGGCCGTTCCTATCCGGCCGTTCCTACGGCCGTCCTACCCGGCCGTCCCACGCGGCCGTTCTACGGGGCGACGGACGGAGCTTCCTTCCGGGCGGTCCCGTCCGGACCCCGGCCCCGGCGCTGTTCCTCCCAGGCACCGAGCGCGGCCGCACAGGCATGGTCGAGATGCCGCAGCCCGGTCAGATCCAGCTCGACCTCCCGGTCCTTGGGCAGCGCCTCCAACTGGTCGAGCAATTTGGGCAGCCGGAGGAAGGTGGCATTGCCGAGGGCCCGGACGCGGACCGGGCGACGGATCCCCGGACCGGCCGGTGCCGCGTCGCGCGCCGCCGGCTCGTCCAGCCCCACGATCTCCAGGTGGACGTGCGAGGTCTCCCACGCCGACTTGGCGACCGCCAGCAGCAGCCCCAGCAGCACCCCCTCGAACATGTTGGTGGCCACGATCGCCACCGCCGTCGCCGCGAGCACCACGGCCTCACCCCGGTGCTCCCGCCACAGCGGAAGCCACTGCTTCACCGGGATCAACTTGCCGCCCGCATGCACCAGTACGCCCGCCAGTGCCGCCAGCGGCACCACGCCCAGCGCCGCCGGGAAGGCCGCCGCGAAGACCAGCAGCCACACCCCGTGCAGCACCCGCGAGGCCTTCGTCTGCGCCCCGGCGAACACATTGGCGGAGCTGCGGACGATCACCGCGGTCATCGGCAGCGCGCCGAGCAGCCCGCAGACGGTGTTGCCCGCGCCCTGCGCCATCAGCTCCTTGTCGTAATCGGTCTTCGGGCCGTCGTGCAGCCGGTCCACGGCGGCCGCGCTGAACAGCGACTCCGCCGACGCGATCAGGGCGAACGCCAGCACCGTGCCCAGCGCACCGGCCAGTGCCCCCGCCTCCGTCAGCCGCGCGAAGTCCGCGCCGCCCGGCGGCTGTACGACTTCCAGCAGGCCCGCCACTTCCACCCGGGCCACCGGCAGGTCCAGCACGAAGACCACGACCGTGGCCAGGGCCACCGCCACCAGCGGCGCCGGCAGCACCCGCGCCGCCCGCCGCCACTTCGGCCACAGCACCAGCAGCACGATGGTGCCCGCGCCGACCGCCAGCGCCGACAGCGCCGTAGTGGATCCGGCGGTGTCCGCCGCGAGGTCCGGCAGCCCGGCCAGATTCGCCGGCCCGTTGCCCGGCGCCCGGGCGTCCACCAGGGCGTACAACTGCCCGGCGATCAGCACCAGTCCGATGCCCGCGAGCATGCCCTGGACGACGGCCACGGAGATGGCCCGGAACCAGCGCCCCAGCCGGAGCGCGCCCATGACCAGCTGGAGCAGCCCGGCGAGCAGGACGAGCGCACCGAGCGCCCCGACGCCGAACTCCTGCACGGCCTCGTAAACCAGCACGGTCAGCCCGGCGGCCGGACCGCTGACCTGGAGACTGCTGCCCGGCAGTAAGCCGGTGAGCAGCCCGCCGACGATTCCGGTGACCAGCCCCAGTTCGGCCGGTACCCCGGAGGCGACGGCCACCCCGACACACAGCGGGACGGCGACGAGAAAGACGACCAGCGAGGCGGTGAAGTCGGCGCGCCAGACCGACAGCCTGTGCCGTGACGGTATGGAGGGCCGGGACGGGCGTTGTCGGGCAATACGGAACCTACGCATGGGGATGCCTCCAGCGAGTGCGAGATGCGGTGGCGCACGGGTACGCACGGATACGCACGAGCGGACGCGGGGCGGGTACGAGCAGCCGGCCGGCGACCACCGCGACTGGTCTGTGCGGTCGCCTGCTGCCGCGCACTGCCCGCGCGGTGCGCGCCATGGGGAAATGACGGCTGGATCCGTCGGATGCGCGGGCCGGGGAGGCCCTTGGGGGCAGCTCTCAGCGCTCAGCAGCGGAACACGGCGTGCTGGATCGGCAGTTCACCTGATCTCGACAGGGGTACGGCCTGCCGGCCGGTCAGCGGAGCGGTCAGGTGCAGACCGCCCCCGGTCCGGGCCGGTGCGGCGGTCGAGACGGTGCTGAGCGGGGGCGTCGGCGCGGACACCGAGGCCGTGGACCGTCCGTCGCGGCGCGGCGGGCAGCGGTCGTTGCCGGATTCGGAGTCCTCGGAGGAGTCGGATGCCCAGGGGGTGGGGCCGGGGGGACCGGTACGGCCCACGCCGTTCGTGGCCATCGCGGCCGTCGGACGTTCCCCGTACACGCCTTCCGCACCCAGGGGCAAGGCCAGCAGGACGGCCATGACGATCAACAGGAGCCGGCCGAGGCCGCGGACCCGGATCTTCGCCATCGTCGCCCCCTCCGGCGCGCCTGGACAGGTCATCCCATTGTGTCCAAGCGGGCGCGCAGGACCGCCAGTCGGTTTGTAACCACCCTGTAAACGCGGAGTTATCGACCAAGAACGGCCGGTTTCTTTCACTACGGCGCCCGCCGGTGCGCGGAGATCCTCACCATGCGCCGCTTCCGCACCACACCTGGCCGGATCACCACCCCCCTGGCCCCACCGCCCTGCCGCCCCCGCGGCGCAGGCCCTCCCTCCCGTCCCCGCCCTTGACGCCCCACCCCGCCCGGCGCATTATTCATCGCATGATGAATTATGGCGTGAGCCCCGCTGTCCACGCCCGCGACCTCACCGTCGTCCGGGGCGGCCGCACCGTCCTCGACGGCCTCGCCTTCGACGTGCCCCGCGGCCAGGTCACCGGCCTGCTCGGCCCCTCCGGCTGCGGCAAATCCACCCTGATGCGCGCCCTCGTCGGCACCCAGGCCAAGGTCACCGGCACCCTCGACGTCCTCGGCCGGCCCGCGGGCGACCCCCGGCTGCGCCCCCGTATCGGCTATGTCACCCAGGACCCGTCCGTCTACGACGACCTCACCGTCCGGCAGAACCTCGACTACTTCGCCGCCGTCCTGCACCCCGGCCGGTCCGCCCGCGGCCTGCGCCACGAGCGCGTCACCCGCGCCATCGAGGACGTCGACCTCACCCGCCACGCCGACGCCCTCGCCGGCAACCTCTCCGGCGGCCAGCGCAGCCGGGTCTCCCTCGCGGTGGCCCTGCTCGGCGCCCCGGAACTCCTCGTCCTCGACGAGCCCACCGTCGGCCTGGACCCCGTCCTCCGCCGCGACCTGTGGAACCTCTTCCACACCCTCGCCGCCGACCGCGGCACCACCCTCCTGATCTCCTCGCACGTCATGGACGAGGCCGAGCGCTGCCACCGGCTGCTCCTGATGCGCGAGGGCCGCCTGCTCGCGGAGGACACCCCTGGCGCCCTCCGCGACCGCACCGGCACCGCCACCGTCGAGGCCGCCTTCCTCCACCTCGTCGACGAGGCCGCGGCCGCCACCCGGCCCCCGCGACCCAGCACCCCCCAGGAGCCCGCGCGATGACCACCACACCCCGCCCCGCGGCACCCGCCCCCGCGCCCTTCTCCCCGTCCCGCGCCCTCGCCACCGCCGCCCGGGTCCTGCGCCAACTGCGCCACGATCCGCGCACCATCGCACTGATGCTCGTCGTCCCCTGCGTGATGATCGCCCTGCTCCGCTACGTCTTCGACGCCCGCCCGGAGACGTTCGACAGCATCGGCGCCTCGCTCCTCGGCATCTTCCCGATGATCACGATGTTCCTGGTGACCTCCATCGCCACCCTCCGCGAACGCACCTCGGGCACCCTGGAACGCCTGCTCGCCATGCCCCTCGGCAAGGCCGACCTGATCAGCGGCTACGCCCTCGCCTTCGGCCTGCTCGCCATCGTGCAGTCCGCCCTCGCCACCGGCCTGTCCGTCTGGCTCCTCGGCCTCGACGTCACCGGCTCCCCCTGGCTGCTCCTCCTGGTGGCCGTCCTCGACGCCCTCCTCGGCACCGCCCTCGGCCTGTTCGTCTCGGCCTTCGCCGCCTCCGAATTCCAGGCCGTCCAGTTCATGCCCGCCGTCCTGATGCCCCAGCTGCTGCTCTGCGGCCTGTTCACCCCGCGCGCCACGATGCAGCCGGCCCTGGAGGCGCTCTCCGCCGTCCTCCCGATGTCCTACGCCGTCGACGGCATGAACGAGGTCCTCCAGCACCCCGACATCACCGGCGACTTCCTCCGCGACACGGTCATCGTCACCGCCTGCGCCCTCCTCGTCCTCACCCTCGGCGCCGCCACCCTCCGCCGCCGCACGAGGTGACACCGCCCGCCGCCCGCTGACCCGAAGCGGCACCCCCGCAGTGCGAGGATGGCCCGCAAACGCCCAGCGCAGCGGAAAGGTGAACCCGCACGATGACCCAGAAGGTCGCAGTACTCGGCACCGGAAAAATCGGCGAAGCCCTGCTCAGCGGAATGATCCGGGGCGGCTGGGCACCCTCCGACCTGCTGGTCACCGCCCGCCGCCCGGAACGTGCCACACAGCTCCATGAGCGCTACGGCGTCGAAGCGGTCAGCAACGCCGAGGCCGCCAAGTCCGCCGACACCCTCATCCTCACCGTCAAGCCCCAGGACATGGGCAGCCTGCTGCGGGAGCTGGCCCCGCACGTCCCCGCCGACCGCCTGGTCATCAGCGGCGCCGCCGGCATCCCCACCGCGTACTTCGAGGAGCGCCTGGCCGCCGGCACCCCCGTCGTCCGGGTCATGACGAACACCCCCGCCCTCGTCGACGAGGCGATGTCCGTCATCTCCGCCGGCAGCCACGCCAACGGCACCCACCTCACCCGCGCCGAGGAGATCTTCTCCGGCGTCGGCAAGACCCTGCGCGTCCCGGAGTCCCAGCAGGACGCCTGCACCGCGCTCTCCGGCTCCGGCCCCGCCTACTTCTACTTCCTCGTCGAGGCCATGACCGACGCCGGCATCCTCCTCGGCCTGCCCCGCGACAAGGCCCACGACCTCATCGTGCAGGCCGCCATCGGCGCCGCCGTGATGCTCCGCGACAGCGGCGAACACCCCGTCAAGCTCCGCGAGAACGTCACCTCCCCGGCCGGCACCACCATCAACGCCATCCGCGAACTGGAGAACCACGGCGTACGCGCCGCCCTCATCGCCGCCCTGGAGGCCGCCCGCGACCGCAGCCGCGAACTGGCCTCCGGCAACGGCTGACCCACGACCGTCACCGGGGGCGCGACGGCCACCGCGCCCCCGGCACGTCCGTCACCTCACCCCGCGGGCAGCAACCCCACCGCCTCGAACGCCGCATCCACCCGCGGCCGGGCCAGCGCACGCGCCCGCTCCGCCCCGCGCCGCAGCACCCCGTCCACATACGACGGATCGGCGGCCAGCTCCGCATGCCGCTCCCGCACCGGCCGCAACGTCTCCACCACGGCCTCCGCCACATCCTTCTTCAGCGCGCCGTACGAGTCGTACTCCCCGGCCAGCCGCCCCGGATCGCCCCCGCCGCACGCGGCCAGCACATTCAGCAGATTCGCCACCCCCGGCCGCTGCTCCGGGTCATACACGACATCCCGCTCCGCATCGGTCACCGCCCGCAGCACCTTCTTCCGCACCACCTCCGGCTCATCCAGCAACGAGATGACCCCCGCCGTCCGGGCATGAGACTTCCCCATCTTCGACGTCGGCTCCTGGAGATCCATCACCCGCGCCGCCACCGCCGGAAGCGTCGCCCTCGGCACCACGAACGTCGCTCCATAGCGCTGGTTGAACCGCTCCGCCAGATCCCGGGTCAGCTCCACATGCTGCGCCTGGTCCTCCCCGACCGGCACCTCATGCGTCCCGTACGCCAGGATGTCCGCCGCCATCAGCGCCGGATACGTCAGCAACGACAGCCGCACACTCCCCCCGCGTGCCTGCTGCGCCGCGGCCTTCTCCTTGTACTGGATCATGCGCCGCATCTCCCCGTCGGAGGCCGTGCACTCCATCAGATACGACAGCCGCAGATGCTCATCCACATGGCTCTGGACGAACACCGTGCACAGCTCCGGATCCAGCCCCGAGGCCAGCAGCAGCGTCGCCGCCTGCCGACTGAGCCGCCGCACCCGCGCCGGATCGTGCTCCACGGTCAGCGCATGCAGATCCACCACACAGAACAGCGCCTCCGCCCGGTGCTGGTCCTCCCGCGCCCACCGCCGCACCGCCCCGAGGTAGTTCCCCAGCGTCAGATGCCCCGTCGGCTGCACCCCACTGAAGATCCGGGTCCGCCCGCTCGCCGTCATCGCCATCTCGTCCGTCCTTCTCTCCGCACTGCCCAAGGAGTGCGCGTCAGGACCGCCGACCTCACCGGCCGGCTACGAGAGGGAGATACGCAAACGGCCGCCGAAGCGGCGGCCGTGGTCATGCATGCGCTGTGGTCGGCCGCCGTCAGGCGAGCCACCACTGCTGTACGAGCGCATGCGTAGTCATGGCCCCCAAAGTACTCCCCACAACCCACCCTCGCGCGGGTTTGAACAACCCCAACCCCTCGTGTAGTGTCCTCCGAGTTGCCACGGAGCCGACAGGCCCGGGGCAGCCATCCCGCCGCTTCGCGGCACACCACTACTGCACGGCCCCTCAACGGGAACGATTTCGCATGCCGAAATTCGAACCGCGACGTGATTATGCGTCAACGAGGAATTCCGCTAAAGTAGTGATCACGCCGAAAGGCACGGCAACGCAAATTGCCGGACCACGGCGGAACCCCCTTCCGACGGGGATTCGGAAACGAATTCGGACCGGCAACGGACCGAAACGGATCTGATAGAGTCGGAAAGGCCGAAAAGCGAAAGCCAAACGGCCGAGCCCGCTCCAACAGGGCGCCGGAGACGGAAACGGATCTGGTAAGGTTGGAAACGCGAAGAAGCCGAAAGGCCGAAACGCACCGGCGAAAATCGGGCCCGCAAGGATCTGATAGAGTCGGAAACGCAAGACCGAAGGGAAGCGCCCGGAGAGCCTGGTGAAACAGGCACAAAGGAAGCGTCCGTTCCTTGAGAACTCAACAGCGTGCCAAAAGTCAACGCCAGATATGTTGATACCCCGTCTCCATCATGGAGATGAGGTTCCTTTGAAAGCCCACCACGGCCCATGCGGTCGGGGTGGCACACACAGCGAGGACGCTGTGAACGACCGGACCTATTCCGTCTGGTCGTTCCGCTCTCGTGTGTGTTTCACCGGATTACCGGTAAACATTCACGGAGAGTTTGATCCTGGCTCAGGACGAACGCTGGCGGCGTGCTTAACAC
>NZ_JBVHZH010000009.1:0-93719 GCF_055574515.1 Streptomyces sp. NPDC029466
CCCCCCCCCCACCCCCCCCCCCCCCCCCCCCCCCCCCCCCCCCCCCCCCCCCCCCCCCCCCCCCCCCCCCCCCCCCCCCCCCCCCCCCCCCCCCCGCGCCTGGTGCTGCGGCTCCCGTACGGGACTTTGGGGACGGGTGGTGCGGGTGACGCGTGGTACGAGTGCTGCGCTGGGTGGTGCGAGAGGTCGTACGGCTTTCTACGGCGTCAGCGGGCGCCTACCCGGGCCATCCGGCCGTGGCCGTGCCGCGACTGGACCGGCGCGCCGGCCGGGTCCGCCGTGGCCCGTGCCGCCGGCTGCCGGACCGGCCCCGCGGCGGCCGCCTGCTGCCGCCGGGGCTGTGCCGCGACACCGTTCTGCACATCCATGACGGCGTGTGCGACCAGCCCGCCCATCGGGTCGTGCCGGATCAGATCCCGGAGACGGGAGCGCGATGACCGCCCTTCGTTCCCTGGATACAGATGCTTGCCGAGGCCGACCGCATGGGCCAGCGCGGCGAGCGCCGCGGTCCGCGGGTCCGGGGGTACGCCGGTGCGGATCGCATTGTCCAGCCGGGCCCTGATTTCCCGGCTGATGGCCGTCTCCGTCGCTTGGTAGCGCGTCGTCGGCAGCACCCCGCACATCTGTCCCGCCACGGCATGCACCATGCCGCACCGTTCGAGATGCGTGAGGTAGGTCTGGCGCAGCCCCAGTCGGGGCCCGCCGATCCAGTGGACCGCGCGCACCGGACTGCCGCGTCGGCGCAGCAGTTCGAGCGCGGAGTCCAGAGTTGGATCTCCTGTCGGCCGTGCCATCACCACGGCGATACGATCCCCGTCTGGGGCTATCCGTCCTGCCAGAGCCAGCTCTACTAGCTGTGCCCCGGCCAGGCCGAGGTCGAGCGACTGCGGCTGCGCTGTGGTGCCCGTTGTCGGGTCCAAAGCGAGCAGCAGAAGCTCCTCCGGAATTGTTCTGCGGCTCCTGCCCATCCATGCCTCCCCGCGTGGATGAATGACAGGGTGACCCCTCTCACATTCATCTGTCGAGAGTGCGTGGGGGGTTCGGTATGGAACCGGTAGGTATGTCGTTCTCGTCTTGCACGTCGGCGACATCTTTCTGAGGGGTGCGGCACCTACCGGTACGCGTGGCGGCGAGATGAGGCCACGTGGACACAGGACACTTGGGAACACTGGGCCAGGCAGCAGTGGGACGTATGAAGGAGACATCGGTGGCGGGCGAGTCCCCCGACAAGTCGGACAAGAAGCAGTCGTCGGGGAAGACGGCGCGGAACGAACGTGATCCGCGGCTGTCGGCCTTCCGCGGGAAGCCGGACGAATCGGCGAAGGAATCGGATGCCGGGAAGCATCCGAAGCCTGAGGACGACGGGGCGGAGGCCGCGGCGGAGGAGAAGCCGGAACCGGTTGCCGCGGCGAAGTCCGCCTCGGCGGGGAAGTCTGCCTCGGCGGGGAAGTCTGCCTCGGCGAGTGGGGTGGAGGCTTCGGCGGGGCCGGCGGACGGGAGCGAGCCGGTGGCCGTGACGGAGGCGGAGTCCGGGGCCGAGGCCGAGTCGGCGTCCGAGGGCGCGTCTGAGGGCGCGTCTGAGAGCGCGCCTGCGGAGCCTCAGGGGGGCGAGGAGGGCGGTACGGGCCCCGGGGGCGGCGACGACCGTCTGCGCGCCGCTGTGGCCGCCTGGGTCGCGGGCACGGGCGATGAAGACGGTGAGGGCGGCGAGGACGCCGAGGGTGCCGAGGCGGGTGCGGCCGGCGCTGCTGCGGCGTCGGCGTCCGACGTGAAGGCTGAGGCGGAGACCGAGTCGGCCGCTGGGTCGGGTGAGGCTTCGGGGGCTGGTGCTGGTGCCGCCGCAAAGCCGGAAGCGAAGTCTGGTGCGAAGGCCGATGCAAAGGCCGATGAGAAGCCTGATGCGAAGCCGGGCGCGAAGTCTGGTGTGCAGCCGTCGATGAAGTCGGAGGCGAAGGCGGAGAAGGGCGCGGACGAGGGTGCTGAGGCCGGGGCGACGGCCAAGGCCGGGGCCGGGGCCGGGGTGAAGGCTGCCGCGTCCGGGGTGGAGGGCGACGGCGACGTCGATTCCCGAGCTGACGCCGACGTCGACGGCGACGCCGAGACGGATGCCGACGCCGATGCCGGTCGTGGTGGCTCCAAGACCGGTGCGAAGTCGCAGTCCGAGGCGAAGGCCCAGCCCAAGGGCAAGGGTGACCCCCGGCCCGAGGGCGACCCTGAGGGCAAGTCCGAGGCCGAGAGCAAGGGCGACTCCGGGGGCAAGCCTGAGGGGCAGGCCAAGTCCGGCTCCGAGGGCAAGCCTGCCTCGTCCTCCAAGGCCAAGGTTGTCGATCAGCCGACCGCCGTCTTCAAGACCGTCGGGCCGCAGAAGGGCAAGCCCGGTGGGGCGGCCGGTGCGGCGAGTGACGGTAACGGGGACGGCACGGGCGGCGAAGCGGCCGAGGCCGAGGAGTCGGCGGTCGATGAGGCGACGCGTGTCTTTGCGTTTGCGAAGTCGAAGAAGGGTGCCGAGGCGGAGGCCGTCGATCAGGCGACCACCGCGTTCAAGATCACCCCGCCCGCCAAGGACGGCGACGCGGCCAAGAGCAGGGCCAAGGACAAGCCCGAGAGCAAGGGCAAGGCCGACGCCAAGGCCGACGCCAAGGCCGACGCCAAGGCCGACGCCAAGACCGACGCCCAGGACAAGAACTCCAAGGACGAGAACGAGGGCAAGAACGAGGGCAAGGCGGCGAAGGTCGCCGAGCGGGACTCGGAGCGGACCAGCCAGTTCGTGGCGCTGAAGTCGGCGGACGACGGCACGGCGGGCAAGTCGCTGGGCAAGACGGCGCCGAAGACGCCCGCCCGTACGCCCGACAAGGCCGCCGACAAGGCCGCGGACAAGCCCGGGGACAAGGCCGCCGGCAAGCCCGCGGACAAGACGGCCGACAAGACGGCCGACAAGCCCGAGGGCAAGGTCGCGGACAAGCCCGCAGGCAAGTCCGGTGCCAAGCCGGCCGGCAAGGCCACCGGCGCGCTGCCGGCCGCCGAGCCCGCCGGCTCCGCCAAGCCGGCCGCGCCGTCCAAGCCCGCGGACCGGCCGGGCGCCATGCCGCCCGCCACCACGGGTGCCACGGCCGCCCCGTCCGAGCTGCCCGAGGCCGAGCGCACCAAGCAGCAGCCGCTGCCGCCGCTCGACCTCCTGGCGCAGCTCACCAACACCCCGCCGCCGCCCGAGACTCCGCTGCGTACGGTCGTCCGCCGGTTCAAGATCTGGACCCCGCTGGCGGTGCTGCTGCTGATCATCTTCGTGGTCGCCCAGGCGGTGCGCCCGCTGCCCGAACCGACGCTCACCGTCGGCGACGCCAAGTCCTCGTTCACCTTCGAGGGCGGCAAGCTCGCCGTGCCGTGGCCCGCGCAGGGGCAGGCGGCGGTCAAGGTGGTGGGCTCCGGGGACGTGGGGACATTCGGCCCGCAGAAGCCGGTGCCGACCGCGAGCGTGGCCAAGATCATGACGGCCTATGTCGTCCTCCAGGACCACCCGCTCAAGAAGGACAAGCCGGGCCCGCAGATCGATGTCGACGCCAAGGCTGTGGCCGAGGGCGGCTCCACGAGTGAGTCCCGGATCGAGGGGCTCAAGGCGGGGCAGAAGTTCAGCCAGCAGGACATGCTGAAGATGCTGATGATCCCGTCCGGCAACAACATCGCCCGGCTGCTGGCCCGTTGGGACACCAAGTCCGACAACGAGGCAGCGTTCGTCAAGAAGATGAACGCCGCCGCCAAGGACCTGGGCATGAAGAACACCACCTACACCGACCCCAGCGGCCTGGACCCCAAGACCGTCAGCACCGCCGTCGACCAGCTCAAGCTGGCCGAGGCCGTGATGAAGTTCGACGCCTTCCGGCCGATCGTCGCCATGACCAACGCCGACATCCCGGGCCTGCCGGAGCGGATCAACAGCAACATCGACAACCTGCTGCTGGCCGGCCTGAGCATCAAGGGCATCAAGACCGGCTCCAGCTCGGCGGCCGGCGGCACGCTGTCCTGGGCGGCCTACAAGACCGTGGACGGCAAGGACCAGCTGATACTGGGCACGATGATGGACCAGCACTTCAAGGGCCTGGACCCCAACGGCTCCAACAGCCTCACCCTGGTCAAGGACAACAGCCAGAAGGTCATCGAGGCCGTACGCAACGCGCTGACCTCGGCCCCGGCGGTGAAGAAGGGCCAGGTCGTCGGCTATGTCGACGACGGCCTGAACGGCCGCACGCCGGTCGTCGCCACCAAGGACCTGAAGGCGGTGGGAGTCCCGGGCCAGCAGCTGAAGTTGAGTGTCGGTGACGGGGGCAAGACCGTCCCGCACACCGCGAAGGCCGGTACCGAGGTCGGTGTGCTGACCGTCGGCAACGGCGAGAGCATGCAGAAGGTGCCGGTCGCCCTGCAGAAGGACCTCGTCGAGCCGTCCTTCGGCGCGAAGCTGATCCGCATCACCTGAGCGGGCCGGGGCCGGGGGCCGGGGACGCTGGTTGGCTGAGGGGGAGCGCCCCCGGGCCACCGGCCGTCCTCGGCCTTTTGGCCTTTCGTCCTTTCGGCCTTTCGGTCTTCCGGCCTTTCAGCCTTTCGGCGTTCGGTCGATCCTCCGTCCGTCTCGTCGTTCGGCCCCTCGCCCGCCCCTCGTTTGTCTCATCGATTGACTCATCTCGTCGGAACCCGTTCGTCTGACCCCGTTCGTCTGAACCCCTTGGTTTGACCCCGTTCGTCTGACCGTTCGTCTGTCCGTCCGTTCGTCTGTCCGTCCGTTCCGTACGTGACCGGAGTCCGTCATCGACGTAGCGCAAGCGCAGAAGACGTATGTGTCCGCCGTCGCCGCCCGCGGTACCCGGGTGGCGCAGGGCGCGGTGGTGCTGATGCCCGCGGGGCTGATGCTGTTTCTGGGGGCATGGGGGATCCGCCGCCAGGACGCCATATGGCGGGACGAGGCGGTCACCTACGACATGGCGCACCGCGGCCTGGCCGACCTGTGGCACACGCTCCAGCACGTCGACGTCGTGCATGGCCTGTACTACGCGCTGATGCACCTCTGGTTCGCCGGCTACGACGCCACCCTCCGCGGCACGTTCGGCGACGCGGTCGGGTTGCGGCTGCCGTCCGTAGTGGCGATGACGGTCGCTTCGGCCGGCGTCGCGCTGCTGGGGCAGCGCCTCGTCGGCCGGCGGGCGGGGCTGCTGGCGGGCTTCACGTTCGCGCTGATCCCGGTCGTCCAGCAGTACGCGCAGGAGGGCCGCTCGTACGCGATGGTCTGCGCGCTGGTCGTCTGGGCCACGTATGTGCTGCTGCTGGCCGCGACCCGGCCGCGCAAAGGGCTGTGGGTCGGCTATACGGCGCTGATGCTGGCCGCCTGTCTGCTGCACGAGTTCGCGGTGCTGGCGCTGCCCGCGCAGGGCGCCGCGGTGGTCCTGGCGCGGCTGCCCCGCCGCGTACTGCGCGCCTGGCTGCTCGCCTCGGCCGCCGTCCTTGCCGGTCTGGCGCCGCTCGCGGTGTTCAGCACCCGGCAGTCGGCCCAGATCAGCTGGCTCATGTGGCCGGACCCCCTCCAACTGCTGACCTTCGCCGTGCTCGCCGTCCTCGGCATCGCCTGTGCCCGCGTCCGGATCCGCTCCCGTGGCCCCATCGGGCTGCGGGCCCTCGGCGTCCCGCTGCTGCTTCTGCCCACCCTCCTCCTGCTGCTGCTCTCCCATGTCGAGCCGGCGTACGTGGACCGCTATGTCCTGTACTACGTCGTCGGGTTCGCGCTGCTCGCGGGCGCCGCGCTGGCGCGGCTGCTGCGGCCGGCCGGTGAGCGGGGCCAGACCCGTGGCCGGCGACTGCGCCGGGCGACGGCGGTGGCGCTGCTGCCGGCGGCGCTGCTGCCGGTCAACGTCCATCTGCGCAGCCCGGACAGCCGGGTCGACGATGTCACCGCGGTCGCGCACGCCGTACGCGCGATGGCCGAGCCCGGCGACGGGCTGCTGTTCATGCCGGCCCGGCGGCGGATCTGGCGGGCGACCCTGCCGCACGAGTTCCGCGGGCTGCACGATCTCGCGCTGGCCAAGAGCCCGTTGGCCTCGCACACCCTCTACGGCACCGAGCGCGCCGGCGATGCGATCCGCGACCGGATGCTGGCCGCCCGCCGGATCGTTGTCGCCGGGGACCCGGACGGTCAGCCGGCCGACGACAGCGACCAGGAAATCGCCAAGCGGTCCACGCTGCGCGCCGCCTTCGAGATCTGCGGCAGCAGGGAGGTCCGGGGCGCCCGGGTCACGGTGTACGGGCGGCCGGGGGTATGTGGTGGGGGAGGCGGTCGGTAGGCGGGGGGCTCGGCGAGGGGGAGGTGGGCCGGGGGCTTGGCGGTGCTTTCCGGGGCGGCGTAGCTGTGGTCGGCGTACGGAGGGGGCGGCCCGGGGCCGGGCCGTGGTGCTGGTCCCGGCCGGGCGTCCTCTGGGGCCGTTCCCTGCCCGGTCATTCCCTGCCCGGTCATTCCCGGCCGGCCGTTCGCCGCGGCCACTCCCCGCTCGATCACTCCCCGCTGGTCATTCCTGTCGCCCGCTCCTTGCCTGGCCGCTCCCCGTCCGCTCATTCCCGCTCCTCATTCCCGCCCCTCACTCCCCGTCCTCCGATGACTCCTCCCGAGCCGGCCGGAAGCTGCGGACCAGCTCGATGCGCCCGACGATGTGCCGGTTGAACTCCGCCAGCTCCTCGGCGGGGACCCACAGTTCGAGGATCGTCTCGCCGCCCGCCTGCCGCACCGGATAGCGCGCGGCGAAGTCCGCCTCGACCTCGAAGCGGGTGACATGGCCGACGCCGGAGGCCGGCACATTCCAGTCGCGGGCGATCCGTATCGCGTAGTCCTCGTTGAGCACGGGATAGAAGATCGGCTGGTCGGGCAGGCGCGGCGGCCAGGCGCGCCAGCCGGAGGCCGCGACCAGGGCGAGCTCCTCGGGGCCGGTGGGGCGCCAGAGGGTGAGGGTGGCGGGCACGGTCTCGCTCCGGCGCGACGACGTCTCGATCATGCTCGTACGGTAGGGCGCCGGGGCGGGCGGGCGCGCGGTGATTTCGGGGCGTGGGGCCGCCGGGCGGCGGCGGGGAGCCGATGGGAGGAGGGGCGCGGGCCGGGCGGCAGTGAGGGAGCCGAAGGCGCGGGCCCGGCGGCGAGGGAGGAGCCGCGGCCACGGCCGGGCGGTGCGCGCGGCTGGGGGCGGACAGGCGGTGGCGGACGGGCGGTGGCGCACGGTGGTTGTACGCCGGAGTGGTCATGACTGCGTCGTCCGCCGCGAGTCTTCGCCCCCTACCGAAGGGACTCCGGCCTACGGTGCCCACATGAGCACCTCCCCGGAGTACGCCACCTTCCACTTCCACGCGCTGCACCACGCTGATCAGCCGCTGCTGCTGCCCAACGCCTGGGACGTCATCTCGGCCGTCGCACTCGCCGGGGCCGGATACGCGGCAGTCGGCACCACGAGCCTGGGCGTCGCCGCGGCCCACGGCTACCCGGACGGGCGCGGGCTCGCCGAGGTCCGGGACGCCACGGTGGCACTCGCGCTGCGGCTCAACGGTCGGCTGGCCTGCCCCTACACGGTCGATGTGGAGGGTGGATTCGGCGGCGACGCAGGCCAAGTGGGGGACCTGGCCGCAGAGTTGGCGGAGGCGGGGGCGGCCGGGCTGAACCTGGAGGACGGGCTGCCCGGCGGCGAGGGGCTGAAGGATCCGGTGCAGCAGGCCGAATTGATCAGCGCGGTGAAGGAACGGGCCCCGGGCCTCTTCCTCAACGCCCGGATCGACACCCACTGGCTGGCGGACAGCCCGCCGCCCCTCTCGGTCACGCTCTCGCGCGCCGAGACCTATCTGGCCGCGGGCGCGGACGGCGTCTTCGTGCCGGGCGTCGTCGCCGACGAGGACATCTCGACCCTGGTCGCCGAGGTCCCGGCCCCGCTGAACATCCTCTTCGCTCCCGGCCGGCACACCGTCAGCCGTCTGGCGGAGCTCGGCGTACGCCGCATCAGCACCGGCTCCCTGCTCTTCCGGACCGCCCTCCAGGCCACTCTCACGGCGGCGGACGCCATCCGCACGGGCGGGCAGCCGGCGGAAGCGGCCGGGACGGCCGGCGAGGTCCTGGGCTACGCGGAGGTGCAGCGGCTGGTGGGGGAGGAGGAATAGGTTCAGGCCTGCCGGCCGCGGCTTCCGTGGCGTCGACGGTGGACGGTGAGGGCCGTGGCGGCCACGCCCAGCACACTCGCGCCACCGATCAGGCCGCCCTTGGGCAGGTGGCCGGCCTTCTCCGCGAGTCCGACCAGCCCGTCGTCGGGCAGCATGATCGAGGTCCGGCTCTCCGAGGAGACGCTGGGCTCGGCGGCGGAGGCGGCGCCCGTGGGGAGCAGCAGCACGGCCAGCGCACCGGTGGCGACGGTGGCGGTACGGATCACGGAGCGGCGCTGGGCCCGCATGGGTACTCCTCGTCGTGGGCGGCTCGGGCCGCCGTAGGGATGCGATAAAGAACGCGATGAGAGTCAGCACGCTACGGAGCGTCCTTAACGGCGATCCATCCGTTGTGTAACAGTCACCGAGATCTCTGGGATCGGTCGTGTGAAGGAACGCCCGCGCAGGCCGGGCCAAATCCATTCAATTCCCCCCTTGGTCGTGCCCATTCGACGCGCTCACCCCACCCCAGCCGCTCTTACCCCAGACTGCTACCGCACCTCCCGACCGCTACGTCACCCCCCGACTGCTACGGCACCCGCCGGCTCACCAATCGATGTCATCCGGCGGTTCCGGCAGCTCCTCGTCCTCCGGCTCCGGTGCGGCGTGCTGCGCCTCGCCCGCCGCAGCCGCCACCTTCGCGGCACCGGCGTCCGCGCCCACCTCCGCGCCCTCCGGAGCCTCCCGCCCGGCCAGCACATCCAGGATCGGCTGGCCGTACTTCGCGAGCTTGTTCTCGCCGACACCGCTGACCGTGCCCAGCTCGGCCATCGTCGTCGGCCCGAGCGTGGCGATTTCCCGCAGCGTCGCATCGTGGAAGATCACATACGCGGGCACGCCCTGCTCCTTGGCCGTACGGCCCCGCCAGCCACGCAGCGCCTCGAAGACCGGCAGCGCCGCTTCCGGCAGGTCCGCCGGCACCGCGCGCTTGCCCTTCGCCTTCGTCCGCGCTGCCCGCGCCGCCTTCTCCGGCTCCCGCCGCATCGGCACCTCGCGACGGCCGCCCAGCACCTCGCCGCTGGCTTCCGTGAGCACCAGCGTGCCGTAATCACCCTCGACGGCGAGCAGCCCCTGCGCCAGCAACTGCCGTACGACGCCCCGCCATTCGGCCTCCCGGAGGTCGGCGCCCACGCCGAAGACGCTCAGCCCGTCGTGATCGAACTGGATGACCTTGGCGGTCTTCTTCCCCATCAGAATGTCGATGATCTGGCCCGCGCCGAACTTCTGCCCGCGCTCACGCTGGAGCCGTACGACCGTGGACAGCAGCTTCTGCGCGGGCACCGTGCCGTCCCAGGTCTGCGGCGGGGCCAGGCACGTATCGCAGTTGCCGCACGCGCTGCTCTCCTGCCCGAAGTAGGCCAGCAGCCGCACCCGCCGGCACTGCACCGTCTCGCACAGCGCCAGCATCGCGTCGAGATGGGCCGACAGCCGGCGCCGGTGCGCCTCGTCGCCCTCCGACCCGTCGATCATCTTCCGCTGCTGCACCACATCCTGGAGCCCGTACGCCAGCCAGGCCGTCGACGGCTGCCCGTCCCGCCCGGCGCGCCCGGTCTCCTGGTAGTAGCCCTCCACGGACTTCGGCAGATCCAGATGGGCCACGAACCGGACATCCGGCTTGTCGATGCCCATTCCGAACGCGATCGTGGCGACCACGATCAGCCCGTCCTCGCGCAGAAACCGGCCCTGGTGCTCGGCCCGCGTCCGCGGATCGAGCCCCGCGTGATACGGCACCGCCGCGATGCCGTTGTCCACCAGGAACTGCGCGGTCTTCTCCACCGACGCCCGCGACAGGCAGTAGACGATCCCGGCGTCTCCGGCGTGCTCGTTCCGCAGCAGCTCCAGGAGCTGCTTCTTCGGTTCGCTCTTCGACGCGATCCGGTACTGGATGTTCGGCCGGTCGAAGCTCGCCACGAAATGCCGGGCGTCCGCCATCCGCAGCCGTGAGGTGATCTCGGTATGCGTGGCCTCGGTCGCGGTGGCGGTCAGCGCGATCCGCGGCACGTCGGGCCACCGCTCGTGCAGCATCGACAGCGCCAGATAGTCCGGCCGGAAGTCATGGCCCCACTGGGCGACACAGTGCGCCTCGTCGATCGCGAAGAGGGAGATCTTCCCGCGGTCGAGCAGATTCAGCGTCTGCTCGACCCGCAGCCGCTCGGGCGCCAGATACAGCAGATCCAGCTCTCCGGCCAGGAACTCCGCCTCGACGAGCCGACGCTCCTCCAGATCCTGCGTCGAATTCAGGAACCCGGCCCGCACACCGAGCGCCCGCAAGGCGTCGACCTGGTCCTGCATCAACGCGATCAGCGGCGAGATCACCACCCCCACACCGCTTCTGACCAGCGAGGGAATCTGATAACAGAGCGACTTTCCACCACCGGTCGGCATCAGGACGACCGCGTCCCCGCCCCCTATGACGTGCTCGATGATCTCCTGCTGGCTGCCGCGGAACGCGTCATACCCGAACACCCGGCGCAGCACCTGCACCGCCTCGCCTGCGTCCGAAGCGCCTTCCACATCCATGTCCACGACCACTTCCACGTCCGCCAGAGCCATTCCGAAAGCCTACGAGCTCCGCGGGGGTCCCCGTCGACCCTGTGGATAACTCACACCGTCCGGCGCCGTCAGCCGGCCCCGCGGCGCCGATGCCAGTACGCCACCGTCACCCACCCCAGAAGCGGGCCCCAGGCCAGCAGCGGCAGATAGGAGACGGTCATCACCCAGGCCGCCACGCCCTTCGGGGCGCCGGGGGCGGACATCTCCTCGCCCCAGCCGAACGACGACACCACCGTGATCACGGTGACCGCGGCCGCACCCAGTGACGCGGGGACGACGGCGGCCGGGACGGGAATGCGCCGCCCGCCCAGGACGGGCACCCAGCGCGGCACCCGCTCGCCCCATGGCCGGACCAGTCCGAGGGTGAGCAGCCCCAGCCCCTCGGCAACCAGGCTCAGCCCGATCAAATACAGCGACGTCCACCCGGGGAAGTTGCTCGGGTGCAGCGGATGACTCACATCGAACCCGGACGGCACCCCGAAGGCTATGGCGCACCGCCACAGCCCCGACGGCAGCAGCGTCAGCGGCGCGGCATGCGCCGCCCACCGCACCGCACGGGGGACGAGCGGGCGCACCGCGGGCGTCGTCATCGGGCGCCGGCCCCCTCGGCCTGCTTCCCCCACCCCGCCGGCAGCGGCGGCAGCTCCGCATGCCTGATCTTGAAGCCGCCCTTCGTCACCGCGGCGAAGGGAGCCGGTGCCATACAGGTGCCGACATGCGGGAAGACGGCCTTGCCATCGACGACGTCGACGTTCGACACGGCCCAGGAGAAGCCGAACCGTCCCTTGCCGGGCCCACCGCTCGTGACGCTGAAGCCCAGCCGCTCCCCGATCTCGCCGGGGTCCTCGGACTTGGTCACTCTGGCGCTGAGCGTCGCGGTGCCGCCCCCGGTGACCAGGCAGTCCACCGCGGCCTCCGCACGCCGGCCCGGCCCCTTCCCGGGCGACCGGTGGGAGATCGTGACAGTGCCCCGTGCGTCGGTGGGCATCCCCTGAGGCAGCCCGCCGACCGGCCGGCTGAACGGCGCAGCCTCCGCATCGACGGAGAAACGGATGTCGTCGTGCGGCGAGTAGGCGTAGAAGACGCGCGCCTGACCACTCACCCGGGCGAGCCCGGTCGGCGCCTTCGAGACGGCTGCCGCACCCGAGGGAGCAGCGGACGCGGCGGGCGTGCTCCCCGTCAGCCCGAAGAGCACGGCCACCGCGGCACCGGCTCCCACTACGGCCCTACGGCGGCGAGAAGTGGCGAGCCCCGTACTGGCGAGGCGCGACGAACGAACGGAAGAAGTAATGCCGGGCACGATGAACTCCCTCAATACGCGGCGGCCTTGACGGCCACCGCCCTGTCGATGACGCCTCCCATCTGACGCCGTGGCCGCGGCCCCCGGCCATCTGCCGATCAGCGGATTCCGGGCGCCGAAGCGGGCGTCCTCTCTGCCGTTCGGCGGAGGGAGTGCCCGGACGGCCGCTCGTAGGATCGACGGCGTGGGGCGATGCACGCGCTGAGGGCCAGGGCGGTGCATGGTCATTCAGCGATACGGGGGCTGTGCCCGCCCGTGGCGGGCGATACATGGGGGTGGGCCTGGATGAGGCGTCATGTGGGGACGGGCTCAACGGGCTGCGCAGCCCTGATCGCCCTCCCTCTCGCGTACGGCACCTGGCCGGTGATCCCCTACGGAGCCGTCCCGGCCGCCGCGTCCGCCGCCCTGCTCCTCTGGGCCGTTGCCCGCCGGCCGCGCTCGCGTGACCGCCTCGCCCGCCCGCTGGCGCTCGTCGGGAGCCTGTCGCTGATGACCACCGCGGCCTCCGACCCTCCGTCGGCGCCCTGGGGTTCCGTATGGCGGCTGGCCGAAATGGCGATGCTGCTGGTGCTCCTTGCCGTAGTGGCGCGTTGGGCGCCGCTCCGGCAGGCGGTGATCGCGGCTGGGGTGGCAGGGGTGGCAGTCGCGACATGGACGCTTCCCCTGGTCCCGGAGCCGTCCGTATTGGCGCTGGCCGGTGCCGCTGCCTTCTGGACGCTTCCGGTGCTGGGCGCGGCCGTTGTGGGCGGCTATCCACGGCTGATGGAAAACCGGCGGCGCCGGCTGGTCATCGAGACCCGGCGCGCACAGCAGCTCGAACTCGCCCAGGATCTCCATGACTTCGTCGCCCACGACATCAGCGGAATCGTCGCGCAGGCACAGGCCGCCCGCTTCGTGGCCGCATCCGACCCGGGCCAGGCCCTGCCGGCACTGGAACGCATCGAACGGGCCGGCCTGAACGCCTTGGCGTCCATGGACCGCACCGTACGCATGCTCCACGAGGCACAAGGCGACGGCATCACCCGCCTGGACACGCCCACACCGCCGCATGCCCACCCAGCAACAGACGCCCCCAGGCCATCAGAGGCCCACCAACCACCTCCAGCCTCCCAAGCACCTCATGCCCCCCAAGCACCTCATGCCCTCAACGCACCACCGGCCGTCCCGCCGTCCCAGCAGGCCCCCACACTCCCCGCCCCACCCCTGGATTCCCCGCCCCACCCCGAGCCCCTACCAGGCGTAGCCCAACTCCCCACCCTCATCGCACGCTTCACCTCCGCAGGAGCCACCGAGGCCCGCCTCACCATGCCGCCCACCACCCCCGAAACCCTCTCCCGCGAAGCCGGCTCCACCGCCTACCGGATGGTCGTGGAAGCCCTCACCAACGTCCGCCGCCACGCCCCGGGAGCAGCCCGCGTCGAGGTGACCCTCACACCGGCCACCGGTAACGGCCTCACCGCCCACCCCCTGGTACCCACCCTCGAAGTCCAGGTCATCAACGACGCCGGAACCGCTCCCGCCACCGCCCTCCGCGCCCGACGGCAGCGTGCCGGCCACGGCGGCCGCGGCCTGGCCTCCCTGCGCGCACGGGTCCAGGCGACCGGCGGCACCCTCACCTACGGCCCGCACGACGGCGGTTGGCGGATACGGGCCGTACTCCCACAGACCCACCCGCTCCCCCCGGAGGCGACATGAGCGGCACCCCCACCCGCATCCTCCTGGCCGACGACCAGGACGACGTCCGCAGCGGCTTCCGGCTCGTCCTCGACTCGCAGCCGGACATGACCGTCATCGGCGAGGCCGCGGACGGCGCCACCGCGCTCGAACTGGCCCGCCATCTACGGCCGGACGTCGTGCTGGCGGACATCCGCATGCCCCGCCTCGACGGCCTGGAACTCACCCGCCTGCTCGCCGGGCCCGAGGCCCCCCGGCCGACCAAGGTGGTCGTTGTCACCACCTTCGACCTGGACGACTACGTCCACACCGCCCTGCACCACGGCGCCTGCGGCTTCCTGCTCAAACGATCCGGCCCGAACCTGCTGATCGAGGGCGTCCGCGCAGCCATGGCGGGCGACGCGCTGATCAGCCCCCAGATCACCGTACGACTCCTCCGCCGGCTCTCCCCGCCGGCGCCCTCGCACCCCCACCCCGGCCCCGGCCCGGACGCCCTGACGGACCGCGAACGCGACATCGCCCGCCTGGTGGCCCAAGGCTTCACCAACCAGGAAATCGCCGCCGAACTCGTCATCTCAGCGGGCACGGCCAAGACCCATCTCGCCAACATCCAGGCCAAGCTGAAACTCCGCAACCGCGTCGAAATCGCCGCCTGGTCCTGGCGAACCGGCCTCACCTCACCGGCCTCATAGGTTCCTTGCCCACTACGGCAGGCGCCTGCTGATCGGGACGCCCATCCCCAGGTAGCCTGAACACCTGATCGCACACGCGTTCGAAGCAAGGTGAGGGTGAGGGGATTCCGTTGTCCATGGATTCGTGTGGTGAGCGCCGATGACGCCGACCGATATCTGCTTCCTGGATGCCACCGATCTGGCTGCCCGGATCCGGACGCGGGAGCTGTCCCCGCTGGAGGTCGTCCGGGCGCACCTCGACCGGATCGAGAAGATCAATCCGAGGCTCAACGCCGTCGTGACGGTGACCGCCGAGCAGGCCCTCGATGCCGCGAAGGCCGCACAGGAAGCGGTGGTGCACGACCGGCCGCTGGGACCGCTGCACGGCGTCCCGTTCACCATCAAGGACTCACTCGATTCGGCCGGTGTCCGCACCATGCGTGGCTCGCACCTGTTCGCCGAACACGTCCCGGACCGGGACGCCACCACGGTGGCCCGCTTCCGGGCGGCCGGCGCGATCCCGATCGGGAAGACCAACCTGCCGGAGTTCTCCTACTGGACGGAGAGCGACAACCTCGTCTCCGGCCGCTCCCGCAACCCCTGGGACCCGGAGCGCACCCCCGGCGGGTCGAGCGGTGGGGAGTCGGCGGCCATCGCAGCGGGGCTGTCGCCGATCGGCCTCGGCAGCGACGTCGCGATCTCGATGCGCGGACCGGCCCACTACACCGGCATCGTCGCGCTCAAGGCGACCCACGGCCGGATCCCCTTCACCGGCCACTGGCCGGACATCCTGCGCCGCTACTGGCACGTGGGCCCGATGGCCCGCAGCGTCCGGGACATCGAAGCGGCCTACGCGGTGCTGGCCGGCCCCGATGGACAGGACGGCTACGCCGTGGACGTCCCGGCCGCCGCCGGTCCCGCGGAGGCGCCGGCCGCGCGGGAGGGCCTCCGGGTCGGATGGCTGGTACGACCCGGCTTCGGCCCGGTGGACCCCGCGGTGGCGGCAACCGTGACCGCCGCCGCGGAAGCGCTCGCTGACGCCGGTTGCGACGTTGAGGAAGTGCGCGTGCCGGAGCTGGAGACCTGCGACAGCACACAGCTGAGCGCCACCCTCTTCCTGCCGGAGATCCTCCCGTACTTCAAGGAGCACACGGCAGGCCGGGAGGACGAGCTGCACGCGGTGCTCACGCACACGCTGTCACTGCCGGACGTCCCGCTCGGCGAGTACGTGACGGCGCAGCGCACCCTCGAAGGACTCAAGTCGGCGTTCTCCGCGTACTTCGCACGCTACGACGCCCTGCTGTGCCCCGTCGTGACCATGCCCGCGCCCCCGCACGGCCGGACCGAGTACGTCGTCGACGGCGTGACGGTGCCCGCCTGGAACGTCATGCGTGCCACCGTCCCCTTCAACCTGACCGGCCTGCCGGCCCTCTCCGTCCCCTTCGGCGCAAGCCCCGAGGGACTCCCGATCGGCGTACAGCTGGTGACGAAGTGGTACGCCGAGGACGCACTGCTCCGCCTGGGCGCCCTTCTGGAGTCGGTAAGTCCGGTCCGCGCACGGCGCCCGGCGCTGTGAGGGGCGGGGCGGCTGGTCGGCTGGGCAGGGGGTGACGGGGCTTCAGGCTCGGTTGCCCGGCCACCTGAGAGGCGACTGCCGTCAACTGCTGCCGTCAAAACGGCCCGGACCGTGATCGGTCCGGGCCGTTTGCACTGGTGCCCCCGGCAGGATTCGAACCTGCGACACCCGCTTTAGGAGAGCGGTGCTCTATCCCCTGAGCTACGGAGGCATGGGATGGAACCCCTGACAGGGTAGCTGATGCGTTCGCTGGAGATTGCTTGTGTGGGGGAGAGCGGGTGGCGGGCGTGGCCCGGGGGTGGCGGTGGTTGGGGACGGGGGCCGCCGTCGGGGGTCAGCTGCCGATGTGCCAGCTGACTGTGCCGTCCGTGGTGGCGAGGAGGGCGAGGATGAGGAGGTCGGCGGCGCCGAGGGTGAGGCCGAGGAGGGCGCGGCCGCGGCGGGTGGTGCCGCGGGTCAGGGCCAGGGTGCCGAGGACCAGGGCGCAGGGGCCGAGGAGGAGGTTGAGGACCAGGGTGCCGAGCAGGCCGAGGATGAAGGAGGCCACGGCCATACCGTCCGCGTGGCGGCGGAGGCGGGAGGTGGCCGGGTCGGCGGGCTGGGGCGGTTGGGCCCCCTTGGTGGGTTGGGCCCCCTCGGTGGGCTGGGGCCCCTTGGTCGGCTGGGCCTCCCCGGTCGGCTGGGCCGGGGTTGTTCGGATGGTTTCGCTGAGCGTGGTCATCGGGAGGTCACCTCGTGGTGGTGGCGGCGTTCGCGGAGGAAGAAGACGAGTAGCCAGCCGGCGATGACGGCGGCCGCGACGAGGGTGACCGGGACGGGGAGATGTGCCGCGGTGCCCAGCAGGATCCCCATCAGGAGGAGGGCTGCGACGAGGAAGAGCATGATCTTCCTTTCCGATTCCAGAGGACAGTTGTTCACTCAGTTCCTTCAGTCTACGACTGTCGCCGGGTGGAGTAGTTCGGAGAACGGTTGTTTACTGGATGACATGAGTCACAGTCTTGGAGTCCGGCAGGCCCAGAAGCAGAAGACCCGTCAGGCGTTGCTCGACGCGGCGCTCGGGCTGCTGGAGGAGCAGAGTCTGAGCAGCCTGGGGCTGCGGGAGGTCACCCGGGTGGTGGGGGTCGCCCCGACCGCGTTCTACCGGCACTTCCGGGACATGGGGGAGCTGGGCGTCGCCCTGGTCGAGGAGGCGTTGGGGAGTCTGCATGTGATGGTGCGGGCGATCCTCGCCGAGCAGGACGGGGCCGAGGAGCGGATCGACCGTACGGTCGCGGTCGTCCAGCAGCATGTGCGCCACCATCCGCTGCACATCCGGTTCGTGGCGCGCGAGCGGCACGGCGGGGTGCGGGATGTGCGGCTGGCCATCGCGGGGGAGCTGGACCGGTTCGCGGAGGAGGTCGCGGCGGCGCTCAAGTCCCAGCCGGTGTCGGAGGGCTGGCGCGATGACGATGTGCGGATGCTGGCCGAGTTGTATGTGGACCGGTTGGTGACGACGGCCGCGGCGCTGCTCGATGCCGAGGCGGACGGTGCGGAGGGGGCGGCCGAGCAGGTCGTACGGGTGGCGCGGCGTCAGCTGCGGCTGATCAGCGTCGGACGGCGGCACTGGCTGGCGGAGGGGAGGGGGAAGGGGGAGGAGGGCGCGGGGTAGGCGCTATGCGCGTGCCGGGGTCACCCGTACGCGAAAGGTGCCGTCCGGGTTCTCCGTCAGGACCGTGACGGCTGCGCCGGTGGTGCGGTCGGTGTAGGTGTCGCCGGGGAGGAAGGTGGCGTCGGTCAGTTCCGGGTCGACGTACTTGTTGTCGCGGTAGCAGCCGCCGCTGTGCGGGGTGGCGTCCACGATGCGGAGGGGGCCGCGGCCCGAGGGGACGTGGGTGGCGACGCGGTAGATGAGGATGCCGGGGCGGCAGACCGTCGGGTCCAGCAGGCCGCGGGTGCGGGCCTCGGCCACCAGGGCGGTGTGCGCGGAGGTCGGGATGACGACGATCTTCGTGCCGCCGCGGGCGGAGACCGGGGTGAGGGTGTGTTCGCCGGGTGTCCCGCGGTGGGGGACGCAGTGCACCTGATCGGCGGAGAGCCAGCCGAGTTTCCACTTGTGCCAGCCGACGAAGTCATTGCTCGGCCCCCAGTCCTCGTCCATCGGATCCCAGTGCCCTGCGGGGGGCGGGGCGTCGCGGCCGTCCGTGAAGTAGAGGTCGGGCAGGCCGAAGCTGTGGGCGTTCTCGTGGTTGAGGACGCGGAAGGCGCTCCTCCCGGTTTGCCGGCTCCAGATGAACGACGCGTTCCGGAACGGCACCCCGTCGGCGGTCCGCAGCCCCATGTCGCCACCGCTGAAGGTGACCGAAAGGACCGTACGGGTGGCCGGCGGCCCCGCGTTGGGGGTGGCGATGATGTTGATGACGTCGTAGTCGCGGAAGTCGACGAGGGGGTCGACGGCGCGTACGACTTCCCGGGAGAGGGCGTGGTAGCCGCCATCCGAGGCCGGGTCGAAGCCGGCGCCGCGCTGGATGCCGTACGCCGCGAGCGGCCGGGACATACGGATCCATCGGAGCAGCGGCCTGGGGCGGTAGGTCAGCCTGCCGTACGAGCTGGTGCGGAAGTAGTCCGTCGCGGCCGGGAAGAACTCGGCGAAGCGGTCGCCGGGGGACATCGTGGCGCGGGCGTCCGGGAAGTCGATGAAGAGGGTGAGCGCCTCTACGGCGCCGGTCGAGCGGGAGAAGCCGGCGGGGGTCTCGGCGGATTCGGCGACGTCGTCGCTGATGCCGCGCAGCGCGCACGGGCCGCTCGGCGGCGCGCCGGGCACCGAGGGTATGGCCACGGCGCTGGGCGGTGAGCCCAGGGCTATCGCCGCGGCGGCGGTGGCCGCGCCTGCGGCCAGGACCACGGAGACCTTGTGCTTCATACCGATCACCTTGGGTCGGCGGGTGATCGCTCGCGCGCGGGATTACGTCAACTGGAGTCATGGCGGGGTCGGGTGGGCGGACGCGGCGGACGCGGCAGGCCGGGGTGTGGTTCAGGTCACATGGGGGAGTGAAATATCCGGGGAGGGTGTCCCCGTTTAACCAGACGTCCGGGTGAAACGGGGAGCCTGTCCCCGGTTCGTGCGGGTCGTCGAGACCGCACGCGGGACCCAGCCGTCGGATGCGCCGACAGAGGAGAGGAGTGAGCTGCCGTGACCGCCATCGCCGCAGGTGCGAAGTCCGGGAAGCAGGAGCAGCAGCCCCGGCTGCGGGCCGACGCGCTGCGCAACCGGGAGCGGATCATCGCGGCCGCCCGCGAGACGATGGTCGAGTTCGGGGCCGAGGTCCCGCTCGATGAGATCGCCCGTCGCGCGGGTGTCGGTAATGCGACGCTCTATCGCCACTTCGCGGATCGCCTGGAGTTGATCCACCACGTCACGCTGTCCGTCATGTCCCGTACCGCGGACCGCGCGGAGAGCGCCCTTGCCGAGGAGTCCGATGCGTTCCAGGCGCTGAGGCGCTTTGTCCACGCCGCGGTGGAGGAGCGGATCGGGGCGCTGTGCCCGCTGCTCTCCGATGGCGTCGACCGGGACCACCCCGATCTGTGCGCGGCGCGGGACCGGCTGGAGGCGGCCGTCGAGGCCGTGATGGCCGCCGGACGCGACAGCGGTCGGCTGCGCACCGACATCGCCGTCGGTGATCTGATGGTCGCGCTCACCCAGCTCACCCGGCCGCTGCCGGGCAGCCGCTGTCCGGACTTCGACCGGTTCGTGCACCGGCATCTGCAACTGTTCCTGGACGGTCTCCAGGCACCCGCCCGCTCCGAACTCCCAGGCGCCGCCGCCACGTTGGATGACTTGAGGCGCCGCTCCTAACCCCCCGGCGGTCGCTGCACCGCCGACCGTCACCCCCTTCCCGTCCTCCCCTTCCCGTCCTCCCCTTTATTTCGCTCACTGCACCAGTAGGTGGATCCCGCCATGCCTGAAACCGTCCCGTCCGTCGATCCCCGGCGCTGGAAAGCGCTGATATTCATCGCTCTCGCCCAGCTGATGGTCGTGCTCGACGCGACCATCGTGAACATCGCACTGCCCTCCGCCCAGCAGGATCTCGGTATCACCGACGCCAACCGGCAGTGGGTGATCACCGCCTACGCACTGGCCTTCGGCGGGCTGCTGCTCTTCGGCGGGCGCGTCGCCGACCTGTGGGGACGGAAGCGGACCTTCATCGTCGGGCTCGTCGGATTCGCGGTCGCCTCCGCGCTCGGCGGGGCCGCGGGCAACCAGGGGATGCTGCTGGGCGCCCGTGCCCTCCAGGGCGTCTTCGGTGCGCTGCTGGCGCCGGCCGCGCTGTCACTGCTCGCGGTGACCTTCACCGAGGCCAGGGAGCGGGCCAAGGCGTTCGGCATCTTCGGTGCGATCGCCGGTGGCGGCGGCGCCGTGGGGCTGATCCTCGGCGGGGTGCTGACCGAGTACCTGAACTGGCGCTGGACCTTCTTCGTCAACATCCCGTTCGCCGTGGTCGCCGCGACCGGCGCCTTCCTGGTCATCCGTGAGCCCGCGGAGGGCCGTAACCCGTCCCGGCTGGACATCCCCGGCGTCATCCTGGCCACCCTCGGCCTGGTCTCGCTGGTCTACGGATTCACCCGCGCCGAGTCGGACGGCTGGCTGGCCGGGCCGACGCTCGGCCTGTTCGCCGCCGCGGCCGTGCTCCTGCTGGCGTTCGTGCTGGTCGAAGCCAGGGTGAAGGCCCCGCTGCTGCCGCTGCGGGTGCTCACCGACCGGAACCGCGCCGGTGTCTACGCCTCGCTGGGCCTGGCCGTGATCGGCATGTTCGGGCTGTTCCTCTTCCTGACCTACTACCTCCAGATCGTGAAGGGCTACACGCCGGTCACCACCGGTCTGGCCTTCCTCCCGATGATCGTCGGCATGGTCACCGGCTCCACGCAGATCGGCGCCCGGCTGATGACCCGCGTCCGGCCGCGGCTGCTGATGGCGCCCGGCTTCACCGTCGCCGCACTCGGCATGCTGGTGCTGACCCGGATCGACCTGGACACGTCCTACCCCGCGCTGATCCTGCCCGGCTTCCTGCTGATGGGTCTGGGCATGGGTACGGCGTTCATGCCGGCCATGTCGCTGGCCACGCACGGTGTCCAGCCGCGCGACGCCGGTGTCGCCTCCGCGATGGTCAACACCTCGCAGCAGGTGGGCGGCGCGATCGGTACGGCCCTGCTGAACACCATCGCGGCCAGTGCCACCACCGCGTACGCCACCTCGCACGCGGCCGGTGCGCGCTCGGCCGACCTGCTCAAGCTCCAGTCGATGGTGCACGGCTACACCACCGCCATCTGGTGGGCGGTCGGCATCCTGGCCCTGGCGGGCGTGATCGCCTTCACCTTCATCAACACCGGGCGGCCGGGCGCCGGTTCGCCGGCGGCCTCCTCGGCCGAGGGGGAGCGCACGGTCCTGGGCTCGTCGGAGGGCCAGGACGAGATCCAGGTGCCGGTCATGGCGCACTGAGCGGGCGGCTACGGGCCGGGCCGGGCCGTACGGCGTCCCGCGCGGGGGCGGGCCCGGCCGTGGCCGACCCGCCCCGGCGCCGTACGCCACTCCGCGCTCCGGCGCCGGTCTGCCCCGGGCCCTTCGCTCACACGGGCGTCGGCCTCTCCCGGCTCCGCTGATCCGTCAGCGCAGCCAGGGGAGGTCGGCGCCTTTCGGTTGCAGCCCTTCGGTCATCACTTGGCAGATCTCGGCGAGTTGGCCGACCTGCTCCGGGGAGAGTCGGTCGAAGATCGCGGAGCGTACGGCGGCGACATGTCCGGGGGCGGCCTTCTCCAGGACCCGCATCCCCTCATCCGTGAGAAGGGCGTTCTGGCCCCGCTTGTCGGACGGGCAGTTCTCGCGCCGTACCCAGCCGTTCTTCTCCAGGCGCGCGACCGCATGCGAGAGCCGGGAGCGGGTGATCTTGGCGTTCTGAGCCAGCTCGGTCATCCGCATCCGGCGCCGCGGTGCCCGGGAGAGCTGGACGAGCAGGCCGTAATAGACGTGCGGCATCCCCGCGTCCCGTTGCAGCTGGCGGTCGAGGTGGTCCTCCAGGAGCGTGGTGGCGTGGAGGTAGCACTGCCAAGCGAATTGCTCCTCGTCGCTGAGCCAGCGCGGCTCGGCTGCGGGTTCGTTGCTCATACCATCCACTCTCTCACCACTCGGAGAGTTATTTAAGTTTTAACAACGTCGAATTATGCCCAAATCCTGACACTTGAAACTTCAAGTATGTGGTTTTGTCGATGCGCGGTCCTCCGCACCCACTACTGCCAAGTGTGACGCCGTGGAGCGGTGATGTCCGTAACGGGCGGCCGACGATCTGTCCGGCACAACGGTCCGTCCGTCAGTCGACCTTGTCGATCAGTGCCATGGCGTTCAGGGCGGCCGACAGGGCGCGGGTGTCACCGCCCTCGGAGGCCGCCGCGACGTCCAGCGCGGTGTCGGCGAACTTGATTACATGCTCGTCGCCGTGGGTGACCGCCCGCTCGAAGACCTCCTCGGGTGCGAGTCCCTCCGCGCTCGGTGCCGGGCGGGCGGTATCCGCGGCGTAGAGCGTGGTGAGCGCGGAGGCCGCCGACCAGGCCACCGTGAACGAGCCCGCCCAGAGCTCCCGGGGGAGCGCGGGCAGGGTGCGCAGCACCGCGTTGGGCGCGGTGGCGGCGTGCACCAGCAGGATGCCGTTCCCATGACCGTGGTCCGCGTAGTTGAGGGTGGCGGCCCGCACGAGCGCGGTCAGGCCCTCGCGTGCGGCTTCGGGATCCTCCGGGATGTGCAGCGATTCGGTGGTGCTCAACCAGCCGGAGATGCACGGGAGTTGGGCGTAGCCGTCCAGGGGTGTCACGTTCCGCTCGGGGATGCGGGGGAGGGCGGCCAGGGCCTCGGCCGGGGTGGCGCTGCCCTGGGGGCGCACTGTGGTGGGCAGAAGCAGATGGCGGGCGGCCCAGTAGCCGAGGGCGTGCGCGAGCTCCGCGATCCGTGCCTCGTTCTCCCCCTCCGCCAGCAGGCTGCGTACGGCATGGCCCACGCGGATGACGGGGTGGGTGGCGGCGCCGGCGATGCCGGGCAGCAGCCGCGGCCACCACTCGGCGAGGAGCGCACGCCAGGGGCGCTCGGCGATCCGCTCGGTGAAGTAGCCGGTCCAGTCGGTGACCCGGCCCGGATCGCCCAGTGCCTGCTGCCAGTTGGCGTCGGTGATACGGCCTTGGGGAGCCGGTACGTCCTCCAGCTTTCGCGCGTAGGTGTCGAGCCAGCGGTGGACGGTCCGGGCCTGGCCGTTGCGGACCATGGCTTCGACGGCCATCGGGCCGTGGTTGCTCAGATAGCCCCCGAACTCGGGGCCGGCGGTGTGCAGTCGTAACAGGGCTTCGTCGAGGGTGCCGTTCGTCGTCTTCTCCATGGCCCGAGGCTAGGTCGGCGCGAAGGCGTCCCGTATCGGGCTTGCGGCCCACACCGCTGGTCTTCGCGGCCTATGCCGCCGGCCTCCACGGCTTACGGCGCCGGTCGTAAGGCCGCTGCTGGGGGCGGTCGCGGGGGGCGTCAGCCATACCGGACAGGAGGTGTCGGGTATTGGAGGGAGGGTGCTGCCATGACGTGTGAGAGCAGAGGCAGGGAAGGCATCGGGAGCGGTGCGGGCGACGCGGTCGGCTGGTCGGGGGTGGAGGCGGTGGTTCCGGAACTCGCCCGGCGGGTGCGCGAGCGGTTCGGGGCGTACCGGCACCACGTTCTGGCGACCGTACGGAAGGACGGCGCACCGCGGCTCACCGGCCTGGAGGCGGACTTCCGCCACGGGGAACTGTGGCTGGGCATGATGACCGGCTCGCGCAAGGTGGCGGATCTGCGGCGCGACCCCCGGTTCTCGCTGCATGCCAATCCGGGGCCGGGCACCGATCTGACCGGCGGGGATGTCCGGGTGTCCGGGCGGGCGGTGGAGGTGACCGACCCCGGTCAGGTCGCGCGCTACGCGGCGGCGGTGCGGCCGCCGGAGCCGTTCCATCTCTTCCGGGCGGAGCTGACGGAGGTGGTGCGGACGTCCACCGAGCCCCCGTATGTGGTGGTGGAGAGCTGGGCGCCGGGCCGGGGGCCGCGCACCATCCGGCGGACCTCCAACGACCCGGCGCAGCGGGAGGAATGAGCGGGCGGGCGGCCGGGCTCAGCCGACGTCGCGGGCCCGGGAGCGGCCGTCGTCCGGTTCGAGGTGCCAGCTGATGACGCGGCGCGGATGGACGCGGATCACGTCGTTGCTGAAGAAGTCGGGGGCCATCGGCGGCGCGTCGAGGGTCAGTAGTTCGGCGCGGCCGCGGATCTCCACGCCGCGGCCCCAGCCGGGCGCGACCGGGTCGTCGGCCGGGGCCATGTCGTCGATGAGCAGGGAGACTTCGGGACGGGCCTGGGCGTTGCGGTACTTCTGGCTGCGCCGCAGTGTGGGCCCGCCGATGTCGAGGGTGTCGTCGTCGTTCAGCACGAAGCCGACCGGGCGCACCTGGGGCCCGCCGTCCGGCCCGACGGTCGCCAGACGGGCCAGCGGCTGACCGGCGAGGTAGGCGCGCTCCGTGGGAGTGAAGACCTTCCCGGTGGTGTCGGGGGTGGGCGCCGTCGTGGTGGGCGGGGCGGCGGCGTCCGGTGCCGAGGTGTCCGGGGTGTGCGGCGTCGGGCCGCTGGAGGGCGTGGTCATAGCGCTGACGCTAGGACCTCAAGTGCGATTGAGGTCAAGGGGCGGGCCGCTTCAGTGGGTGGCCACCGGCAGTCGGTGGGCCCGGTCGCCCTTGTGACGGTGGTGCTCGTGCGGCCGGTGGAGGCCGTGGGGCTCGCGGACGCGGTGGGTGCGGAAGACGTAGAGGGCGGCGACGAACATCACGGCGCCCAGGGTGAGGCCGAAGGCGCACGACTTGAGGATGGCTTCACCGCCGAGGCTGTAGACCCAGCCCATCGAGCAGCCGAAGAGCGCACCGTAGGCGGCCGCCCGGGTCTCGGTGATCATGCTCGACTGGAAGTGGGCCACCACCAGGCCCAGTACGCCCGACACCACCGCCCCGGCCAGCCCGTACAGCACGGCCTGACCGCCCTTGATGCCGGCGGTGTGCGTGCGGAAGATGATGAAGCAGCCGAAGGCGAGCGCCGTGAGGATCGGCAGTGTCACCGTCGGCGGGATGTGCCGGGCCCGCTCCTTCATCCCGGCCATTCCCGAGGCCCGCGGCAGCGCAGGGGCGTCGGTGGTCGCGCCGTGCTCGGGTTCGACGGTGCCGTGGGAGCGGGCGGCCCTCGCGCCGTGCCGCTGGGCGTGCTGGTCCATGGCGGGCTCCTCTCGGTTTCCCCCGCTGCCCCTCCTGTCCAGGCGACACCCGGGCGCCGCCCGCGGCAACCGGAACGGCGGGCGACGCCGCCGGGGGCGGGGGGTGAACCGCAGATTCAGCCCAGATCCTTCTGGTACCAGGCCACGTCCCAGTAGCGGCCGAACTTGCGGCCCACCTCCGTGTGCGTACCGATGTGCCGGAAGCCGAAGCGGGTGTGGAGGCGGGTGGAGGCCGCGTTCGGCTGGGTGATCCCGGCGTAGGCGCGGTGCACGTCCTCGTCGGCCAGCGCCTCGAACAGGGTCTTGTACAGGAGCGTGCCGATGCCGCGGCCGGACGCGTGCGGCGCGCAGTAGACGGTGACCTCGACGGAGGGGGCGTAGGCGGCCTTGGGGCGGAACGCGCTGCTGGTCGCGTAACCGAGCAGCGCATCCGCCGGCTGCCCGGGCCCGGGGGCTGCCGAGCCCGCGGAGGGGCCGGGTATCGACCCGTTGTGCGGGTTTTTCGTCCGTTCTGTCGCCTCTTGGGCAACCAGAAGACGGTGCGGGCCGTCTTGGGGGTGGGAGAGCAACCACGGGCGACGCTGGTCCGGAGTGAAGGGCTCCAGGTCGAACGTGATGGAGGTCTCACGAATGTAGTGATTGTAAAGATCGGTAAGGGCCGGAAGGTCCGCTTCGACGCCCGCCCTGACCTGCACTTCCCCGTGTCGTTGCAGCATGTGGCCTCCTAAATGGTGCCGCAGGGTACTGCATGATCAGAAAAATAGCGGGGCCTCCTGGGAATTCTGTCCGGATTCCAGCCGTTGTTTCCTTCGGACGGGCCTCGCGGCGAGCATCGGCTTCGATGCCACCCGGCCCGCCCACCGTCCCGCGACCGACTCATCGCAAAGGGAGCACACGCATGGCAACCCGTGCCGTCGCCCGCCGTCAGGAAAGCAGCAGCGGTTCTGACGGGGCCAACAGTGTTCGCGCCGTAGGCGGGGAGATCGCCGACCGCGACCTGGTCGGCATGTACCTCGACGAGATCGCGCGTACGCCACTGCTCGACGCGGCCAAGGAGGTGGAGCTGTCCCAGACCATCGAGGCGGGCGTCTACGCCCAGCAGATCCTGGACGGCGAGGTCACCGACGGCAATGCCGCAGGCGCCGGCCGCGAGGAGCTGGCGGCGCTGGTCGAGGAGAGCGCCAAGGCCAAGGACGTCTTCATCCGTTCCAACCTCCGCCTGGTGGTGGCCGTAGCCCGCCGCTACCCGCGCGCCGGACTCCCCCTGCTGGACCTGATCCAGGAGGGCAACGCCGGTCTGGTGCGTGCCGTGGAGAAGTTCGACTACACCAAGGGCTTCAAGTTCTCGACGTATGCGACGTGGTGGATCCGCCAGGCCATCACCCGCTCCATCGCCGACCAGTCGCGCACGATCCGGCTGCCCGTGCACCTCGTCGAGGAGCTGGGCCGAATACGCCGGGTGCAGCGCGAGTTCAACCGGGAGAACGGCCGGGACCCGGAGCCGGCGGAGGTCGCCGGCGAGCTGGGCTCCACGCCCGCCCGTGTCACCGACGTACTCGACTGGGCGCGCGACCCGGTCAGCCTCAACATGTCGGTGGACGACGACGGCGACACCCAGTTCGGCGATCTGCTGGAGGACACCTCCGCGGCCTCGCCCGAGCAGTCCGTGCTCACGCTGCTGCGCAGTGAGGAGCTGGAGGACCTGATCGACCGCCTCGACCACCGCACCGCCTCGATCATCAAGGCCCGCTACGGCATCGAGGACGGCCGTGAGCGCACCCTGACCGAGGTCGGCAAGCAGCACGGCCTGACCCGCGAGCGGATCCGCCAGATCGAGAAGCATGCGCTGCTGGAGCTGAAGCGGATGGCGCATGACACGGGATTCGACGCGGCCGCGTAGCGAGCGCGCGGGTGCGCGCGCCAAGATCCCAGGCACGGTCTGTGACGGACGAGCCCCGACGCCCTTCGAGGTGTCGGGGCTCCGTCGTGTCCGGAGCCCAGGGGTCTCGAAGGGGCGTCGGCATCACCGCCGCGACGTCTCGAAGGGCGTCGGCATCACCGCCGCCGAGAGTGGATGTCCGTTTGAGTCTGCCTGACGCCCGGGTCTGTTTACTTTGCGGGAATCCGGGCGTAGCCTCGCACTGAAACCACAGGCTCGGGCATGGAACGGACACTTACGCAGATGTATGCACCGGAGCGCCAGCAGGAGATTCTGCGGCTCGCCCGTGAGGGCGGCCGGGTCGATGTGCTCTCCCTCGCGGAGGAGTTCCAGGTCACCGCCGAGACCGTGCGGCGCGATCTGAAGGCCCTGGACCGGGCCGGCCTGGTGCGCAGGGTGCACGGCGGAGCCATCCCGGCCGGCCGGCTGGACTTCGAGCCCGACCTCGCCGAACGGGACGCCGTCGCCGCCGACGAGAAACAGCGCATCGCACGGGCCGCGCTCGCCGAGCTCCCCGGCGGCGAGGGCGGCCCGGGCGGCGCAGGCAGCTCCGGGAGCGTGATCCTGGACGCCGGCACCACCGCCGCCCGGCTCGCCGCCGAGATCCCGCTGGAGGCCGAGCTGACCGTCGTCACCCACGGTCTGCCGGTCGCCGCACGGCTGGCCGACCACCCCGGCCTCACCCTGCACCTCGTGGGTGGCCGCATCCGGCACCGCACGCGGGCCGCGGTCGACGACTGGGCGCTGCGTGCCTACCGCGAGATCAACGCCGATGTGCTGTTCCTCGCGACCAACGGCTTCTCCCTCGACGGCGGCCTGACCACCCCCGACCTCGCGGAGGCCGCCGTCAAGCGGACGCTGATCGCCGCCGCCCGCCGGGTCGTCCTCCTCGCCGACTCCGCCAAGTTCGGGCAGCAGCACTTCGCCCGCTTCGGCGAGCTGTCGGACGTGGACCTGCTCATCACCGACACCGGTCTGAGCCCCGACGACGCCCTCGCCATCGAGCGTGCGGGCACGGAAGTAGTACGCGCATGATCCTCACCGTCACGCCCAACCCCAGCCTGGACCGCACGTACGAGATCCCGGCGCTGGACCGCGGGGCCGTGCTCCGGGCCACCGGCGACCGGATCGACCCCGGCGGCAAGGGCGTCAATGTCTCGCGCGCGGTCGCCGCCGCCGGGCACCGCACCCTCGCCGTGCTTCCGGTCGGCGGACCCGCCGGTGCGGCGCTGGCCGGACTGCTGAGCGCCGAGGGCATCGAGGTGGCGGGGGTGCCGGTGGCCGGCCAGACCCGCTCCAACATCTCCGTCGCCGAACCCGACGGCACCCTCACCAAGATCAACGCGACCGGCCCCGAACTGTCCGCGGAGGAGTCGGAGGAACTGCTCGTCACGGTCGGCGAGCGGTCCGTGGGCGCCGACTGGATCGCCTGCTGCGGCAGCCTCCCGCGCGGTCTGGCCCCCGAGTGGTACGCGGAGCTGGTCGCCCGCACCCACCGGGTCGGCGCCCGGATCGCCCTGGACACCTCGGGTCCCTCGC
Source organism: Streptomyces sp. NPDC029466 (assembly GCF_055574515.1). Lineage (NCBI taxonomy): Bacteria > Bacillati > Actinomycetota > Actinomycetes > Kitasatosporales > Streptomycetaceae > Streptomyces > Streptomyces sp. NPDC029466. The sequence goes on from NZ_JBVHZH010000009.1 coordinate 28,742, forward strand.
TGACCGCGGCGCTGCGCGAACGCCCCGACGTCGTCAAGCCGAACGCCGAGGAGCTCGGCCAGGCGGTCGGCCGCCCGCTCACCACTCTCGGCGACGTGGTCAAGGCCGCCGAGGAGCTGCGCGCCCGGGGTGCCCGCGCCGTACTGGCCTCCCTGGGACCCGACGGTCAGATCCTGGTCGACGAGGAAGGCGCCTACTACGGCAGCGCCCGGGTCGCCGCCGTCCGCAGCAATGTCGGCGCGGGCGACGCCTCGCTGGCGGGCTTCCTCACGGCGGGCGGTACGGGCCCGAGGGCGCTGGCCGTGGCCCTGGCCCACGGCGCGGCCGCCGTCCAACTCCCCGGCAGCCAGATGCCGACCCCGGCCGACCTGGACACCTCCGCGGTCCGCACCACCGACGCGGTGCCGTTCGACCGCCCACTGACGGAGCCGGTGCCATGAGGGCCGCGCGCCGGGCTGCTGCCGTGACCGGCGTGTCCGCCGTGTGCGGAGCCGGTGTCATGAGCGCCGCGTGCCGTGCGGCCGCCGTGACCGCCGGGTACGGGGCCGGTGCCATGAGCACTGCGCGTCGGGCCGCTGCCGTGACTGCCGCGTACGGAGCCGGGGTTGTCGGGTCCGCGGCGCATCCCCGCATCCCCTCCGCCGTTCCCCCGGTCCGCACCGGGCGGCGCCCCAGCCACCCCCCGTCCCGTCCCCACCGCCCGTACGGCGGTACCGCGCGCAAGGGAGCCCGCGATGAGTGAGCTGATCACCGCGGAACTGGTCGACCTCGACCTGTCCGCAGAAACGAAGGAAGCCGCCGCACGGTCCCTGGCCGAGCGGATGGCCGCCTCCGGTCGCGTCACCGATCTGGAGGGCTTCCTCGCGGATGTCGCCGCACGCGAGGCCCAGATGCCGACGGGTCTGGACGGCGGGATCGGCATTCCGCACTGCCGCAGCGAGCACGTCACGGAGCCGACGCTGGCCTTCGGACGCAGCGCCTCCGGCATCGACTTCGGCGCGCCGGACGGCCCCGCCGACCTGGTCTTCCTCATCGCGGCCCCGGCGGGCGGCGACGCCGACCATCTGTCGATCCTCTCGACCCTCGCCCGGCAGCTGATGGACGAGACCTTCACCGGCGCGCTGCGGTCCGCCACCGCCCCGGAGCGTACGGCGGCCCTGATCCGGGGGGACGAACCGGGGGCGGCCGAGGGGGATGCGGAGCCGGAATCTGCGGCGGCCGGGGCGGAGGCGGAGCCGCCCGCGACCGTGGCGGCGGCCGACAAGACCTCCATCGCGGCGGCCGACGAGACGCCCACCGCGGCGGCCGATGAGCCGGGCGCCGAGCCCGCCCCCACCTCGTCCGCCACCGAGACCACTCCCACCCCCTTCCGCATCGTCGCCATCACCTCCTGCCCCACCGGCATCGCGCACACCTACATGGCCGCCGAGTCGCTGGAGAAGGCCGGACAGGCCGCCGGTGTCGAGGTGTTCGTCGAGACCCAGGGCTCGGCCGGTTTCCAGCGGCTCGACCCGCGGCTCATCGCGGACGCGGACGGCGTGATCTTCGCGCATGACGTCGAGGTCCGGGAGAAGGAACGCTTCGCCGGGAAGCCCACCGTCGACGTCGGGGTGAAGGCGGGCATCAACCGCCCCGCCGAACTCATCGCCGAGGTACGGGAGAAGGCCGCACACGGCGAGACCAGCGCCCCGGCGCGCGCCGCCGCCCCCATGGACAAGGGCGCCGACGCGGGCGACAACTTCGCCACCCGGCTGCGCAAGTGGCTGATGACCGGCGTCAGGTACTTGAGTCAAGGTACTTGGAAGAACCGCAGGTGGGAGGCACCATGGATGAGATTCTGGAAGCTTGGGCGGACCGTCAGGCGGCTCGGGCACCTGAGATCCCGCGCGAGGAACTGCGCGACCTGGCCGACGCCTTGGGCATCGACTTGCCAGAGTGAACCGGCGCTGAGGCCCCCACCTTGTTGGTGGGGGCCTCTTTGTGTCTCGGGAGTGCTCTGCATCAGGGCGCCCTGGGCCAGCTGGCCTGGCTGACAGCTGCGTACCTTGTCGAGCGAACTTGGGCCCCGCTCGACTGCCCCCGAGGGAAACCGACTGCCGGACGGGGCTCGGGCAGCGTGCGGCGTTTCGCTGCTGGTGGCTTTTAAGCGCTGAGATCCAGTGTGGGAGTGAAGTAGGCGCCTGTCAGGAAGGCGCCGGCGAAGGTGTTGGGGCCGTGCCGATCGTCAAGCCACGCGCTCAGTGCTCGTGTGTCTCCGCTGATTACTGCGGTCAAGAGAAGATCGTGCAAATCCTCTTCCTCGCACGGCGCAAATTCGGCAAGGAACGCCGCGTACCGATTGTTCACCCCCGCTTCGTAGCGTTGGAGCGCTCCGACGTAGTGGGCGGCCTCTGCGGTATTCCCCTCGCCCAGATCCCCCGTCACGTCCTCTTCGGCGAGTGTCCCTGTGGTGTCCCGGAAGGCGAGCCGACCCAACACGTCAGCGGGTTCACGCATGCCGGCTCGGGCCGCTACGTCGCGAGTGATGCGACGGGCTTCCCTATCGCAAGCACCCTCCATCACAACGCCGAGATTCCGTGTGTGCGGAGTGCCCTCCGGGTCGGCGGCAGAGTACGACTGGCCTGTTGGGCGCCGGAAGTTGATCCCGTACTGCGTCCGTGTCGGCCTGCCCCCTACGTCTACGTACCGTCGCCGAGACCCGTAGTGCAGGCAGTCATGGGCGTACGCCCGTAGCAGGTCGAGAAGTGCCAGTTCCGGGCGCTCGGGGTTGTCCTGCTCCATGGGGCCGTACATGGTGACGACCGACAACATTTGCAGGTGCCGGTAGCCCTGGTCAGGGTGGTGGAACCCACCGAACGCACCCGACCGAACCGATTCCGCCCCCACCAGCACCCTGTCGGGCGGAAGCATTTGTGAGAGCCCGAGTTCGGCATAGCGGCACCGGGCTGCGTACAGACCGCTGTGGAACAAGGCCGTATCAACCCCCAATGCCTGCCACCGCGCCAGGCGATCCGGAACCGGACGGAACGTGTGATCCGGGTGTCTCGCCGTGAGTACAGACGAGTCTGCGCGTAGTGCGGATAAGGTCACCGCGGTTTGCGCCCCCACGACGGATTCGTTGGGCGCCAACGGGGTTACGAGGGGGTGCCCTCGATGAGTAGCCGGTGGGATTCCTGCATCTCCGTCGGCAGTGAGTCCAGGTTGAACCACTGTGCCTCCAAGATCTCGAAGCTGTCGATCTTCAGGGTTCCTCCGGTGTGAAGCGCTTCGTAGGCCACTTCCACGCGGAGTTTGTAACCGCTCGTGACGTTCACCAGGCGACCGGGCTTAACGTCGAGCCCGGTCTCTTCCTTCACTTCCCGGACGATGGTCAACGGGAATTCTTCGCCTTTGATGGCGTAGCCCGTCGGCAGGCCCCAGGGTCGTTCCGGGGGCCACATCCGGTGCTTGAGTAGCAACACTTGACCCGCGTCGTTCCGGACGACCCCGGTAACCCCCACCATGAATTTGGCGTGTGCGAACCACAGCACTCGCCATTGCAAGGGGCCTCGGATGAGCCGCCACAGTCGGGCAAGAAGTCGCTTCACGGGTGTGCCTTTCGCTGTGCTGATGGGTGCTGCGGCTGTGTGCCCGCAGTGCTTGACACAACTCTTGCAGTCGCTACGGGTCACGTCTGGTTCAAATCGAGTACTCCCGAACGGGCGGGCGCACCACCCTCGCTCCGTTTCCGGCGGGGTCTTGGATGACCTCCCCAACCCCGCCGGCACGGTGCTGGTCTGTCGTACTACGCAGCGACCAGCGCACCCACTACGTCGGTCGGCTCGGTGGTGCCTCCGTCGCCCTGGTCGGGGGTGTCGGTGGGGTGCTCGGGCGTCTCCGTCTCGGTCCCGATCGTCTCGGGCTGGTCGGTCTCGTGCTCGGTGGTGTCGGGCTCGATGGTCGCGGGCATACCGCGGCCCCCTTCTCTCGGTTGTTCCCGGCCCGGATGGGCTCGGGTGTTGCCCGTCCGTCCGTCACAGCGGAACGGGCGCCCGCCATCGGTGGGCTACCGGTCGTGAGGGCTACCGGCTCCATCGATTGCGGAAGTCGTCAGCCGCTACGGGCGGCGGCGTGCGCACCACGCGAGCGACACACCGAACGCGCTGTGAAGCACGTTGATCGTGGTCGCAGCCTCTGAAACGAGGTGGGCGGGACTGCCGCCTTGTGCAACCCGTCGCAGAGTCTCGATCCGCCACTCCGGTGGGAGCCTGTTGAGCCGGCGCACTACGCCGGTGCTGTTCTCGCTGCTCCGGTCGTCGTAGCTCACCGGCTCCGGGGGTGCCTGGTCGCGCTTCATCGCTTCGGATGCAGCAAACAGGGCGACCGAGAGCGAGGGGCGTTCGGCTTGGCGCTGGTCGCGCTCCCAGCCAGCGGGCTTTCGCGCGGTCTCCATGCGCCGCATGGTCTCGACCATCCAGGCGGGGGACAACGTCCCGTATTGGCTTTCAAACTGCACCGCATTGACTGCTTCCCGGGCCCGGTCGGGTTGGGCTTCGGGCCACCGTCGACTAGACCAAGGGCGTTCGCACTCCTCGGCGAAATAGGCAACTTCGGAGATCAGCCGGGTAAGCCGCAGCGGTTTCGGTGCGGGAGCGGTTGCAATGTTGTGGCCGTCCGCAAGTGCCCAGTACACGGCAACTTGATCGTGTTCGGGAAGCTCGTCCCAGAGGCCATGGGCTTTCAGCTCGCCCCAGACAAGAGGGGCTAATGACCGGGCGATTTGGCGTACGTCCGCCCACTGATAGTGCGGACCCATTGCGAGAGCGTCCAGCGCACTGCGCAACTCGTCCAGCTTCACCCCAGAGGCGCGCTGTGGTTCTGGTGATGCCTTCATAGCCCTTCCAGGGTGCGAGGGTGTGCGGGTCTGGTATCCCCTCCCCGAGCGGGGAGGTAGCAGGGGAGGGGAAGACCGGTCAACGGGCGAACGGGTACACCAGCAGCCACCCGAGCACTGCGAATGTGGCGAGCGTGGTCACGTTGACGAGCATCGTCCGGACGAACCTCACTCGCCGTGGGGTGCCTTTTCGATGTGGGAGCGCGCCCCCTGAGTGGTACGCAGCAACGCCTGAGCGGCAGCCATGTCCCGGCGCGGCTCCCCCCACTCATCGAAGCGTGCGGCGAGCCAACCGGGACTCACCCCGAACGCAGTAGCAAGAGCGTTCATGGACTCGTCTTTGCGGTAACGCCTAATGATCTGGTCCCGACTCGCGTGCACCTTCTCGCGCGCGGCCTTTCGCTGCTCAGGCGTGCGTGGCACTCGTCAAACTCCTTTTAAAATCCCGTTGTTGAGCGAATTGCGTTGCGGATGCATGGCGAGCGTGACCCGTCCTGGCCACAAAACGGGGGATGAGCCAACCCGACATGCGACGGGCCTTCCTGTGGCTCACGTGACCAGGACGGGGGATTGTGGACTGCCCGTGATCTTCGGGCGGCGGCGCGGTGGCCTCGACCATGGGGGCAGGCAACGGCCAGATAGTCAGCGTGTACCGGTCTGCGTGGTCGGATACCACCAGCGTTGCCGGCGACCCTCGATCAAGCTGTTCACGGGCCGTCCGCTGTGCTCGGGAGTCCTCGCACCACGCCCGTAGTTGCGCGGGGCAGGTCGCGGCAGGTACGTCGAAGTAGTGCCCGCGCTGTGGCTTCCACGCATCGGAGCAACCCGGATCGAGCCTGTTCGCGATGCGCTGCGCCTGTCCGCGTGCCCACCGGAGAGCTAGTTTCGGTGAGACCGCCTGAGCGCTGGCAAGGACCTGGGTCGTGATCTTGCCGCCGCTGTACGCCCCGGCATCCTTGGTGACTTCGCAGGCGTAGGCCGGGGGCAGTGCCGACCCGCTCACATGGGGTGTCCCTGTGGTCACAGAATCTCACCCCGGCTTCGCGCGTTCGCGCGGGCATTCTCGGCGTGTATGCGCTGTTCGGCGCTGGCCGGCTTCACGTCGTCGGGGTCAACGGTCCATTCGGTCCCACCGTTCACGGGACGCAGTGACCAGCGCCCGCACCACTCGCCGCGGAACTCTCCGACTCGCCCTGTGGCGTCCACCATGAGCGTGCCGGTGGCTGGCGTGGGGGGAGACTCCTGGCCGTTAGGGGGAACGTTCTGCGTAGACACCGCCGCTCCTCTCTGTAGTGGTTTCACTACCAGGGCGGTTCAGCGTGGCCTAGAGTCGGCCTGTCTTCAACGTTCCAGAAACGGAGGGCACATTGGTCAACGTGAAGGAGCTGACCCCAGATGCCTCCCCCCAAGCGGCCTACGGAGCACGTTTGCGCAGCGTGCGGGAGGCACGCGGATGGAAACAAGACGAGTTGGCTGACCTGGTGGGCTACTCAGGCAGGCATATTTCCGCAGTTGAAACAGGACGCAAACCGCCAACTCGCCGTTTTTCGCGGTGCTTAGACACTGCCCTCGGACTCACAGGCAGCGCAGAGTCCTTTGAGCGCGCATGGGGGGAGATCCGGAACGGCAGCTTGCTGGAAGGCTTCACGGAGTACCTGGGGCAGGAGGCTCGCGCGGCAGAGATCCGGCTGTTCGATGTAGGGGTAATCCCCGGCTTGCTTCAGACGCCGGAGTACGCAAGGGCCATCGAAGAAGGGCACGTTAAGCGGGGCACACTCAGCCCCGAACAAGCCTCAGAGCAGGTTGCCTTCCTGGCAGAACGGCAAGCGGCTTTGGTGCGGCGCAACCCGCCCATGGTGATCGTGGTCTTGGATGAGAGCTGCATCCGACGGCCGATCGGAGGCGCTGAGGTCATGAAGCGCCAGTTGGCCCGGCTCGTCGAGTTCGCTGACCAGCCGGACACCGCACTCCAGTTGGCACCCTTCGCCATAGGCGAGCGTCGCCCGTTCAACCGGCTGGTGAACTTGTTGACCCTGCCTGACCGCTCCGTCATGTCCTACGTCGAGTCCGAGACGAACGGGCAGTTGGACAGGGAAATCACTTCCGTGCTGCCGCTGGTGAGGGCCTACCATCAACTACAGGCCGAAGCGCTTTCCCAGGCGGAATCAGTGGCCACGATAGAGCAGGTACGAAAGGGCATCCCGTGACGACCGACCCCCTCCCCCTCACCTGGTTCAAGTCCTCCTACAGCGGTAGTGGCGGTTCCTGCGTAGAGGTTGCTGCCGATCTCGTTACTTCGCGTGGCGTGGTCCCCGTCCGTGACTCCAAGAACCCCAGTGGCCCGTTCCTGGAGCTCCGCGCGGACGCGTTCTCGGAGTTCGTGGCGGGTGTCAAGTCAGCAGCGTTCGGCGCACTCTGAACCTGGGCCGGCGCCTACTAATTCCGGGACATCGCAGCGCACGAAGCACACCAAGGCTGCGAGCCGTGCGCGAGCCACATGAAGGAAGGTCCCGCCCTACCTCCGGACCACCGGGGGCATGGCGGGACCTTCGCGCGTGAGTCGACCACGCCCAACACATCGCCTACAAAGGGGCAGTTGTGCTCACAGCCCTGCCCCACAGCACTTATCAGGATAAGAGGTTGCCTCCCGTCCGTCCGCCCCTCATGCTGGTGACTTGTCAGGACGAGTGCCTAGCCGGCCTTCGGTGGCACTCGTCATCGATCCTGCAAGAGGAGAGTTTCCGTGAAATCTGCATCTACCTACACGCGCCTGCGTACGGTCATTGCCGCTGTCGGCGCTATGACGATGGCGGGTCTTGGCGTAGGTACGGCCTACGCTTCTGAGATTCCGCCGAGCAAGCCGACTTCTGAATTGGTTATGACGGACGCTCTGAATTTCCGGGCGGGCCCGAATACCGATTACGTGGCGCGCGGAATGCTGTACGCGAATGATGAGGTGGAGATCATCTCCTTCCGGAACGCGGGACCCGATCAGTGGGACAAGGTTCGGCTTCTGCGCACATCCGCGGGTGGCTTGCCTGCTGGCTCGGTTGGGTGGGTGAAGCAGTCGTACCTGACTCCTCCGACCTGCGCTTCTGCCCCCGATGATCAGTGCGACCTGTACGGCGGCGGCTGATCTGCATGAGGTTCGGCCCCCTTCCGACGTTCGGAAGGGGGCCGAACTCGTATCGGAAAGTACCTTCCGGTCGGCCGTTTCAGTAGGCGAAACAATACCTGCCGGTCAGACGGTTTTATTGCAGTAGGTGGAATGGAGAGCACTAGGTGGTTGCGCGTCAAACATGTGGCCTGATTTGCTGGATCGCTGGCCGATGGTGCGGAGTTGGCCGCGAGACATTGCGAGATTTCGGGGGTGTGAGCCGTGAATGCTGAGCCGTGGATCAACGACGGCGAGAGCGAGGGCGTCTGGGTCCGGGGCGGGGACTACCTGTCCGGGTGGCGGGATGCGGACGATGCGGCGAAGGCTTTGAACGGGGCTGCACTTAGGGCGGGTTGTGTCGGTGACTGGCGTGCCTCTCCGCATGCGGGCCCGTCGGGTGAAGGTGTGGTTTGGCTTTCTCCTGAGGCGGTGCGTGTGCTGGCGCGGTTGCTTGAGGACGCCACACACGAGCGTAAGTGGACTGCCTAGAGGGGGTGTTGACCGGCTGGCCCCACGGTGGTCAGCTGGTTCACCTGGTCGTGGGGGGCGGGGGTCCGGAGGAGCCCCCCACGAGATTGCGCGCGGCGCATCGCGCCAAACGGTCTTTCGCTGCGCGGGAACGGCGCCAAGGTGAATGACGGTGCCGCACTCCGCGGGAGACTTCCGGGCGCGCGACTGCCGGATCGCCCCGCAGGGGTGATGCCGTTTAGACCTGCCGGACTATTCACTGGGCCGGCTGCGACGGAGATCTGAGATCGGGGTATCGCATGGCATGGGGACGGACGCTCAAAACTGCTCAGGGCAGTGAAGTGCACATCGAGGTGGACGGCCGTGGCGTGAGCTGGGTCGTCTGCGCGGGCTGTCGCAAACGGCAGATCGTAACCGGGTTCGGCTCCCCCCGATCCAAGGCAGAGCGTCATGCGCGGTCGTGTCGACGCTGATGCGGTAGCCGCACCTCGCCCTCGGCCCGGTCGTCCTGGCGCTCCCGAAGGCACACGAAAGCCCCCGCTTGCTCTTGCTGGCGGGGGCTTCTCACGTTCTGGGCGCTGCCGCTGTCAGGGCGGCGGGCGTCCGGACGGGACCGGCCGAAGGCCGCACGCCCGGCCGGTGCGCCCGACCGCCCGGCGCGCCGAAGGCGCGCCCTTGATGAAGTGAAGAAGAGTTACACCGATCAGCTCTTGGGCTGGCGGGGGCGCTTGGCAGGTGCCTTCTCGGGGCTGATCCGGTAGACGAGTCGGGATCGTGCGGCGGCGGTGTGCAACTCCTCGCAGATCAGCGGCCGGTCATCGGTGCCGTAGGTGACGCGGTAGGTGATCAGGATCGGGCTGGCGTCCGTGAGCCCGAGGACTTCGCGTTCGTCCGGTAGCGGGGTCCGCGCGGTGACGTACTCCTGCCACGTGAGGGCGTGACCGGCCTTGGCAAGGTGGGCGTATAGGTCAGCGATGGGGGCGTCTGGAGTCTCGGCCAAGGCGGGGGCCTCTGAGGCCACATCAAGGGGGATGATCACGCGGTGTGAGATGCGGGCACCGGTACCTGGATCGGTCATCAGGTGATCGGCGCTAAAGGCGTCCTCCGCATCCTCCTCGCGCCGCTGCAAGAGTTCCGCATGGGTTCCAAGGATGTGCACGCGCGTCACACCTGGCTTCTCCTTCTCCACCAGCTCAGGGACTCCGTAGCGCTTGCCGGACTGACTGATTGTCCTGGCAAGAGCTGAGGTGGGCGCGGTCTTCGGCCGGACGAAAGTTCCCCTGCCGTGACGGCTCTCCACCAGTCCCATGTTGCGCAGCTCGGCGACTGCGGATCGCGCGGTGGGGCGGCTGATCCCGTACGCCTTCATGAGTTCAGTCTCGCTGGGGAGTTGGCTGCCTGCCTCGTAGTCACCCTCCTTGATGGCCTGCGCTAGCTGGTCGGCGACCTGCATATAAATCGCGTTGTGACGGATGATCTCGCGCGGCATTGGTAGCTCCTGTGATCCGCATCAGTTGTCAGTGGTACGTGGTATAGGCAGCAGACGGTCACTCGTCAGGATAAGGGGTTGCCTACCACCGTCAAGGTGGCGCATGCTCTCTACTTATTAGGACGAGAGGCGCGCAGACGAGAAGCGCGCCAAGCGTCTCGGTGCTTGGAAGGGAGCAAGTCATGCAGCAAATGCCCATTGACGTGGGGCGACTCGGGACGTGCATGTGCGTCGTACCGCCTGAGGTTCGCGTGAACCCGGAGACCGGTGAGGTCCGCAAGGACAGGGACGGCAACACCGTGTACGTAGTCGGCGTCTCCGTCCGCCAGCGTGACCGGCGGCGCGCGGACGTGATCGAGATTGCCGTACCGGTCGAGCCGCGGGGTGTCCAAGAGGGCGTCCCGGTGCACGTGGCGGACCTGGTGGCTTCGGCCTGGCAGATCGGCGACCGGCACGGCGTCTCGTTCCGGGCGTCCGGGATCACACCGGCCGGTCCGCCTGGTGGCGGTGCTGGCAACGCTGGGCCGGCTAGGACCAAGTCGGCCGGGGGTGACTCCTGATGGCCATGAAGGACGTGGATGTTCTCGACGCCAAGCGGGTCACCACGCATCTGAGGGTGCTGAGCGGGGTTGAGCAACTCCTTGAGGTGGTGACGGACATCGCCACCGTGGTGTGGCTGTTGCAGCTCGCCGAGCGAAACGGCGAGTTGGCGGCCTTCCACGCACGGCGGGTGCTCGCCCATCTGGAAGACGAAGGAAAGGAGGGGACGTAATGGTGTGGTCGCTGGTCGTATGGCTGGCCTCGGCCGCGCTGATCCTCGGCGTCCTCACCCAGCAATGGTGGGAGCCGTGGGCGCTGAAGAAGGGGTTCAACTGGCGGTCGCTGCCGATCCGCTGGTACCTGGTCGGGTTCCCGGCCACTGCGATTCGGATGCGGTGGCGCTGGAAGCAGGTATGCCTGATCAACGACCTGTCCATCAGCCGCAAGCCGGCACGGGCGGTCGTCGGGGACTTGGCCGTCAGGGGCACCGCGCTAAAGCCAGTCGCGCCGCGCCTGGGGATTCCTCGGGCCACGCGACGGGGCCTGGTGGTGCGAGTGCGCCTGAACCCTGGGCAAACTCCGGGGCCGTTCCTGGCGGCATCTGAGGCGCTGGAACATGCCTGGCGGGTGCACCGGGTGCGGGTCACGAGCCCTCGTCGCGGGGAGCTGATCGTGACTGTCACGGCCGGAGACTCCCTGCGGGGGAAGACGGAGGCGGCCGCGCTGCCTCCCCTCCCTCTGCTGGCTGCTCGGGTCGGCAAGATCGAAGATGGCGGCGCCTGGGAACTCAACCTGCGGCGCATTCCGCACTGGCTCGTGGTCGGCGCGACCCGATCGGGCAAGTCCACCTTGCTGGCGTCCTGGGTATGCCGCCTGGCGCCTCAGCCGGTAGCCCTGGTGGGCATCGACTGCAAAGGCGGCATGGAGCTGGGTCTGTTCGAGCCCCGTCTGTCGGCGCTCGCCTGCAACCGGTCCGAAGCTGTCGGCTTGCTGGGCGCCCTGGTGACGGAGATCGAAAACCGGATGGCTATCTGCCGGGCGGCGCACGTGCGCTCGGTGTGGGAGCTGCCCGAGCCAGAGCGGCCCGTGCCCGTCGTGGTCCTGGTCGACGAGATCGCAGAGCTGTACCTGTCGGACGGCTCCCGCGTCTCCCGTGACGAAGCGGCCCAGTGCTCCACGCTGCTTCTGCGTCTCGCGCAGCTCGGGGCCGGCCTTGGGCTCCACCTGATCGTGGCCGGACAGCGGGTCGGCTCCGACCTGGGGCCGGGCGTAACGGCTCTGCGGGCGCAGCTCTCGGGCCGGATCGCACACCGCGTGAACGACTCAGCGACGGCGGAAATGGCACTGGGCGACCTGTCGCCGGATGCCGTCGCCGTAGCGCAGCTGATCAGTGAGGCGGAACAGGGAGTTGCCGTGACCACGGTCGGCGGGCGCTGGATGCGTGCTCGCTCGGAGCTGGTCACGACAGATCAGGCCCGTGCCCATGCAGCCGAGCATGCGTCCCGGACCCCGTCGATGCCCGCGCTGACGGCAGCCATAGCGGAAGGAGGGAAAGCGGCATGACACAAGGGCAGATCTACGGGTTCGTGACGTTCCTCGCGATCGTCGTTGTGATGTTGGTCCGGTCCGGCGAAGTGCGAGCGTGGCAGGCCATCTGCATGAGCCTGATGGGCTTCTACCTCGCCCTGACGCCGCTGGCTCACATCGTGGTGTGGGTCGTCAACCTGATCGCCAAGGCATTCGGCTGACACCACCTCCGCCCGCCCGCTCCTGCCTGAGGCCACAAGTCCCCGGCGCGATGCGGGCGGGCGGATCCCATTTCGGGCTACCTGCTCAGCCGACATCTGCTCGGCGTGAAACCCCCTGGACAAGTGCGGGCCTCCGTCCGCATCAGGGTCAATTCCTCTGCTTTCTAAGGAACTTCGGAACTGGGCTGTTTCGGCCCGGGAAAGGTCCCCCATGCGTCACCTGATCACTCGTGGCAATCCCTTCACCGACGACAATGCCCGTCGCGACGCTCTCGCTCTGGATCAGCGCATGCGCTCTCTGTCCGCCATCGAACGCGACATGGTGCGCCTGGTGGCCGACCCTGGCTTCGGCCGCTGGCTGGAACAGATCCGCAACGTGGGCGGCTGCGCTCACCCGATCTACCTGTCCGGCCACACAACCGTCAGAGACGGGGCCTCGGGGGAGGTGCTGCGGCACTTCGATACTGAGGGCGAACCGGGGGGCCGGCTAGCAGTCCGCTGCCGAAACCGCAGGGAGACACGGTGCGCACCGTGCTCACGCCTGCACGCTGGAGATACGTTTCACCTCGTCCGCTCCGGCTTGAGCGGCGGCAAAGGCACGCCTGAGGTCGTTCGGGATCACCCGCGGCTCTTCGTCACCCTCACTGCCCCTTCGTTCGGGCAGGTGCATCACCTCACCGAGGGAGGGCAGCCGTGCCTGCCTCGACGTGGGGGCGGCGTCTGTGAGCATGGGCGCTCGATCGGCTGTCGCCTGGTGCACGCGGCGGATGACTCTCTTGTGGGACAGCCTCTGTGCCCTGGCTGCTACGACTACGCCGGACACGTGCTCTGGCACGCTCATGCCGGGGCGCTCTGGAATAGGTTCTGCGATCGCGTCCGGCGCCTCTTGGCCACCTCGGTGGGCATCGCGCAGAGTCGCCTGCGCCATCACGTCCGGCTGTCCTTTGCCAAGGTCGCCGAATATCAACAGCGGGCGGCGGTCCACTTCCACGCGGTTGTTCGCCTCGACGGTCCGACCGGCCCTGACGCGGCTCCGCCGGACTGGGCGACTGCGGCGCGTCTGGAAACGGCTATTCGCGAGGCTGCGGCCACGGTCACGATGTCGGCCCCGTACTCCTCCGCCGTTGGAGAGTGGACCGCCAGATTTGGCGCTGAGCTGGACGTTGCGCCGATCAGGTCGTTCGGTGATGACGCCCCCGTGACTGATGACCGGGTCGCTGCCTACGTCGCAAAGTACGTCGGCAAGTCGGTTGCTCAGGCAGGCGGATCAGACAGCCGGCTTAGCTCTGCCGCTGAGATCCCGTATGCGGGCGCCACAGTCCATATGCGGGCGCTCATGGGTATGTGCTGGCGCCTCGGCGGCCTGCGGGAACTGGAGGGCCTGAGACTCCGGGCATGGGCTCACACCCTCGGCTATCGCGGTCACGTGCTCACCAAATCCCGTCGCTACTCGACCACTTACGGGGAGCTGCGAGCGGCACGAGCCGAACACCTGTGGGACTCCTCCGATGAGGTCCTGCACGACTTGGGCGACGGCACGGTGACGGAGTCGGCATGGCGGTACGTCGGTTCCGGCCACACACCCGCTGAAGCAGAGATAGCCACGGGCATCGCTGAGGATCAGGAGCAGCTGAGAGAGATCGCACGGGAAATACGGGATCGGGACAGGAGGGCTGATGGCTGACGAGACCAGAAATCTGCCCTCAGTTGACCAGTCCTTGATTTTCACCACGGATGATGTCGACGCGGCTATAGAGAGGTGGGCGGAAGCACAGGCAAAAGCTGCTCCTCGCCTAAACGAGGAGCAGCTAGAGATTCTGCGTGAGCTATTTGGCTGACTTGGCCTTGTAGATGGGCTCCAATAGTTCCGGATCGAACTGCGCGCTTTTCGCGCGGCCTTTCGGTAGGGGATGAACGATTACGGCAGAGAGCACCGTTGCTACGGCCTTACGCTTCTGCCGCATGTCGTATTCGTTATGCCATTTCTCTTCGCTGAATCCAGACAGGAAGTTCTGCGCTGCTTGCTCTGCGTAGAACTTCTTTCTGTCCAATTCGGATTCTGAGATCTGTGTATCATTGGCGTCTTTGAATTCAAGGTACTCGGCCAGAGAGAAGATTCCTGACTTATAGCTCTCTTTGATCTCCTGTCGGCGCGCACGGAGTTTGGCTAGGGAATCCTCCCCGTACCACTTCTTATCTTCCGGTTCGGTCGCCGAGTACTGCGCCGTGAGCACCTTGATTACTACGATCTCGATGGCCTTATCGACCAGATCGGCGCGCCTGCTGACGCGATTGCAATTGGGGTCCCCGCACCTGTAGCGCTCGTGCTTGTTAGTGCCGCTTGGGCCCATGCCTTTCATTTTTGCTCCGCATAGATTCCCGTCGTCATCGATGTATCCGCATCGGAGAATGTTCGTGAGAAGGAATCGGCGGGTTGCGTCGGCCAGTTCGCGGTAGTTCTTCTTACCCTGCGTTTTTACCTTTTGGCGGTAGCGGGTGTATGCGGTCTCGCTCCCGTCCAAGTTGAACCACGTACTGCATCGCCCAATGAGCTTGTGCCATTCCTCAGGCGTGCAGATGGTCTCCCAGTCGCCCACCTTGGGATCTCCGGTTTCCCGGTCAAGGATCAATTCTCCGTGCAGCATTCGATACCCGCAAAGGGCAGGGTTGGTGAGCATGTACTGAATTGGGGTTGTCGCCCACTTTCCTCCCCGGACTGGAGTCGATCCGCTTTTCCCGAAGTGGCGTACGATCGTTGCCCAACTCTTACCCTTTAGTGCGAGCTCCACGGCTTCGCGTAGAACCTTGGATTCTTCGGGGTGCAGGTACTTATTCGTCGGGCGGCCTAGCTTCTTGTCGGCGCCTTTCCAGCCAAATCGTCGGCGGCCTGTGGGGGAACCCTCTAAGGCGTGGTCTCGCGCGTTGCGAGTCACCCGACGCTTAACCTTCTTCACTTCCCTTTCTCCCATTGCGGAAGTCAGGAGCCCTCGCAAAATCTCCGAGTCGCCGTGTACGTCCAGAACGGTATTGGTGTCGCTAACGCCGTAGATTCCGGAATCATCTACCGTCAAGGCGCGATGCAGTTTCAGGTAGTCTTCGGGTAGTCGGACGACTCGCTCTTCTTCAACAACGAAGAGGCCGCAAACCGTAATGCCCTCCTCGGTGCGTCGCGCGCGCAAGTCACGCACCAATCGCAGGAATGCGGGACGTTCGATGTCCGGGTCGGCTGCTGTGATGTTGTTATCCGTGTAACGGTAGACAATTGCGCAATTGTGCTTGGCGGCGAATTCTTCGTTATTGGCATGCTGGCGGGCAACGCCAATTTCTTCGCGGCGATCCTGGGTGATGCGCGCGTACGAGCAACATGGGGTCCGCTCATCTAGCCAGTCCTCAAGGGTCTTCCCCCCGGCAAGTGCCCGTTTGAGATCGGGATGCATGTGCCACTTGGACGACGTCGCCACGACTGCTAACCTCTCGTCAGATCCTCAAGTACCTAAGCAACAGTACTGAGTCAGTTACATGGTGCCGTTCGTCGCCGCGGGCGGCCTGCTCATCGCGCTCGCCTTCGCCATCGGTGGCTACACGATCAACAAGGCCCCGCCCGTCGCCGAGCACTTCCTCTGGACCGAGTCCGCCAGCTGGGCGGCGTTGCTCTTCCAGATAGGCAGCGTCGCGTTCGGCTTCCTCGTCCCGGTCCTGGCGGGCTTCATCGCGTACGGCATGGCGGACCGGCCGGGCCTGGTCCCGGGCTTCGTCGGCGGCGCCATCGCGCTCACCATCAACGCGGGCTTCCTCGGCGGCCTGATCGCCGGCCTGCTCGCGGGCGCCGTGGTGATGGCGATTCAGCGGGTCCGTATCCCACCGGTGCTGCGCGGCATCATGCCGGTGGTGGTCATCCCGCTCATCTCGTCGGCGATCGTCGGCTTCCTGATGTTCCTCGTGATCGGCAAGCCGATCGCCGCACTGCAAAAGGGGCTGACGGACTGGCTGTCCGGTCTCACCGGCGCCAACGCGATCATCCTGGGCGCGATCCTCGGCCTGATGATGTGCTTCGACCTCGGCGGCCCGCTCAACAAGGTGGCGTACGCCTTCGCGGTCGGCGGCCTCGCCAACCCCAACGAGGGCAGCCTCAAGGTCATGGCCGCGGTGATGGCGGCCGGCATGGTCCCGCCGCTGGCGATGGCGCTGGCCACCACTGTCCGGGGCCGGCTCTTCACCAAGGCCGAGCGGGAGAACGGCAAGGCGGCCTGGGTGCTCGGCGCCTCCTTCATCACCGAGGGCGCGATCCCCTTCGCCGCCGCCGACCCCCTGCGCGTCATCCCCTCCGCGATGACCGGCGGCGCGGTCACCGGAGCCCTGTCTATGGCCTTCGGCTGCACCCTCCGCGCCCCACACGGCGGCATCTTCGTCGTCCCCCTGATCGGCCAGCCCTTCCTCTACCTCCTCGCCATCGCCGCGGGCGTAGGCGTCAGCACGGCCTTGGTCGTCCTGCTCAAGGGGCTGCGGAAGCCGTCGCCCACCCACGCGGCGGCCGCACCGGCCGACGAAGGGGCAGGGGTTCCGGCCGCAGCCTGATCCCTGCCACTTCCCTCTTCCGTTTCCCTGCCCGAGCCCCTCGTGGACCACTACCGTGCGTATTCCGGCCCCTACGGGAATGGGCCCGGAATTGAGCGCGAATGCCGCTTGTGGGCGGTGCTTCGTCGCCACGCACCGTTAGTTCCACACCTTCCACGGAGGAGGTCGCCATGCCGCCGAGGCGAGCGGTCACCGGTCGCAGCCAGGAGCCGCGCCAGCGCTACGTAGAAGAGCTGCGATTACTACGGGCCGAGAAGGGCGACAGTCTCCGGCAGCTCGGTGACGTGCTGGGCTGGGACTGGTCGCTGTTCGGCAAGATGGAGAAGGGCGAGACGCTCGGCGGCCCGGAGGTCGCGCAGGCCTTGGACCAGCATTACGGGACGGCTGGACTTCTGCTGACGCT
This sequence comes from Streptomyces sp. NPDC029466, assembly GCF_055574515.1. Lineage (NCBI taxonomy): Bacteria > Bacillati > Actinomycetota > Actinomycetes > Kitasatosporales > Streptomycetaceae > Streptomyces > Streptomyces sp. NPDC029466. Next base: position 45,995 of record NZ_JBVHZH010000009.1, read on the forward strand.
GTGGGAGTTGGCGGCGGGGGATCCTACGCAGTTCCGGGAGCGGTATCGGCGGTACATGACGCTGGAATCGGAAGCGTTGAGCATCTGGCACTACGGAGTGAGCACCGTTCACGGGCTGCTCCAGACACCGAGTTACGCACACGAACTGCTGTTGGCCGGTGGCCTCAGCGGAGCACAACTGGCCCGGCAGGTCGAAGCACGCAAAGGACGTCGGGCGCTGCTGGACGGTGATGACACGCCACGGTTCCGCACGATCCTTTCCGAGGCTGTGCTACGCACACCGTTGGCGGATGCCGCGGAGTGGAGGAAGCAGCTTGAACTCCTCCTGGACATGAGCGATCGGCCGAACGTGATGGTTCAGGTCGTTCGACACGCGGTCGGACTCCATGCCCTCTCGAACACCGACACCACGTTCCTGCGACTCCCGGACGGCCGCACCGTGGCATGGGTGGAGACCGGATATTCCGGCGAACTTGTCGAGGAAACAGCAGCAGCCGAACGACTTCAGCTCAGCTACGATCTGGTCCGTGACCTAGCCCTATCCCCGGTTGAATCACGGAAGTTCATCAGCCAGCTGTTGGAGGAAGTCTCGTGCGAGCCATCGACCTGAGCACCGTCACCTGGCGCAAGAGTTCATACAGCAACCAGGACGGCGGCGCCTGCATCGAGGTCTCCGACGACCTCCTGACCACCGTCACCTGGCGCAAGTCCAGCTACAGCAACCAGGACGGGGGTAACTGCGTCGAGGTGGCCGACGGCCTCCCCGTCGTCCCCGTGCGCGACAGCAAGGCTCCCCACGGTCCCGCCCTGCTCTTCGGGGCGCCCGCCTGGGCATCCTTCGTCACCGTCGTGAAGAGCGGCGAACTTTCCGGCGCCTGACGCCCCGGTCTCAGGAGACCGGCCCGAAGATCACGACGGCGGCGGCCGCCCCCAGCACGGGGCCGGTCGCCGCCGTCGTGTGCGTTCCGTTGATTCGTGCGGCCGGGACGGGCCCCGGTCAGTATCGGCCTGGGCATTGAGGGCAACATCGTCAAGGACATGGACGCAGCGATCAATGGCGACCCCAACGCGGACGAGGAAAAGGACAAGCCCGGCGCCGCTGCCGATGCGCGCGGGCATGCCGGAGAGGGCACGAAGAAGATGAAGGAATCCCCGGACACGGACAAGTTCGGAGCGTTCGGATGACGGGCGAGCAGCCGTCCGAAGTGACCTTGTCCAAGCCGGCCCGGCCCGGCGGCCAGGAGCAGCCGGTTCCGGCCGGTGCACGCAGCGGCCGGTGGGTGACCGTGGCCGCGCCCCTCGCGCTGGTGGCGCTCACCGCGGCATGGCTGTTTCTCGGGGCCGGGGAAGTGCGGACGGTCGCCGTCTGGTTTGCCTTCGGGGTGCTGGTGCTGTGCCTGGGTGCCGTCGGGGTGAGTGTGTTCCGTGCCGGCGCGGCTCGGGACCACACCTACGCACGGGCGGTGCGGGCCGCCTCGTCGGCACCGGGAGGTGAAACCGCCGCCCTCCCGGCACGGCTGCACGGCACGCCCTGGCCGTCGGTCCGTGCCGTCGGCCTGCTCGTCGGACTGCCGACGCTGGTGTGCCTGTGGGCCGCGCTCGCGGTGGCGGAACCGGACTCCGGTGGCCGGGCGGCGGCGTTGCGCGAAGCCGGCGCGGTCACCGGCAAACTCCGCATCACCGCCATCGAGCACGAGGTGACCGAGGGGCGCGGGCGGCAGGCGGACGCCACGGCCCAGTACACCGTCCTCCTTCCGCCGGCGAACGGGCAGCGGGGTGGCCGCGGGGTTCCGGCGAGCTTCACGGCGGACACCGAACGGCGCCAGGAGGTCGGCGGGGAGCTGTATGTCGGCTACGTCCCTGCGCACCCCGAGCTGGGGGCCGTGGGTGACGATCAACAGGCCGAGGTGGAAAGGAAGTTGGCCGGGCGGACGGTGGAAGCCGCCACGTTCTGGGTGGTCGCCGGTATCTGGATCCTGGTGACCTTGGCCGTCTGTGCAGGCTGGTGGCGGGAGGGCGTCACGCGCCGGACTGCGTGCAGCACCGGCGAGGGCTGGGTCGCCCTGCGGGTCCGCGTCACGGGCGGCGGAAAGCACACCGACGCCCCGCCGGTCGAGGGCACGGATCAGGCAGCCGTGCGCGAACGCCGGGAGAACACCCGGCAGCTGAAGTGTCTGCTGCTCGCCGTCGACGGCACGGACCGGACCATCCCCTTCCATGGCGGGCTGTCCAGCACCGTCGCGGGGACCGTCCTGGCAGGGGCATCAGGGCTGCTGATGTGGCATCCGCAGCGACGTCGGGGCAAGGACATGCTCGCCGAGCTGATCGGCGATGACGGCTGGCAGTTGCCGGGTGCGGTGCCGGCCCGTGTGGCGGAGGACATGGGGGCGGCCGCGCCGGGCCCGGACCGCGGGGCGCTCCCCGGGGCCGGGCGGCAGGTCCGCTTGCTGGACCTCGGCGCCGCCTGGTCCGCCACCGTCCCGAAGCTGTTGCTGGCCGGCCTGGTCTGCTCGTTGGTGAGCATGGGGGCGCTGCTGGCCGTGCCGGACAACGGTGTGTGGCGGCTGTGGGCCGGTGCGGCCGGTCTGCTGGCACCGCTCGCCGCCCTGTTGGTGCGGCCGTCCCGGGCGGCCCCCGACGGCGATTGACGGGTCGCACATCGGGCAGCGACCGACGGGCCGTCGCAGCAGCGGCTGACGGCTCGCCCCGGCAGCCACCGACCGACACCGGACGGGCCGTCCCTCCTGTGCGAGGGGCGGCCTTCACCATGACGGCGGCGATCCAGCGATGAGGGCCTCCCCTCCCCACGGCCCTGCATGCCCACTCACCCCAAGGTAAGTACGCACCAAAAAGTAGGTACTTGTCCCGCGCTGAGCCTCGGCCAAGACTGATGCAGCGGCCTCCGGAATCCCCCGGGCGGCCGCTGAATCATGCGCAATGAGGCGGGAGTTCGGTTCGTGTCGACGGTGAAGAAGAGTGTGGCGGTTCTCGGGCTGGGGAGCATGGGGGCGGCGCTGGCGGAGGCGCTGCTGGGGGCCGGGCATGACGTGACCGTGTGGAACAGGACGGTCGGCCGAGGCGAGGGGCTGGTGGCGCGTGGGGCGCGGCGGGCCGGGTCGGTGGCGGAGGCGGTCAGGGCGGGCGAGATCGTGCTCGTCTGCATCCTCGATTACGGCGATATCGGTCCGCTGCTGGAGCAACAGGGCGGCGGGCGGGCGGCGTTGCAGGGGCGGGTGGTGGTCAATGTGACCAACGGGTCGCCCGAGGAGGCCCGTGTGATGGCGGAGCGGGTGATGGGCCTCGGGGCCGCCTACCTCGACGGCGGGATCATGGCCGTGCCTGAGATCATCGGGAGCCCGGATGCATTCGTGCTCTACAGCGGCTCGCGGGAGGCGTTCGAGGCGCACCGGGACGTGCTGGACGCGTTCGCACGCAGTGTCTATCTGGGCGAGGACCCAGGACTCGCGCCGCTCCACGACCTTGCGCTGCTGAGCGGCATGTATGGGATGTTCGGCGGCTTTCTGCATGCGGCGGCGCTGGTGCGCTCGGCGGGCGGCTCGGTGGCGGAGTTCACCACGACGCTGCTTCAGCCGTGGCTGGGGGCGATGGCCGGCAGCCTGCCCGCGATGGCGGCGCAGATCGACTCCGGCGACTACTCCGTTACCGGGTCACCCCTCGCCATGCAGGTCGCGCACGACAGCATCGGGGAGGTCAGCCGCGCACAGGGCGTCAGCCCGGAACTCTTCGCGCCGCTGTTCGCGCTGATGGAACGGCGGGTGGCGGACGGCCACGGGAGCGAGGGGCTGGCGGGCCTGGTGGAGCTGGTGCACCCGCGCTGAGGCGGGCTCCGCGCACCTCGCGCCGAGGGCTCAGATGTCCAGTCGGGCCGCGATGCCGTCGAGGACGCTGTCCAGGCCGGTTTCGAAGCGCCACTGCGGGTCGTCCTTGTGGACGGCTTCGCGGAGGTAGCGGTGATAGGTGGGGTAGCGGCCGGTGCTCATCAGGTAGCGCATCTGCGGGCCGAGGGCGCTCCGCAGATCATCGGGGCTGTCCCAGCCCTGCTCCTGCATCAGGGAGTACTGGGCGCACTCGGCCGATACGGCCCCGTGGACAAAGGAGGCGACGGTCCCGACCACGGCCATCATCGTGTCGATGTCGAGTCCGAGGCCGTCCAGGGAGGAGAGCGCCCGCTCGGCCGTGGCCATCCGGCTGGGGGTGAGCGCGCGCAGCGCCTGCGGTGAGGAGATCTGGATGAGCCAGGGGTGGCGCAGCACGATCTCCCGGGTGCGCAGCGCGTGGGCGCGCATGACCTCGCGCCAATTCTCCAGGTCGTCGGGGAGTTGCACGTCCGCGTAGACCGCATCGGTCATCAGGTCCAGGACGTCGCCCTTGCCGGAGACATAGCGGTAGGCCGCCATGGGGGCGACGCCCAGTTCGGTGGCCAGGCGGCGCATGGTGACGGCGTCGATGCCATCGGTGTCGGCGATCCGTACGGCGGCCGCGGCGATCTTCTGCGGGGTCAGAGTGGCCCGCGGGGCCGGCGCCGGACGGTCCAGCCGCTCCCAGAGAGAGACTTCCGTCTGGTCCGTCTGGTCCGCCCGGTCCGGCGCCTTCGCTGCGGACCCGGACGGCCGCCGGCCCTCGGCGTCGGCGGTCTTCTTGCTGGCCATGGGCCCCACTTCCTTCCAGGATCCCCCCGAAGATCGCGTACAACGTATCAGGAGTAGACGATGTACACACTGCTGTGTACGTTGTACTCGCTCGATACGCCGTACACCTCAGGCCGTTCACGCCAGGGACGTACGCCTCGGCGTCGTGCACCGCGACGCCGTACACAGCAGCGGAGCGGCATGCCGGACGGCGGTATGCGCGCAGTGGGAGGGATGTGTCATGGACGGGGAGAAGCGCCTGCGGGTCGCGGTCATCGTCGGGAGTACGCGGGACGGCCGGTTCGGGCCGACGGTCGCCGCGTGGGTGGCCGAACGGATCGCCCGGCGCGGGGACATGGCCGCGGAGGTGATCGATCTCGTCGAGACGCCGGCGCCCACCGTCTTTCCCGCGTTCGGGCAGCCTCCGGCGCCCGGTACCACCGAGCTGCTCGCCGAGATCTCACCGCGGCTGGCGGCGGCCGACGCGATGGTGATCGTCACGCCCGAGTACAACCACAGCTTCCCGGCGCCCCTGAAGAACCTCATCGACTGGCACCACACCGAGTGGCAGGCCAAACCGGTCGGCTTCGTGTCCTACGGCGGGCTGTCCGGCGGGCTGCGGGCGGTGGAGCAGCTGCGTGTGGTGCTGGCGGAGCTGAACGCGATGACGGTCCGGCACACCGTCAGCTTCCACAACTACGGGGACAAGTTCGACGCGGAGGGGCGGCCGACCGACCCGGCGGCCGAGGGCGCGGCCAAGGTCATGCTCGACCAACTGTCCTGGTGGGCACGGGCATTGGCCGACGCCAAGGCCGTCCGGCCGTACGCCGCCTGACGGCGCACCGGAAGCCGCGGAGAGACGGAGCGAGGGGGCGCAGTGAAGGTGACGGACAGTACGGGGGGAGCGGTCGGCGGGACCGGCCGGGCCGAGGGGGCCGACGGGGCCGACGGGGCGGCGGGGGACGGGGGGCGGCCGCGGTCGCTGTACCTCGGCGTCTTCGGGCTGCTGCTCGGGATGTTCCTGGCGATGGTGGACGGCATGATCGTCGGGACCGCGCTGCCCACGATCGTGGGGGAGCTCGGCGGCCTGGAACAGCTGTCGTGGGTGGTGACGGCCTATCTGCTCACCACCGCCGTGGCCACACCGCTCTGGGGGAAGGCAGGCGATCTCTACGGCCGCAAGGGCACGTTCATGGCGGCGATCGTGCTCTTCCTGGCCGGGTCGATGCTGTCCGGGCTGGCACAGGACATGGGGCAGCTCATCGCGTTCCGGGCCCTGCAGGGGCTGGGCGCGGGCGGGTTGATGGTCGGGGCGCTGTCGATCATCGGGGTGCTGGTGCCGCCCCGGGACAGCGGCCGGATGCAGTCGATGATCGGCGCCATGATGCCGGTCGCGTTCATCGGGGGGCCGTTGCTGGGCGGCTTCCTCACGGATCAGCTGAGCTGGCGGTGGGCGTTCTACGTCAATGTGCCGCTCGGCGCGGTCGCGCTGGTGATCGTCGGGGTGTGCATCCGGCTGGGCCGCACCGAGCGGAGCACGGCACGGATCGACTACCCGGGCGTCCTGCTGCTGTCCGGCGCGATCCTGGCACTGACCCTGCTGGCCAGTTGGGGCGGCGTCCGCTACGGGTGGGGATCGCCGCAGATCCTCGGGCTGGCGGCGGTGGGCGTGGTGGCGCTGGCCTGGTTCGTACGGGTCGAGCGGCGGGCCGTGGAGCCGGTCATCCCGCCCCGGCTGTTCCGCAGCCGCAACTTCACCCTGGCGCAGATCCTGAGCTTTCTGGTCGGCGCGGTGATGCTCGGCGCGACCAGCTATCTGCCGCAGTACCTCCAGTTCGTACAGGGTCTGTCGCCGACGGCCGGCGGGCTGCTGTTGCTGCCGCTGATGTTCGGGATGCTCGGTGTGCAGCTCGGCACCGGGGCCCTGATCAGCCGTAACGGCCGCTACCGGATCTATCCGATCCTGGGCGGCGGGGTGCTGACCGCGGGTGTGCTGCTCCTGTTGCTGCTCGGTACGGACACCGCGACGGCCCTGGCCTCCGCGCTCACCGTCGTCGCGGGCATGGGCATCGGGTTCGTCATGCAGAGCACCATGATCATCACCATGAACAGCGCCGCACCACGGGACATGGGCGCCGCCAGCGGCACGGTCACCCTGCTGCGTACGGTCGGCGGCTCGCTCGGTGTCGCCCTGCTGGGCGCCGTCTTCACCGGGCGGCTGCACAGCGGGCTCGCCGACCGGGTGGGGGAGGCCACCGCGGACCGGCTGACGGCGGGCGCCGGACAGCTGACGCCACAGGTGCTGGACGGGGTGGCCGCACCGGTACGGGCCGCCTACCGGGCGGCGGTCACCAGCGGGCTGCACGGGGTGCTCATCGGCGCCGCGGTGCTGGCCGCGCTCGGCTTCGCGGCAGCCTGGTTCGTACGGGAGGTGCCGCTGCGGACGACGGTGGGCCCGGCGGAGGCGGACTGACCGCCCGGCCCCGTACGGACAAATGGGGAGCGGGGGCCCGTACGGAGAAGGCGGTGGCCGGCCCCTGCCAGGGACCGGCCACCGCCTTCAGATCTGCCTCACGGACGCGGACCGTCAGGCCGCGCTGCCCGCCTGCCACTCGGACCAGGACATGTTCCAGCCGTTGAGGCCGTTGTCCGGCTTGATGGTGTCGTCCTTCGAGTTCTTCACGACGACGACATCGCCGATCAGCGACTCGTTGAAGAACCACTTGCCCGGGGTGTCGCCCCCGCCGCCCTTGTTGTCCCGCAGGCCGACGCAGCCGTGGCTGGTGCCGGCCTTGCCGAAGATGGACGGGTCGCCCCAGTAGTTGCCGTGGAGGAAGGTGCCGGAGGACGACAGCCGCATGGCGTGCGGAACGTCAGGGATGTCGTACTCGCCCTTGCCGTCCTTCTTCTTGAAGCCGACCGTCGAGCCGTCCATCCGGGTCTGCTCGAACTTCTCCGAGATCACCATCTGGCCGTTGTAGGTGGGGTTCTCGGGGCTGCCGCCGGAGATCGGGACGGACTTGAGGGTCTTGCCGTCCCGCTTGACCGTCATGGTCTGGGTGTTCATGTCGACGGTGGAGACCTGCGAGCGCCCGATGGTGAAGGACACCGTCTTGGACTGGACACCGGTGATGCCCTGGCCGCCCTTGACCCCGTCCAGGTCGATCTTCATGGTGATCTTGGAGCCGGCCTTCCAGTAGTCCTCGGGCCGGAAGTCCAGGCGCTGGGCGCCGAACCAGTGGCCGACGACCTGCTGGCCGCTGCTGGAGGTCACCTTGATGTGGGACTGGACGTCCTTCTTGTTGGTGATCGCCTTGTCGAAGTTGAACGACACCGGCATGCCGACGCCGACGGTCTTGCCGTCATCGGGGGTGTAGCTGCCGATGAAGCTGTTGGCGGAGGAGACCGTCGTGAAGGAGGCGTTCTCGGTGGCGGCCCGGCCCTTGGCGTCCTTGGCCTTCGCCACGATCCGGTACTTGGTGCCGCGCTCCAGCTGGACGCCCGGCTTCCAGGACGTGCCGTCGGCCGATATGGCGCCGGCGACGTCCTTGCCGTTCGCGTCGGTGAGCTTCACCTCGGTCAATTTGCCGTCGGTGACCTTCACCCCGGTGTCATTGATGCTGGCGTTGGTGGCACCGTCGTCCGACGAGACCTTGATCTTGACGTCGGAGGCGTTCTTGGCGGCCGCGGCGTCCGCGCCGGCCTGGCCGTTTTTGCCGTCGTCATTGCCACCGGCCGAGGCGTCCCCGCCACAGGCGGACAGGGTCAGCGCGCCCGCGGCGAACAGGGCCGTCACGGCGAGCGTGCGGCGCATCCGCCGGTTGCGGCGCGGCGTGCCCGGCGCCGGCTGCTCGTCTGACAGGAGCAGCTGGTGCGGGGTGCGGGACCGAGCGGGCGCGGGGTTGTCCGGCGTTGTCACGAGCTGCTCCATAACAGGGGGTTGTGATTCCGTGCTGGTAAACAGCACGAGCGGGCGGATTTGGTTGCGGGTACGGCTCTCTTGTGATGAAGGTCACATACGTGGCGGCAAGGGGGCGTCGGATGGCCCTGACAGCCAGGTTCGCAGTGCCGTGCCGTGTTCGTCCAGGCGGGGTGGAGCGAAGGGTTGGGCCACCGGCGTCCCCGAAAGCCGAAGTGGGCTGGTGACTTGAGGGACGCGCCCCTCCCCGACGGTTGTCACCGGATCGAGACCGAGGCGTGCCGCCAACTCCAGGGCCTCGGAGACGGTGTTGACCGGACCGCACGGCACGGACACGGCGGTCAGCCGCTCGGTCCAGCCGTGCGGGGTGTCGGAGGCCAGCCGGGCCTCCAGGGCTTTGATGAGATCTGTGCGGTTTCGCACCCGGTCTCCGTTGCGGGCGAACCGGCGGTCCTCGGCGAGTTCCGGGGCGCCCAGTGCCCGCGCCAGCTCCCGGAACTGACGGTCATTGCCCACCGCCACCGCCAGCAGCTGCCCGTCGCGGCAGGCCAGCGTCTCGTACGGGGCGATGTTCGGATGGCGATTGCCCATCGGGCCCGGATCGCGGCCGGTGGCCAGATGGCCGGACGTCTGATTGACCAGCGAGCCCAGCAGCGACCACGCCGCCACCCGCGCCGCCGCCAACTCGCGGGCCGCGGCCGCGTCCTCCGGGTCACCGAGATCCAGCGCCAGGCCGCGCTTGGAGCGGTTCGCGGCATCGAAGTACGCGGCCGTCCCGCATCCCGGTGCACCGTCCTCGCGCGGTGCGGGCCCGGCGCCGGAGGGGGAGTCCGCGCCGGACGGGGGGTCCGCGACGAACGGCGGTCCCCAGGCGCGGGTGTCGTCCCCGGTGCCGGGCCGCTCGACCTTGATCACCTCGGCGCCGAGGTCGGCGAGCGTCGCGGCGGCCAGCGGTCCGGCCAGCACCCGGCTGAAGTCCGCGACGAGGATGCCGTCCAGGGCGCGGGCGGGCGGCGCACCGTCGGTGGTCCCGGTGCCGGCGGGCCCGCGGTCGGGCGGTGGCGTGCCGGCCGGCCCGGGGGAGGCGTCGGCGGGCGGCCGGGGCTGCGGCCGGTGCGGCTGCGGCACGTGCGTACTCCTCACGTCGCGGACGGGTGACGTCATCGTCCGGGGCGATCTTCGCCGGGCGGAAGCCTCCGGGGTGTCCAACGGGGCGGGGGCAATCCTGCCGGGGCGGCCTCATGGAGTGGCGCCTTCACGGGTCGTGCCGGGAATGTGGCGATATGTCATAGGAGATGTGTCACTTCGGGACGTACGTCCCAAGATCTCCTGTCGGAAGTCCCGAAGCGTGGTGTCTACTGGCCTCCGGGCTGTTTCTTTCGGATCGGCCCGGATCAGTCCGCGGCGTCCACCGACAAGTCCTGGCCCATCGCCTCACCCCTCCGGGAGGACCACATGCTTCCCTCCGCTTCGATTTTCCAGCAGATCGGCTTCGGCGTCCTGGTCGCTGTCGGCGTCGTATGGGCCGTCGGGATCACCAGACTGCTGCGACGGGGCCGGTACGAGGCCGCGCTGCGGCGGGACCAGCGGGAGATGCGGGCACGGTACGCGTCGCGGGGACGCTTGGCACCGGGCGGCTCGTTCGCCGCACCCGGGCCGGAGGAGCGGCTGCCCGCACAGCCGGAGCTGCTCGGATCGGTGCCGCGGCAGACCGGGCCGGGCGGGCCGCCCTCGGAGTGCGTGGAGCTGAGCGCCGCCGAGCGGGCGGCCTTCGAGGGGCTCGTACGGCAGCTGACCAGCCGTAGTTGAGCCGCTCGTAGGCGGGCCGGCCGCGCGGGACCGGCCCCGGATTCAGCGGACCGGGCCCAGCCGCAGCAGGGCCAGTGCGGCCAGCATCTGAACGGAGACCGCGGCCGCCGACTTCCACGTCGACAGATGGTGCTGGCCCCGTATGAGCAATATCGCGAGGACGTAGCCGAAGCCCCAGGTCGTCCAGGTCGCGGCCTGGACGAAGGTGGCGTCGGTCGGCAGCCAGGCGGCGATCGCCAGCCGCGGCAGATCCGTCACCCAGAAGAGCACGATGAACAGGCTCGCGGTCGGCGCGAAGCGGCCTATGCCGCCCAGCGTGCGGGCGATCGCGTGGGCGACCGCGCCCAGCACGAAGCTGGCGGCCAGCACCCCCGCCTCGGCCAGCCCGATGAGCTGGAGGCCCGCGGTGCGGTCGACGGCCCACTGGGTGTGGAACGCGTCCACCGACAGCACCCCGATGGCGCCGCTGATCAGCGACAGCAGCACCGCCGCACCCCAGGCGCTGCGGTCCCGTGCCTCGTCCAGCACCTCCACCGGGCGGTACCAGAGCCCCAATATCAGCCGGTGCCACCACAGTCGGCGACGGGGGGCGGGCTCGCGGGGGGCCTGCTGGACGAGCGTGGGCGGGGGCGGCTGGGGAGGCGGTGAGGGGGGTGGTGCGGACATAAGCCGTTTCTACCACCGGCCAATCCGGGGCGGCGCGGGGGCGTCGAGCGGGGCACGGCCGGTACGGGTGAGACGCTCTGCCGATGACCTTGCAGACACCGGACCACGACGAGGCGCACGGCGGCGGACTCGGCAGCCGGCTCAACTGGCTGCGGGCGGCGGTCCTCGGGGCCAACGACGGCATCGTCTCCACCGCCGGACTCGTCGTCGGGGTCGCCGGAGCCACCGACGAACGGGGCACGTTGTTGACGGCCGGGCTGGCGGGGCTGCTGGCCGGTTCCCTGTCGATGGCGGCCGGTGAGTATGTGTCGGTCTCCACTCAGCGCGATTCGGAGAAGGCCGCGCTGGCGCAGGAGAAGCGGGAGCTGGCGACCGAGCCGCAGGCGGAACTCATCGAGCTGACGGAGATGTTGGAAGGCAAGGGGCTGGACGCGCAGCTGGCCCGGGAGGTCGCCGAGCAGCTCACCGAGCACGATGCGCTGCGGGCCCATGCCGAGGTGGAGTTGGGCATCGACCCCGACGAACTCACCAATCCGTGGCATGCGGCGGGGGCGAGCTTCCTCGCCTTCACGGTCGGGGCGTTGCTGCCGTTGCTGGCGATTGTGCTCCCGCCGGCCGCGGACCGGTTGTGGATCACGGTGGGGGCGGTGGTCGCGGCGCTTGCGTTGTGCGGGTGGACCAGCGCGCGGCTGGGGTTCGCGCCGGTGGGGCGGGCGGTGCTGCGGAATGTGGGGGGCGGGGTGGTGGCGATGGGGGTGACCTACGCGGCGGGGTCGGTATTGGGAGCGGCGGGGGTGTGAGGGGTGGGGCCTGGGGCCCGGCACGAGCTTGCGCGGAAATCGTCTTCCGCAACCGCGTACTCAGCGTGCCCCCGTCACGGAATCCGAGCCGGACCCATTTCCCGTGAACACCCCTATCCCGCCGATTAACAACTGCCGCATAAACTCCTCGGCGAGCGCTGCCCAGAAGTGAACGAAGCAACGCCCAACGGGACCGGATTCGGCCATCGTGCCGCTATCGCACATTCTTCCGGTCCCCATTCTCGGGTTACTTGGGGACTATCGCGGATCTCGATCGATTCCAGGCATTCTGCTGGTGATGGCGAGACTCCAGTGGATAGAATTCGCGCGCTGCTCGCGATGGCGGTCGGCGAGGTCGGCGGTGGGGGGCGGGGGCGCCGTGAGTGCGTGGCAGGAATACACCACCCGGGGCCGTCTTACCCGAGGCCCTGAACGCGCGTTCGCTTTTCCTGGCCTGCGCGGCTTACAGCTCGCCCGCAATATCCTCAAGCGATCACCACAAAGCGGTCCACGCACCAGCGCGGACCCCTTTTCTTTTCCGTGGCGTTCGCACCGGCGTCCGTATCCGGGGCCACGAAGTCGACGTGCAGCGAGAAGCGGGTGCTTCGTTTTCCTGACGAGAAAAGTGTGGAGTGTGATGCCATGAACCGAGTCGGCAGAGACTCTCGCCGGTCGGCCCGGACGCTCGTGGAGCCGCTGGCGCGCATAGGGTTATCCGTTCTGTTGCTGGCAGGCGGCGCCGTGGGAGCGACGGCCGGACCGGCCGCCGCTTCAACCGCCGACGGCACGCTGACGGTTCAGGTGCTGCGCGACTTCTTCGGCACCGGCGTGATCAACGCGACGATGGACGTGCCACAGCGGGGCATGAACGTGGAGATCTCCGACCCCGCCGGGCACGAGGTCAACGGCGTCACGGATGCCACCGGAAAGGTCGTGGTGTCGCGGTCGGCCGTGCTGAGCGGCGGCCGGTACCGCGTCGACGTCAGCGTCCCGGCACCGTACAGCGACTACCTGCGGGCGGCGCCCGCGTCGACGGCGGACAACCACTTCGACAGCTTCACGTCCTTCGTGGATGTGTCGGACGGAAAGAACGCCTCGGTGGTGACGGGGGTATGGGACCCGGCCGACTACGCGCTCCCGGACTCGCGGTATTTCGTGCCGGTCCACAACGGCGCCAACGGGACCGACAACCGGGCCCTGGTGGCGTTCGGGACGAAGACCCGGGGCACCTGTCCCGGCGATGTGGCGTGCCCGGCCACGCTGGCCACGCAGGACCAGGTGGGCACGACCTTCGGGCTGGCGTACGACAAGGACCGGACCCGGCTGTTCCAGAGCGCGTTCGCCCGCCGGTACGCCCCGTACGGGCCGCAGGGCGGGGGCGCGATCTACACGGTGCCGGTCAACGGCTCGGGTGCGCCGGAGCTGTTCGCGCGGGTGCCGGACGCCGCGGAGACGCGGCACGACACCGCCAACATGATCAAGGACCGCGGGTTCACCGACGCACCGGGCAAGGAGAGCATCGGTGGGCTGGCCCTGTCGGAGGACGGCTCCACGCTGTACGCGGTGAACCTGCGGACCCGCAGCCTGGTGAGCTTCGACGCGACAGGGGGCACCGCCGCGGCGCCCAAGGCGACGGTCCCGATCCCGGACCCGGGGTGCGCGAGCCCCGACGACTGGCGGCCGTTCGGTCTCCAGGTCCACAACAACACGCTGTACGTCGGCGGCGTGTGCAGCGCGGAGAGCACCCGGCAGCGCGCGGACCTGAAAGCCTTCGTCGCCACCTACGACGGCACGCGGTTCACCACGGTGCTGAGCCACCCGCTCACCGACAAACGCGGCAGCGTCTTCGGTTCCGGCGACAAGGCCACCCACTGGAACCCGTGGAACACCAGCCTGGACACGTGGGACGACCGGAAGGCGGGCGGCGTCTTCATCGATCCGCAGCCTGAGCTGGCCTCCCTCGCCTTCGCCCGGGACGGCTCGATGATCCTGGGTTTCCGCGACCGGTTCATGGACGTGCTCAGCTGGGGAGGGCTGGACCCCCGCCCGGGGAACGACACGGCGGAAAACGCCATGTCCGGTGGTGACATCACCATGGTCTGCGCCACTCCCACCGGCGAATACCAGTGGGAAGGCACCGGGAGCTGCCCCAACCACGCCACCCCCGCCAACAGTGGTGGCCAGCCCGCCGATGTCGTCGAATACTTCCCGGGCGACACCTACGCCAATGCGCACCAGGAGACCGCGCTGGGATCGGTGGCCTATATCCCGCAGCAACAGTGGGTCGTCAGCACGGAGTTCGACCCGGTCGTCGATGTCGCGACCTCAGGGACCGGCTACCACGACATCACGACCGGTCAGGGCCCGGGCAACAACCCGAAGGCCAACGGGTTCCAGTTCGTCAGCCGGGAACAAGGCGGGTTCGGCAAGGCCGGCGGGCTCGGTGACATCGCGTACGCGGCGGCGAACGCGCCGATCCAGATCGGCAACGTCGTGTGGTTCGACGGCGACCACAACGGGATCCAGGACCCGGGGCACGTGCTGCTGCCGGGGGCGACGATCAACCTGCTGGACGCGGACGGCAAACAGGTCGCCACGACCAGAACCAATGCCGCCGGCGAGTACTACTTCGGCGGTGTCGGCGCCGAGTACGCACTCACACCGGGTGCGAAATACACGGTGCAGTTCGATGTGTGCACCGCGGACACCAGCAAGGTGCCCGAGCAGCCCCCGGCGAGCGAGCTGAGGTTCACGCTGCCGCGAGCCGGTGGCAACCGTGCGCACGACTCCAATGTGACCCCGCCGACCACCGGGCAGTTGTGCAACGGCCACGCGCCGGTCACGGCGCCGGACAAGCCGGGCGGGGTCGATCACACGATTGACGCCGGGGTGTACATCCCGAAGGCCACGCCGACTCCGACGCCTACGTCGACGTCGACTCCGACGCCTACGGAGACGCCGACTTCGACGTCGAAGCCGACTCCGGCCCCGACGTCGACCTCGACGCCGGATGCGCCACCGGCCGCTACACCGCCGCCACCCGCGCCGCCTGCCCACCGCCCGGCCCCGGCCGGTGGGAGCAAGGGATCGCTGGCGCAGACCGGTATGTCCGCGCTGCCACAGATGATCGCCCTGGTCGGTCTGCTGGTGGGTGCGGGCCTGGCCATCGCGTTCACGAGCCGGAAGCGCCGCGCCCGGAAGCACTGAGAACCACTGAGAAACACTGAACGAACCGCACCACAGTGATCTGCCTGCCCGCGGCCCGGATGGCGCGGGCAGGCAGATCACGTCCCGGCCGGTCCACGAGGGCCGGCCTTGGCGTCGTCCGCCACCGGACTGCCGAGTGCCGCCGCGACCGCGCGGCGGCCGGCAGTGTGGTGATCGAGAGGGGGAATCAGCAGAGTGTCAGCGTCGAGCCGCGTGCGGAGCGGGAGAATCCGGCACGCGCCACCGGGCCGTGGGGCTGACCGGCGCCGATGGCTGCGGCCACGCCGGGTGGCAGCCGTCCTCGGCACAGCGGTCCTCGCGGTGGCCGCGTTCCTGGTCGCCGACGGCGGCTCGGGCCCGAGCGGTCCGCGCACCCTGACGTCGGATGAGGCGAACCGGCTGGCGATCACGCGGTTCCGTAACTACACGGCGCACGGCCGCGCGGTGACGATCACTGTGCCGGGCACCGCCGGCGGGCTGGTCGTCACCGGGTCCGTCGACTACCGGGGCGAGCGCGGTTACGGCGTGGTGCACGGCACCGGGCGCGACACCTCCAGCGACGGGCTGATCGGGTGGACGGCCACCACGGTGTCCGTCCACCCGATGGCGAACGCCCCGGCGCACGCGCCCGCGTCGCCGCCCCGCTCGGCCTGGCACAGCCGTCCGCTGCTGGCGTCCGGCAGCGCGCTGGACAGTTCGCTGAGCATCGCCCTCAAGCTCGGCAGCGACCGGCCGGACAACGCCGAACTGCTGCCGCAGAACGGCGCCGCCTGGTGGGGACGAGATCGGCTGGACGGGCACCGGGTGGACGTCATGACCGGGCCGTCCTCCCGCGACCGCTCCGGTACGGCGGGCAATGTGCGCTACTGGGTCGGCTCGGACGGCACCATGTACCGGGTCCGGGTCAGCGTGGCTTCCGAGCCGCGGCCGGTGGTCATCGATTTCGACACCCACCGGTACGTTCCGGTCAAGCCGGTACCCGGAACCACCCCGACCCGGTAGCCGCTGTTCAGGACCTCTGCTGTTCAGGACGTCTGCTGTTCAGGACGTCCGCACCCGCGCGTGCGCGGCGAGCAGGGACGCCGACGGCAGCGGGATGTCCGCCGTCTTCGGCAGGGCCGGAACGGCCGGGACAGCGGTGGCGCCCGTAGTGGTGGCGTGGGGGAGCTGCGGCTGGGGACCCGGCGCCGCGACCTCGGTGAACGGGATGCCACGGGGCGCCGTCGGCATCGCCCACCTGCCGGCCGGCGAGGGCGACTTGGCCGCCAGCGGGCAGGACGCGGTGGCCGTGAGCCGGGCGGGCACGGTGCTGCGCAGATCGTTGCCCCGCAGGCAGTTGCCCCGTCCCCGCGTGGCGGTGGGGAACATCCAGCCGATGTCGATGCCATTGCCGGTGAAGGTGTTGTCCACGATCTGGTTGCCCACCGGAGGCAGGTCGGCGGTCGCGGTGATCACCAGCCCGGCGTTGCTGTTGCCGGCGACGCGGTTGCGGAGGAAGCGGTTGCCGCTGCCGCCGTCGATGCCGATCCCGGTACCCCACCCGCCGTCGGCCTGCTCCGGGGTGGCCCGCTGCTGGTTGGCCGCGATCAGATTGCCCGCGATGACGGCGTCCTGCTGCGGGAGCAGCTTCTCCTGGTGGTCGGAGTCGGTGGTCAGGCCGACCCGGTTGCCGACCAGGCGGTTGCGGACCACGTACATGTCGGTGCCGGCGTTGGTGCCTTCGTAACCGACCGCGTTGAGTTCGGCGATGTTGTCCCGCACCACGATGCGACAGGGCTTGCACTGTCCGACGTAGATGCCCGAGTCGGCCCCGCCTGACGCGTACGAGTGCTCGATGACTCCGTTCTGCGCGGAGAACGCGTAGATGCCGTACAGACCGTTGCGGGTCGCGGTCACGTGCGAGACCAGGAACGACTTCAGGAAGGTGACCGGCTCATCGCCGGTGTCGTAGCCCCCGGAACGCCCCGGTAGCCCGGCGACCGCTTTCGCCGACCCGGTGACCAGGACCCCGTTCTGCGTGTTGTTCCGTACGGTCAGGTTCTCCACGGCCACCCCGGGCGCGCTGACGACGACGCCGTTCGGCTGCCGCAACCGCCCGTCGATCACGACCTTGTCCCGGGACTCCCCACGCAGCGTGACCCGGGGCGTGGAGACCTTCACCGACTCGTGGTACACGCCTCGCGCGACCAACACCAGGTCACCGGGGCGAGCGAGAGACACCGCAGCCGAGATCGACGGGGCGTCAGCCGGCACTCTGATCGTCACCTGCGCGCCGGGTGGCCGCCGGCCGTGGTTCGACCCGTCATCGCCGGGCCCGCAGCCCGCCAGTACGCAGGTCAGTGTGCTCAGTAACGCGACCATCACGCGAAGCCGGAGACGAGGCATGGCGTCATCCTGGCATGAAGCATTCCTGCCCGGAGGCCGATCAACTCGCCTGCCCCAGAAGGGTTATGGCATTCTGCACGCCGTGAGCCGAGCCGAGTCCCGTCCATCACGCCGCGCGTTCATCGGTGCCACCGGGGCAGTGGCGGCCACCGGGCTCACCGCCGGGTGCGAACCGCCTGCACCGCCGCCAAGTCGGCCTTCTTCCCCCGCGTCACCCACACGGGTGCGGCCGACCGGCCGCCATCAGGCAGGCATCACGCTCCCGCAACCGGCTCAGCCGAACCTCCTGGCGGTGGTGGCCGACCTCGGCGACGCCGTGGCCGTCGGCCCGCTGCTGGCCGAACTCGGCCAGGCCGTGCACACGCTCACTGAGGGAAGCGATCCACGACTGCTGGGCCTGCCGCCGGGCGATCTCACCGTGACGATCGGGGTGGGCCCACGGCTGGTGCGGATGGCCGATCCCGCCCTGCCCGGCGCGGCGGACCTCCCCCGCTTCTCCCGCGAGCAGATCGCCCCGCAGGCGCGCGGCGGGGACCTGTTGATCCAGATCTGCGCCGGCGACCCCTTGCTCTTACCGGTCGCCGCCACCGCGCTGCTGGAGCAGGCCGGTCGCCGGTTACGGGAACGCTGGCGGCAGTCCGGACGCCGTGGTCCGGACATCCCCGTGGGCAAGGGCATCTCCGCGCCACGAAATCTGCTCGGTTTCATCGACGGCATCGTGGGCCCGCACACGACGGCCGAACACCGCCGCCATCTGTGGCTGGCCGGGCCGGCTCCCGTCGCCGGCGGCACGATCGCCGTCGTACGGCGCATGGAACTCGATCTGCCGCGGTTCACCGCGCTCTCCGTCGCCGACCAGGAGGCGGTCTTCGGCCGGCGCAGAGCCACCGGCGTGCCCCTCTCCGGCGGGACCGCGGCCTGGGACCCGGACCTCGGCGCCAAAACACCGGACGGGCGCTACCGCATCCCGGCCGACGCCCACGTCCGCCGGGCCAATCCCCAGGTGGTCGGCGTCGGCCTCATGCTCCGCCGCTCCTACAGCACCGACGCGCCCCGCCCCGGCCTGCTCTTCATCAGCTTCCAGAACGACTTGCGCACCTTCACCAACACGCTTGCCCGTATGGATGATTCCGACGCACTGCTGCGCTTCACCACCACCACGGCCAGCGCGACCTTCCTCATCCTCCCGGGCTTCGACCAGCAGCACCCGCTCGGCGCCAGGACGTTCCGCTGAACAGGCCGGCGATGCGCACCGTGGCCGTCCGCCCGAGGGCGTTGTCGGTGGTGATGAGAGCGGGATACGGCTGATGTCCGTCCCGGCGGCCTGACGCGGTGGATGACTGACGTCGCCCGTCAGGCGCTTCCGTACAGGTCCCGGTACGAGGGGAAGACGCCGCCGGGGCCGCGCACCGTTTCCGCCGCGAGGGCGGCGTCGACCACGGCGCGGGTCAGGACGTCCGCTCCGGCGGCGAGGAGCTCGTTCAGCGCGCCGGCCTCGGTGTGGATGCCGAAGGCAGGGTCGGCCAGGGGGGCTTCGGGGGTGAGCGGCCGGGTGGCGGTGGACAGGGCGAAGACCGTGTCGCCGTCGGAGAGCAGATGGACCGGGCGCAGGGCGCGGGCCAGGCCGTCGTGGGCGGTGCCGGCGAGTTTGTGGGCCTGGGCGCGGGTGAGGGTGGCGTCGGTGGCGACCACGGCGAGGGTGGTGTTGAGCGGGGGGCCGACGGACGCCGCCGAACGGGCCAGGGAGGTTTCCCGGGCCTCGGCCAGACGGCGCAGGGCGGCGGCGTGCACCTCGGGGGACGGGAGGGCGGCGGGGGGCTCGTACAGATGGCCGTAGAGGGCGCCGGTGCGCGGGTCGGTGACGGAGCCCGCGGCGTTGACGGCGGCCAGGGCGGCGACGGTGGCGCCCGAGGGGAGGACGGCGCTCGCGGTGCCGGTGCCGCCCTTGAGGCCGCCGGCCACCGCGCCCGTGCCGGCGCCCGTGTTGCCCCGGGCGACGGGAGCGCCGGGCTCGGTGGCCGCCGCGGCGGCGGCCGCCTCCCGGCCCAGGGCGGCGTCCGGGCGGGCCCGCCAGTTGCCGCCGCGGCCCAGGTCGAAGAGGGCCGCGGCCGGGACGACCGGGACGACCTGGGCGGGGTCAGGGCCGACGCGGAAGCCCCGCCCCTGGTCCTCCAGCCAGGCGGCGACACCGGACGCGGCGTCAAGCCCGAAGGCGCTGCCGCCGGTCAGCACCAGCGCCTCGACGCGCTGGACGAGGTTGCGCGGGTCCAGCGCGTCGGTCTCCCGGGTGCCGGGGCCGCCCCCGCGTACGTCGACGGCCGCGACGGCGCCGCCCTCGGGGGCCAGGACGACGGTGGTGCCGGTCAGGTAGCCGTCACCGATGCGCTGGGCGTGGCCGACCCGGAGGCCGAGGACGTCGGTGAGGGCGTCCTGCGGCCCCGTGGGGTACGGCGGGCCCGTCGGCTGCTCAGTAATCGGCCGGTCCCATCACGATGACCGGGTGCAGGTCGGGGTCGAGGGTGCGCAGCAGTTCCCGCATCACTTTGGGCTTGAGGCTGATGCAGCCCTGGGTGGGGCCGTCGTGGTCGACGTGCAGCCAGACGCCGCCGCCCTTGGCGGCGCCCCACGGGCGCTGCTGGTCCAGGGGGGAGGTCCCCGGCTCGCGGTTGTAGTTGATGGCGATGACGTAGTCGAAGGCGCCGGCCAGCGGCTCGCCCTCGACGCCGGTGCCGTCGGCGACGAAGCTCCCGTTGCGGTCGTAGGGGAGTTTGGTGCCCTCGGGCGGGGCCAGCAGGCCGCCCGCGTCGGTGAGCGGGTAGACCCCGATGGGCGAGCGCAGATCGCCGTAGCGGTGGTCGGCGGTCCAGCCGCGGGCGGCGTTGTGCGCGGACCAGGTGGGGCCCGGCTCCCAGTCGTCCGAGCCCTCCTCGCGGGTGTAGAGGACGACACGGGACTGGAAGGAGTCCATGTCCTTGCCCGTGACGACCAGTACCTGGCGGGAGTCGGCCGGTATGCGCTTCCTGGCCGCGTCACTGAGGCCCGGGATCGGCCGTCCGGCCGGGGCGTTCGGTGCGGCGTTCGGGGCGGTTTTCGGCGCGGACGCGGGCGTACGTGGCGTGTCCGGGCCGGAAGCCGTCGTCGACATGGTGCTCTTGGCGTCGGTCCCGCTGTTGTGGTCGTCGCCCGAGGCCGGCCACGCCCACAGGGCGGTGCCGACCAGGGTGGAGAGGGCGAGACCGCTCACGGCCTTGCTGCGCCGGGACAGTCGGGTCCGCGGGACGCGGGACTGAGCGTGGCGGGCCATGGCTGGCGTCTCCTCAGGTACGGACGGCGGTCGGTCCCGGGGCTTCCTGCGGGTCTCCCACAAGGACACCCCCTGTCATAAAAAGGGCAATCTGCACCCTACCGCTTCCGCGCCCATGCGCCTCCGCTGGCCTGTGTGAACAGTGGGGAACAAGAGCCCGAAGTGGCGGGAAGTGGGGTCCATTGGTGGGTAATTGACGGGCAATGGGGTGGGTTGGGAGGCGCGTCCGCGCTGATGGCGGGGCCCCGGCCGGCGGAGGGTGAAGATGGCCGAATCTGATGCGGAATCAGGGTCGGACCAGGGCTGGACGGGGCGTCAGGTCTGCTGACGGGGGAGGGGAACGGCGGCTCCGAAGGCTCCCATGGGCGGGCGGTCGCACCTTCGGCGAGATCGGTGCCGGACGGATCGTCGAGATGGGTGACGGGGCCGTTCATTCCGCCGGCGCGGTGGCCTGACGGGAGGCGAGGGTGACGCCGACGGCCACGGTGACGGAGGCCACCAGTCCGGTCGCCAGGACCGCCCCGCGCCCGGCGAAGGTGCACCCGAGGACCAGCAGCGCCGACACCGGCAGCACCAGCTGCTGGGCCGGGCCGCGCTTGTGGTGCCGGGAGTGGATCAGCCACACCGTGAGCATGAACAGCGCCGCCGGCACCGTGACACAGGCGGCCGCCGCGAACGCCGACAGCTGCGCCCGGCCGAAGGACTCCGCCACCGCGACCTCGATCCCCGCGCCGACCGCGGCCACCGAGCCGAACACCAGGTAGTGCCCATAGCCCCACAGGAACGCCTGACGGTTCGAGCGGAGGTGCAGGTGGATGGGCACCGCGAAATAGATCCAGTACGCGGCGAAGACCAGCAGCAGCCCGCCAGCCGCGATCGGCAGCAGCGTGTCGAGCGCGTCATCCCTGTCCAGCGCCGCCTGCACGGCCAGGGTGGCCGCCGCGATCGTCTCGCCCAGCACGATGATGGTGAACAGGCCGTAGCGCTCGGCGATGTGATGCGGATGCCAGGCCGTCTGCCGCTCCCGTTCGGCCAGCGCGGGCACCGCCAGCTCCAGCAGGGCCACGACCACGAACACCCAGGGGATGTCGTGCTCGGGCAGCGCCAGCAGACCCAGCCAGCCGATCTGGCACACCGTCACCCCCAGGGCGTAGCGCAGCGCCGTGCGCCGCTCGGCGCCCCGGCAGCCGTGGGCGGCCCGCAGCCACTGGGTGACCATCGCCAGCCGCATCACCAGGTACCCGAACCAGATGACGGTGAAATCGCTGTGCTCGAAGGCCCGCGGCACGCCCGCGGCCAGGATCAGCACCCCCGCCATCTGGACGAGCGTCACCACGCGATAGAGCGCGTCGTCGGTGTCGTACGCCGAGGCGAACCAGCTGAAGTTCATCCAGGCCCACCAGACGGCGAAGAAGAGCATCAGATAGCCGGAGATGCCGTGCCCCGGATGCCCCGCGGCGAGCGCATGCGCCAGCTGGCGGCCGGCCTGGGCGACCGCCACCACGAAACAGAGGTCGAAGAGGAGCTCCAGCGGCGTGGCGGCGCGGTGGCGCTCGTCGCGGCGGCGCGCCTGCATGAGGACCGGCACGTCAGCTCCTCTCGTCGGCCGATGCGGCCCGCCTCAGTAGAGCGCGGGCCGGCGGTACCGCCAACGAGGGGAGCGGGGCGCGGCGTGTCGCCCCGGGGCCGGCGGCTACTCGGCGACCGCCTCCACGATCGAGGGAAAGGCCGGGGTCGGCAGCACCCGCGTCAGCCGGAACCCGCCGGCCGACAGCAGCGTCGCGAACTCCTCCGCGGTGCGCTCCTGCCCGTCGAGCACCGCCATCATCGCGACATCCATGGTCTTGCCGAAGTGCGGGGCGTTGCCCGGCGGCAGCACCGATTCGATGACCAGCAGCCGGCTGCCGGCCGTCATCGCCCGGTGGCAGCTGCGCAGGATGCGCCGGCACGGTTCGTCCGCCCAGTCGTGCAGCACATGCTTGAGGACATAGAGGTCACCGCCCTCCGGGACGGACTCGAAGAAGTCGCCCTCCTGGGTGCGCCAGCGGCCCTTCAACTCGTCGCCGTCCAGGAGATGGTGGGCCAGCGGCGGCGCCTGGTCGAAGAGCACCCCGGTCAGCTGCGGGTGGCGGCGCAGCGCGGCGCGCAGCAGCCCGCCGCGGCCGCCGCCGATGTCCACGACCGTGCCGGACGCGGGGAAGGGGTAGACGGCGGCCACCGCCTCGTCCACCGGGGCGGACACCGACGACATCCCGTCGTCGAAGAGCCGGCGGGCGGCCGGATCCGTCACCAGATGTGCGAAGAGCGGCGCCCCGAAGATCCGCTCGAAGGACGCGCCGCCGTGCTCCACGGCCTCCGGCATGGCGGCCGACGTCCGCAGGAACAGCTCATCGGTCGCCATCAGTACGGCGGCGTGCAGCGAGTCGGGGACATCCGTACGCAGCGGCTGGGCGGCCGGCGTCAGTTGGTAGGCGCCCGCCGCGTCCTCCCGGAAGATGCCGCGGGTGGCGAGATAGCGCAGTACCCGGCGCAGATGAGGGGCATGGGTACCGGTCGTCGCGGCCAGTTGCTCGGCGGTGCGCGGCCCCCCGGCGAGGTGGTCGGCGAGGCGGTGGTGCGCCGCCGTGCGCAGGGCGGCGGAGAAGAGATGGCCCAGCGCCAGATCCATCAGATGAGCCGTGAGGTCGCGGGGCTCGCCGGTCGGTCGGTTGGGGGAAGTGGCCAACGTCAGCCTCCAGTCATCGGCTCGGGCTCGCTGATCCCGGTCGCAGGCGGTGATCCACGGTTGCAGCCGCGGGCTCCGGTGTCACGGTCGGCGGGAACGGCAACCGCGAAGTCCGGCCAGCGCGGGCGCGGGCCCTTAAGGGCCCGGCTCCGGGGAATGCCGGGGCCATCGGCCGGTGCCGGCGGGCGGTTCCATGGTCGAATGCGTGTATGAGCGACAGCGACACGACAGCTACGCCCGCTAACGCCGACCCCCGCGGCAGCTCCGCCCCCGCCGCGGTCCTGGCCCCGCTCGACGACCGTCTCGCGGACCTCGTGGCCCTCTACGAAGACCTGCACCGCCACCCCGAACTCGGCTTCCAGGAGACCCGTACGGCCGCCGAGGCCGCCCGCCGGCTGACCGCCTGCGGCTATGACGTCACCACCGGCATCGCGCAGACCGGCGTCGTCGGCGTACTGCGCAACGGCCCCGGGCCCGTGGTCCTGCTGCGCGCCGACATGGACGCGCTGCCCGTCACCGAGAACTCCGGCCTGGACTACGCCTCCACGGTCCCCGGCCGGATGCACGCCTGTGGGCACGACGTCCATGTCACCTGCCTGCTGGGCGCCGCCGACCTGCTCGCGGCGGGCCGTGAGCACTGGTCCGGCACCCTGGTCGCGCTCTTCCAGCCCGCCGAGGAGGTCGGCAGCGGCGCCCGCGCCATGCTCGACGCCGGCCTCTACAGCGACAGCCTGGTCCCCACCCCCGATGTGGTGCTGGCCCAGCATGTCGCCCCGTTCGGCGCCGGGCTGATCGCCTACTGCCCCGGCCCCTGCATGGCGGCCGCCGACAGCCTGGAGATCACCTTCCACGGCACCGGCGGCCACGGCTCACGTCCCGAGACCACCATCGACCCGATCCTGATGGCGGCGTCCTTCGTCCAGCGGGTGCAGTCCGTAGTGGCCCGCGAGGTCGCCCCGAAGGACCAGGCAGTGGTCACGGTCGGCTCGTTCCACGCCGGGGACAGCGCCAATGTGATACCCGACCGCGCCGTCGTACGGCTCAGCGTCCGCACCTTCGACGAAACGGTCCGCACCGCCGTGCTCGCCGCCATCGACCGCATCGCGCGCGCCGAGGCCGCCGCCTCCGGCGCGGACCGCACCCCCGACACCGAGGTCCTGGACTCCTTCCCTGTCACCGTCAACGACGCCACGACCCTGCGGGAGGTCAACGAGCAGTTCACCGAACTCTTCGGCGCGGAGCGGCTGTTCGCCTACGACCCGGCCGCCGGCAGCGAGGACGCCGGCCTGCTGGCGACCGCCGCCGGGGCCCCGCTCTACTACTGGTGGCTGGGCGGCTGGGACCCGGAGGAATTCCGGACGGCGCTGGCGGCCGGCCGGCTCGCCCAGGACATCCCGTCGAACCATTCGCCGCACTTCCTTCCCGTGGTCCGGCCGACGCTCACCATGGGGGTGGAGGCGCTGACGGCCGCGGCGCTCAGCCGGCTGGGGGGTGAGGGGAAGGGGTGAGGGAGGCGGCGATGCGGCGGGTGTGAGGGGGGTGGCGGGGCCGGTCCGGGCGGGGCGACGGCCGTGTTTGACCTTGCCCTTGGGGCAAGCCCCAGCATCGGGCGTGCCGGGCGAGGTGCCCGGTACGAGGAGGACGGACGGGTGGACGGAGACGGGCGCGCGGCGCCGTACGACGACGCTGCGCTGCTGACCATCGGGGCGTTCGCACGGGCCTCCCGGCTCTCGCCGAAGGCGCTGCGCCTCTACGACGAGCTCGGCCTGCTGCCCCCGGCCCATGTCGACCCGCACAGCGGCTACCGCCACTACGCCCCCGCCCAGTTGGAGCGGGCCCGGCTGGTGGCCTGGCTGCGCCGGCTCGGTATGCCGCTGGCCCGTATACGCGAGGTGTGCGAGCTGGCACCGGACGCTGCGGCCGTGGCGGTCGCCGCGTACTGGGCGCAGGTCGAGGCCGACACCGCGGCCCGCCGGGACCTCGCCGCCTTCCTCGTCGACCAGCTGGAGAGGAAGAACACCGCCATGACCACACCCCACACGCCCTTGACGATGCGCTGCGCCGCCCTGACCGACCAGGGGCTGGTGCGCACGGCACACCAGGACGCCGCGCACGCCGGCCCACGGCTGCTGGCCGTCGCCGACGGCTACGGCCCCGGCGGCGGCCAGGCCGCGAAGACCGCCATCGAGGCACTCCAGGGCCTGGAAGACCAGGACCTGACCGCGGCGGACCTGCTCGGCGCGCTGGAGGACGCGGCCCATCGCGCCCATCGCGCCCACCGGGACCAGCGGGACCACCGCGCCGCCCCGGCGGCGGACGAGGCGACCGGCAGTACGACCGGCAGCACCCTCACCGCGCTGCTCCGCTCCGGCACCCAGCTGGCGCTGCTGCACGTCGGAGACTCCCGCGCCTATGTCCTGCGTGACTCCGGCCTCTTCCAGATCACCCACGACCACAGCCTGGTCCAGTCGCTGATCGACGAGGGCCGGCTCACCCCCGAGGAGGCCGCCTTGCATCCGCAGCGCGCCCAACTGCTGCGGTCCCTCGACGGGGCCACCGAATTCGCCCCCGATCTGCAACTCCTGGAGGCCCGGCCGGGGGAGCGCTATCTGCTGTGCACCGACGGCCTGACCGGGGTGGTGCCGGCCGAGACCATCCAGCAGGTGCTGACCGGAGCCGGCGACCCCGACCAGGCCGTACGCGAACTGATCCGGCTGGCCCGCGAGGCGGGAGCGCCGGACAACGTGGCGTGTGTGGTGGCGGAGATGACGGGGGCTTAGGGCGGGGTGGGGGCGATCCCCTAAGGGGGAGGTGTGCCCCTTGCATGAGCCCTGCCCGGTAGGGGGTGTGGTTACGCCAGGCCCTTGAGCATCCCCTTGAAGTAGAGCTGCGGCAGCCCGTAGCGCTTGAGGAACCACATGTCGGTGCGCTCCCGGGTGGTGTCGAGGAAGGGGATCGAAGGAGTGGGCTGAAGGTCGTAGTCGAACTCGGCGAGCAGCATCTTGTGCCGGGCGGTGACCAGCGGACAGGAGGTGTAGCCGTCGTAGCGGGCGGCGGCGGGACGGCCGCGCAGCCCGGCGAGGAGATTGGCGACCGCGACCGGAGCCTGCTTGCGGATCGCGGCGCCCGTCTTGGACGTCGGCAGATTCGCGACATCGCCGAGCACGAACACATTCGGGAAATCCGGGTGCTGGAGGGTTTCCCGGTCGGCCTTGACGTACCCGTACGGGGAGTCGGGGTCGGCGAGCGGGCCGTCCGCCAGCCACTGGGGGGCGCGCTGCGGCGGTACGGCGTGCAGCAGGTCGTAGTGAACGGTCTCGGCCTTGCCGGTGGTGTGATCGGTGATCACTGCCTCGCGCGCCGCACCGTCGAGGCGGGTCATCTCCGAACTCAGCCGCACCTCGATGCCGTACCGCCGGGCCGTCTCCGTCAGCGCACGGGAGAACACCGGCACCTTGAACATCGCGGGCTCCGGAAGCACCAGGATCGTGCGGATCGCACCCAGCACCCCGCGCTTACGCCAGTGATCCGCCGCCAGATACGCGATCTTCTGCGGCGCGCCGCCGCACTTCACCGGCCCGGACGGCATGGTGAACACCGCCGTCCCGCTCCGCATCCGGCGGATCAACTCCCAGGTCAGCGGCGCGAGATCGGGCCGGTAATTGCTGCTCACCCCGCCGTGGCCGAGAGCCGCGGCGAGACCGGGCACCCCGTCCCAGTCGAGCTGGAGGCCCGGCGCGAGCACCAGCCGCCCGTAGGAGAGGACCCGGCCCGAAGCGGTGGTCACCGTCCGCGCGGTCGGGTCCACGGCGGTGGCGCGCTCCCGCAGCCAGCGCACCCCCGGCGGGATGACATCAGCCTCGGTGCGCAGCGAGGCACGCAACGGCGCCTGACCGCCGCCGACCAGCGTCCACAACGGCTGGTACCAGTGCGTCTCGGACGGCTCCAGCAGCGCGATGTCCCGCACACCGGCACGGCGTAACCGGGCGGCGACGGTGATGCCGGCGGTGCCGCCGCCGACGATGAGGACCTGGTGATGGGACGGGGCGGCGGGTGCGGGGGCCATGTGTTTCCTCCTGGAGGTGGTCGGAATCGGGTGGTCGGTATACGGGGTACGAGGTCCGGGGTACGGGGCGTGGGGCTACCAGAGACGGGGCAGCGCAGTGGCGGCCATGATGACGGCGAGGACGGCGACCAGGCAGGCGAAGGCGGTGGCCAGCACCTGAGGCCGCAGCCGGGTGGTCAGACGGTTGCCGAGATGACTGCCGAGCGCCGCACAGGCTGCGAAGCCGGCCAGCAGCGGCCAGTCCAGGGACCCGGTGCCGGCCCGGGTGGCCAGCGCCGTAAGGGAGTTGATGAGGATGACGAGAAGCGAGGTGCCGATCGCGACCGGCATCTCCAGACCCAGCACCAGAGTGAGGGCCGGCACGACGACGAAACCACCACCGACCCCGAAGAACCCGGTGAGCAGCCCGACGGCGGAGGCGGTCACGGCAAAGCGGACGGGCCGCAGGGGCGCCGGGCGGGCGGAGCCGTTCACCTTGCCGGCGGGGGGCGGAACCGCGGTGTCCCGTGAGGGGGCGGGCTCCGAGGGCTTCTGTAAGGGGAGCGACTCCGCGGGCTCTTGGGGGGATGGCGACTCCGCGGACGTCGAGAGGGGCACGGGTCCTGCTGACTCCTCTGGGGCGGGCGACTCCACCGGCTCCCGTGAGGCGGGCGACTCCACCGGCTCCCGTGAGGCGGGCAACTCCGCCGGCTCCCGTAAGGACGGCAACTCCCCGGGTTCCACCAGGGAATCCGCCCCTGCCGCACCCCGTAAGGGCACAGCCTCCGGCAAGCCTCGGACCGGTGTCCCCTCCCTTGGCTCCCGTAAGGGACGGGTCTCCGCCGCCCCCCGCCGCTCGCCCCGCCCCCGTAACACCAGCATCGCTGCCACCACGAGCAGCAGCCCCGCGAACGCCGCCATCAGCACCGTGGGGTCCAGGGCCGCGCTCCACCGGGAGCCGAGGTAGCTGCCCGCCGTCCCCAGGGCCCCGAACGCCGCACCGGCCGCCCACCGGACCCGCCCGGCCCGGCCGTGACACAGCAGCCCGGTCACCGCGCCGACCGTGACGACGACCAGCGCCCCCGCGGTCGCCTCGTGCGGCGACTGCCCCAGCAGATAGACCAGGACCGGCACCGCCAGCACCGAACCGCCCCCGCCGAGCGCCCCCAGCAGCAGCCCGATCAGCAGCCCGCACGGCAGCGCCGCCAGGGCTACGAGGACGGACACGAGGCCCGCGGCGCAAGGGCGACGGCCCGGCTGTCGCCGGACCACTCCGCGACGAAGGTGAACCGGTCACCGCGCACCACCGTCTCGCGCCACTCCACCGGCCGCTCCCCGGCCTGCCCGAGCCGCTCGATGGCGAACGCCGCCTCCCGGTCGGCCAGCCCCAGCAGCCACGCCTGCCGGATGTCCGGCAGAAACGGCTGGATCCGCTCCCGGCCACCGGAGACCTTCACCTCACAGCGCCGCGTCAGCTCGCCGTAGAGCGAGGTGTGCCCGAAGTCGGCCTCCAGCAGCGGCTCGGCGACCTCGGCGGGCAGATACGCGGTGTCATGTGCGAGCGGCTCACCGTCCGCGAGCCGCAGCCGCTCCAGCACGACCAGCGGCGCCTCCGGGACCAGCCCCAGATGCCCGGCGACCGTGCCGTCCACGGTCCGCTCCAGCCGCAGCACCTCGCTGCGCTGCTCCACCCCCTGGCCCTCCAGCTCGCGGAAGAGGCTGTAGAGCGAGCCCAGCGGCTGCTGGATGCGACGGGTGTCCAGCCGGCTCGCCCGGCCGCGTTCGGCGATCACCAGGCCCTCGGCACGCAGTTTGCGCAGCGCCTCCCGGACGGTGTGCCGGCTGACCTCGTACTCGCCGGTGAGCCGGTGCTCGGCCGGAAACTCCGCACGGAACGCCCCGGCCTCCATCCGGCGGCGCAGATCGGCGGAGAGCTGCGCCCACAGGGGCAGCGGCGAGCGCCGGTCCAGGGGACGCGGGCCGTGCGCGCCGCGCGGCGGCTCGGTCGTCATGGTGGATTCCTCCGCGGGCGTACGGGGGTTGCAGGGGTGCTGCCGGAGCGAGGGACGCCGAGCGCAAGCGCCGACCGACAACAGTCAATGCCCGGCCAAGAGATCTCGACCCCCTACGGGTTGACGGGACGCCAGACCTGCGCGGCTTGTCGCCCGCCCTCCGGCTACCTAATGTACGTACATCCGTGCATCCGCACAACGCACCTGCCCGAACGGGCCCCGGCCGCCGCGCACGGGCCCCGCGCACCCCTGGAGGCCGACCGTGCACTTCGCGCAGTACTACCTCGACTGCCTCTCCCAGGCGTCGTATCTGATCGGCGACAAGACCACCGGACGCGCCGTCCTCGTCGACCCGCGCCGCGACATCGACGACTACCTGCACGACGCGGAAGCCGCCGGCCTGCGGATCGAACTCGTCATCGAGACGCACATTCACGCCGACTTCCTCTCCGGCCACCTCGAACTCGCACGGGCCACCGGCGCCACCATCGCCTTCGGTGAGGCCGCTGAAACCGGCTTCCCCATACGGCGGTTACGGGACGGCGAGCGCCTCTCGCTCGGCGCGGACGACGGCCAGGGGGTCACCCTCACCGTTCTCGCCACCCCCGGCCACACCCTCGAATCCATCTGCCTGGTCCTGCGCGAACACCCCGACGACGAGGTGCCGTTCGGCGTGCTCACCGGCGACACCCTCTTCGTCGGCGACGTCGGCCGCCCCGACCTGCTCTCCGCCGCCGGGCACACCCCGCAGGACATGGCCGCCCGACTCCACCGCTCCCTGCACACCAAACTCCTCACCCTCCCGGACGCGACCCGGGTCTTTCCCGCACACGGCGCCGGCTCCGCCTGCGGCCGCAGCCTCTCCAGCGAAACCAGCTCCACCATCGGCGACCAGCGCCGGTTCAACTACGCCCTCCAGCCCATGCCGGTGGACGACTTCATCCGCCTGGTCACCGCGGGACAGCCCGCCACCCCCGGCTACTTCGCCCACGACGCGGCCCTCAACCGCGACGGCCACCCCCTCCTGGAACCCGGCCCGCCGCCCGCCCTCACCCTGGACGAGGCCCTCGCGGCCCGCGACCAGCAAGGCGCCGTCCTCCTCGACTGCCGCCCCCTGGCCGCCTACACCCGCGCGCACCTGACCGGCTCACTCCACACGAGCCTCGACACCCGCTTCGCCGAATACGCCGGCAGCGTGGTCACCCCCGGCACCCCGATCGTGCTGCTCACCGACCCCGGCACCGAACAGGAAGCCCGCCTCCGCCTCGCCCGCATCGGCTACGACCACGTCCTGGGCCACCTACCCGACCCGGCCGCCGCACTGGACCGCAGACCGGCCCTCAGCAGCCACAGCCGCCGCATCCGCTATGAGGAACTTGGCCTGAGGGAGCCGCAGTTGGAGGGGGCAGCGGGGACAGCGGGGACGGCAGGGCAAGCGGGGCCAGCGGGAACAGTGGGGGCCGATGAGTCCCGGACGGGCGTCACAGAGCCGGCCGACTCCGTACCGACGGACTCCCTGCCCACCGACTCCCGGCCTACCGGCTCCCGGCCTACCGGCTCCCTGCCTACCGATTCCCTGCCCACCGACTCCGTACCGGGCGACATCCAGCTGATCGACGTCCGTAACCCGACCGAGTACGAGGCAGGCGCCCTCCCCGGCGCCCGCAACCTCCCTCTGGCCGGCCTACCCCACCGCATCGCCGAACTGGACCCGTCCCGCCCGGTGGTCCTGTACTGCCGCAGCGGCAACCGGTCGGTGATCGCGGCAGCGCTGCTGGAGGCGCGCGGGTTCGCCGACGTCTGCGATGTGATCGGGGGGTACGACGCGGTGGGTACGAGCGCGCAGTAAGCGCCCGGTCCGGTGGGGCAGTTCACGTGTGCACAGGCGCCGCACGGCGCGGTGTCCCGCGACCAGCAGCGGCAGTGACGGCGGCGCAAGCGCACGCAACACAGCGGTGAGTGACACCGAAGAGCGCCAGCCCGGCCCGTCAGCGTCCGGCGTCGCCCGTACAGATCCCCGAGACGACCGGCAGGGGCGGCATCAGGGCCCCCGGCAGCAAGGAGATAGCCACTGCCGACCCAGGGGTGCCGTCGCAGCGCCGTGCAGGGCTCCGCGGACTACGGGTAGCGCCGGACGCAGCGCGAAGGCGTCCAGTTCGACACAGAACGCGCCGAGGGCGACGGCGGGCAGCGCCCAACGGGCCTGCGCGTCCAGGTGGAGATGCGGTTCGGGTCTCGGCATGACGGGCAAAGGGGCCGCCTCTCACGGGGCCGCCTCGGCGCTTGCGGAGGAAGAACGAGAAATGGGAGGGGCGAGGGGGATGAAGTGCACCGGAAAGGGGCAGGAACCCGGAAGCGGATTGCGCGCACGGCCAGGGAAACCGGAGACATGAGCCGGGACGGCCACTACGGCGACCGGAAGAGGCTGGGCCGCAGCGCTCTGCTGCCGCGTGGTGCGGGAAGGCGCGGCGTCGACGCCGTACAACGGACGTTCAGCAATCGTTGATCGGTGATCTCCATGCTGAACCGCATGTTGAGCCGTGTGACTTCAGAGCATGCAGACGACGCCCGGGAACTGCAAGAGCCGGAGGCGTCGCGGATCGCCCTCACCTGGAGTGGGGAGCCCGGGCGCCAGGAGGAGCTGACGCACGGCATGCTCCTCGACCAGGCCGAACGTGCCGCCGCCGTCCTCAGGCGGCTCGGTGTACGGGCCGGTGACCGGGTCGCGGTGCATCTGCCGCTGGTGCCCGAGTCGGTGATCGCCACGCTCGCCTGCGGGCGTCTGGACGCGATACGCGCCACGCTGCCGGTCTCCCTGACGGTGCCCGAACTGGTCGCGCGGACCCGCGAGTCCTCGGCCCGGGTACTGATCACGGCCGACGCAGCGTTCTGGGACGGCGCCGTACGGCCGGTGAAGCCCCTGCTCGACCACGCACTGGCCCGGAGCGCTGCCGCAGACGGAGCCATGGACCGAACCGTCCTGGTGGTGAACCGCTGCTCCCGCCCGGTCTCCTGGAAACCGGGCCGCGACATGTGGTGGCACGAGGCACTGGGCGTACCGTCCGCGGCCCACTGACGGCGCCATCGCGGCAGGCGGGCGGCGGCCTGCTTGCTCCACGCAGCGTGGCCTGGCATCAAGGGGGCTGCCAGGAGCGGGGGGGGGCGAGGCCCTTCAAGTGGCTCGCGGGGCGCGGACTTCGGGGGAATCGTTTCAAGGGGTGGGGCCCCTCGGCGGAATCCTTCGCAGAGCGTGGCCAGGAGCCAGGAGCCAGGAGCCAGGAGCCGAAGAGCGGGTCTTTCGGGGAGCGCGGCTCTTGGGGGAGAGCGGCGCGAGGGGAGCCGGTGGGCTGGGGGCCCTGCGGGGGCGTGGCGCTTCGGGGGGAGCGCGGCGCAGGCCTGGCGGATCGGGGGAGGGGCGGGGCGTAGCCCTGGAGGCATGGCGCTCGGGGGAGCGCGGAGCGGGGGCGCGCGGCGCCTCGAAGGGCGCGGTGCTCGGAGGGGCGGTGGGCTGGGGGCCCAGCGCTCCGGGGCGCGGCCCGGGTGTGCGGGGCTCTGGCGAAGCCGCGGCGGGGGCCGTGCCTCTCCGGGGGTACGGCGGGGGGCGTGCCTCTTCGATGGGGCGACGGGGGCGTGCCCTTTCCGGGGGTGCGGCAGGGGGGCGTGCCTTTTCGGGGCTGCGGCGGGGGCGCGGCGCTGCGGGAGAGTGCGGCGTGGGGCCTGGAGGTTCGGGGATGCGGCGGCGGCCTAGCCCTTGGAGGCGCGGCGCTTGGGGAGCGTGGCGCGGGGGAGTCTGAGCCTCGGATGCGCGGTGCTCGGAGGGGCGGTGGGCAAGGCCCGGTGCTTCGGGGCGTGACGCGGGTGTGCGGGGCCCTGGGGAAGCTCGGCGGGGGCGTGCACTCAGGGGCGGCCGGCGGGGCATGGGGCGGGGGACCCTGGGGATTCGGGGAACGCGAGGCTCAAGGCCCGGCAAGGAAGGCCCCGTGCTTTGGGCGTGACGCGGAGGGCGGCCCTTGGGGGAAGCCCAGTGCGGTCGAGCCCGGCGTTCCAAGGGAGCTCAGCCCAGCCCCGTACGCCTGAAGAGACGGCCGCACTGAAGGGGCTCGGCTCTCACCGACTGACGAGCTTCACGACGTCACCCACCGACGAGGCAGAGCCCGCAGAGCCCGTACAGCCCGCAGAGCCCGTGCCCGTACAGCCTCACCCACTCAGGTCACCAAACGGGCCATTCGCCTCATCCGCGCCTAGCGTGGAGCACGTGTGAAGCGCCGGCCCCGACAACCTGCCGAGCTCCAGCCTGAGCATCGGCCCAAGCGCTGGTCCCCACATCACTCCGATCAGCGGCCCCCTTCCCCCCCCCCCGGGGCCCCGGGCCCTCCCCCCCCCACCCCGCCCCACCTCACCCCAACCCCGCCCCAACTCCGCCCCCCACCGGAAAGGCCGTCGGCCCATGGCTCGTCATGAGTACGCGCACCCCCGCCACCCCCTGCCCAGCAGTGATCGCAGGTGGCCCCTCAGGCGTAGCCTCGCGTCACAGGGGCCGCCGACCCGGCCCCATGACGGACATCGCCCGCACCCCATACCCACCCACGACAAGGGCCGCTAAGGCAGCGGGTGTTCGCCTCCCCTCCCACTTGGCTCACGTCGCTTGCTGGGCGGCCATGTCCTGCCCGTGAGGGTGTGCGGGCTTACCGGTAACCCGGTAGAGGTCGTGTTGTTTGGTAGCCGCACCCCACGGGGCGCCCCTGGCTGCCCCCGCCGCCCGCCTCGGACATCGGTATCCCGGTCCCGCAGGTATGCCCGACGGGCGGCAATGACACGATGGGGGAATGGTGACAAAGCCCGAAGAATCCTCGGAGTGCCGGTCCATAGTTCCCGAGCCCTGGGCGGATGGGGAATCCCTGCACGCTGAGCTCCTCGCGGCGAAGAAGTGGGTTTACGACCCCTGTGGATTCACCTGCTCCCGGCCAATTCCCGAAGCGGAGAGTGCTGAGTACGCGGCACATGAATTCAGTCTCGACGGTTCCTCCGTCCGGTTCCGGGTCGCCAAGACCACCCCGACGAAGGTCGGTCAGTTCGTCACGGTGTGGAAGCGGAGCCCGGGCGGGCCGATTCAGCCGTTCGACGCCGGGGATCCGGTGGATCTTTTCGTCATCAGCGCTCGCGAAGGCGGCCACTTCGGGCACTTCGTCTTTCCGCGCGAGGTGCTCTGTGAGCGCGGCATCGTTTCCCGGAACGGCTCCGGCGGTAAGCGGGCGTTTCGCGTCTATCCGCCGTGGGTGGAGACCACCAACCGGCAGGCCCGCGCCACCCAGGCGTGGCAGGTGAACCACTACCTCCAGATCCCTGAGGACGGGCCCCTCGATGCGGCCCGCGCCCGGGCCCTCCATCAGCTCTGACCGACAGAGCCGGCCACCCCGTGGGACGGCGCGGCCCCCATTCATGCCCAGGTGCCCCGGCGCCGGGCGGCCCCGGCCCCAGCCCCACACCGCCCGCTCCGGTCCCAGCGCCAAGCCGTACGGTCCAGGCCGCCGCTCCGGTCCAAGCCGCCCGGTCCGTTCCAAGCCGACGTCTGACCCGCTCCCGACCCGCCCGTACCCTGGACACGTGAGCCCCACCCCCGAATCCGAGCCGGTGCCCGCGCCCCACGACGGCTCCGACGCCGAGCAGGCGCCCTCCGAGGCCGAGCAGGCGCCCTCCGCCGGCGCGCAGACTCCCTCCGACGCTGAGCGCACCCCTGCGCCCTCACCCGCCGTCCGCCCGGCGGCCTCCCGGCCCGCCGCGAAGCTGATCTTCGACGATCCGCTGAACCAGCAGTCCTCGGACGACACCGACCGCGGCTGGGGCGAGCGCCCGGCCGGGGGCGACAGCGCTGCCGACCTGGCCCGTTTTCTGGACGAGAAGCCGCCGCACCACCTCTGAGCGGGGTGCGTGGGCGGCGTCCGCAGGCCGCGGGCGTCTGTTACTCGTGGGTCTTCTGGGTGCCGATCGTGCCCGAGGTGGAAGTGGGCGCGAAAGGTGCGCCGGTGCGCTGGGCGAGCAGGGCATCGCGGATTTCGGTGAGCAGTTCGATCTCGGTGGGGTCGGCGGGGGCCGGCTCCAGCGCCTGCCGGGCCGCCTGGCGTTCCTTCCACTTGTTGATCGGAAGGATCATGAGGAAGTAGACGACCGCAGCGGTGATCAGGAACGTCAGGGCGGCGCTGAGCACCGAGCCCCAGAGGATGTAGATCCCGTCGGTGAAGGCGCCCGTCTTGGGATCCTTGGCGCAGGTGGCGGTCAGACAGGCCTGGTAGTGATCGAGGTTCTGTGAGCCGAGGGCGCCCACGATGGGGTTGATGATGCCCTTCACCACCGCGTTCACGATGTTGGTGAAGGCCGCACCGACGACGACCGCGACCGCGAGTTCGATGACGTTGCCGCGCATCAGGAATTCCTTGAATCCCTGAAGGACGCCCTTGCTCTCGCTCACCTGACAGCCTCTTTCCATGCTCACTACGGACGGTGCACCAACAATCAGCACCGCAACTTACGGCAGGGCAGGGCAGAGGTGTCCAGTCGTGTGACACGAACCATCCAGCGACCGGTGCGTCGGCACGGAATCGGTGGTTCCGGGGGAAAGGGCCGAGCGTGCGGGCCGTAGGGACGGAAACCGCGGTACCGGTGCGGTGGGCGCGCCCCCATTGGCGCGCGGCGGGTGCCCCGCCATTCGCAGCAGTCTCGCGTGGGGTGGGCGCGGAGGCCACTCGATCTTGGAGCATGGTCACCGCCCTCCCGGGGCCGCCGCCGACGGGCAGCCGGGGGCCGGAGCGTCCCGTACGGCACCGTACGACGCCCCGCCGGCCAGTGCTGCGGCGGTCAGCGCGAGACCTGCGGCCAGTAAGCGCTGCCGCGCGGGCCGTCCCCATCGGTGCCGGCCGCCGCCCGCCCGGACCGGTGCGAAGTGCGGCACTTCACACGGCGGGGGAGCGGGCAGCGGCGGGGAGAGGGACTCGGGGACGGTCAGGGAGGGGGAAGGGAGAGCGGGGGTGGTCCGGAGCATGGTGGCACCGCCTGAGAGTGAGGGGTCGGGTGAACCGCTGATCACCACCGTGCCGGAAGCCTCCGCCCGCCTGCTCCGGGCTGTGGACGGCCCGGCTCCTGTGGACAACTCGGCCACCCGGGAGGGGGAGGCCCAGGGCGCGTCCGCAAGGCCCCGCCGGGCTCGCGACACCTGGCATGGACGCACCACAAGCGCGAGTCCCCGCCCCCCCCGGCGGACGACGGGACCCAGCCGACAGGACCCGCCCTAGCGCTCCGCGAGGCGTTACGGCAGCTCGATGCCCAGGTCCCAGCCGGTGTGGGCGCCGGTGCACAGGCAGTCGCGGGCCGCGTTGTCGGGCAGGCCGGCGATCGCGTCGAAGAGGACCTCGCGCAGTCGGCCGACGTTCTCGGCGAAGACCCGGA
This sequence comes from Streptomyces sp. NPDC029466, assembly GCF_055574515.1. Classification (NCBI taxonomy): domain Bacteria; kingdom Bacillati; phylum Actinomycetota; class Actinomycetes; order Kitasatosporales; family Streptomycetaceae; genus Streptomyces; species Streptomyces sp. NPDC029466. Next base: position 82,956 of record NZ_JBVHZH010000009.1, read on the forward strand.
AGACTTCGTCGTGGGAGACGCCCTCACCGGTCTCGGTGCCCGCGTCCAGGTCGGTGACCAGGGTCAACGAGGTATAGCAGAGGCCCAGTTCGCGGGCCAGGACGGCTTCGGGATGGCCCGTCATGCCGACCACCGACCAGCCCTGTGCGGCATGCCAGCGCGATTCGGCGCGGGTCGAGAAGCGGGGGCCCTCGATGACGACGAGGGTGCCGCCGTCGACCGGCTCCCAGTCCCGGCCACGGGCCGCCGAGAGGGCGGCCCGGCGCCCCGTGGGGCAGTACGGGTCGGCGAAGGTCAGATGGACGACGTTGGGGACGCTGCCGTCGGGGAGGGGCTCGCCGTCGAAGTAGGTCTGGGCGCGGGCCTTGGTGCGGTCGACGAGCTGGTCGGGGACCAGGAGGGTGCCCGGGCCGTATTCGGGGCGCAGCCCGCCGACCGCGCACGGGCCGAGGACCTGGCGTACGCCGAGCGAGCGCAGGGCCCAGAGATTGGCGCGGTAGTTGATGCGGTGCGGCGGGAGGTGGTGGCCGCGGCCGTGCCGGGGCAGGAACGCGACCTGGCGGCCGGCGATCTCTCCCAGGAACAGCGAATCGCTCGGGCGCCCGTACGGGGTGTCCACCGTGATCTCGGTCACGTCGTCGAGGAAGGAGTAGAAACCCGATCCGCCGATAACGCCAATCTCCGCGTCAGCCATGCCGATCACACTATCGGGGCGCGGCGGCGGGGGAAGGCGAGTGGCGGGAACGAAAGAAAGCCGTAAGCCGACGGACCCCGCCGTCGGTGACGGCGGGGTCCGGGCAGGTGCGGGGTCAGGCGGCGGAGCTGGTGCCCGAGCTGCTGCTGGTGGACGAAGCGGCGGCCGGGGCGGAGGACTTGCTGTCGGAGCTGCCGGACGAGGAGCTCGACGAGTCCGAGGAGGACGTCGTGCCCGACGTGGAGGCGCTCTTGGCGGGGCTGCTGCTGGACGACGAGCCGCGGCTGTCGTTGCGGTAGAAGCCGGAGCCCTTGAAGACGATGCCGACCGCGGAGAACACCTTCTTGAGGCGTCCGTTGCAGGCGGGGCACTCCGTGAGCGCGTCGTCGGTGAACTTCTGCACCGCCTCGAGGTCCTCGCCGCACTCGGTGCACTGGTACTGGTAGGTCGGCACTTGTCTTCCTCCTGGCACTCTCACTCGATGAGTGCTAACGACGCTCCATATTGCAGTATTCCCGCGCGCCAGTCCACCGTGACCGGCGGACGGTGACCCACTCCACGCTCGGTCAGGCGCGCGCCAGCTCCCGTTCGCGGTCCTCGAAAACGGCCGGGACCCGGTCCTCGGCGCCGTCCGCCGGGGCGCCGGCGACCACGGTCGAGGAACGCGGCAGCAGGTGGGCGCGGAGCGCCAGCAGCACCGTCAGGGCCAGCGCCGTACCGGCCAGCGGCACCAGGAAGCCCATGCTCGGGCCGAAGCGGTCCGCCAGCTGGCCCGACGAGGTGGCCGCGGCCGCCTGGCCCAGCGCGACCGCGCCGGTCAGCCAGGTGAAGGCCTCGGTGCGGGCGGCGGCCGGCACCAGCGACTCCACGAGGGTGTAGCCGGTGATCAGCGCCGGGGCGATGCAGAGGCCGACGACCAGGCCGACGGCACCCAGCAGCGGCACCGCGGTGACCGCCCACAGGGGGGTGGTGGCCAGCGCCAGCAGCCCGTAGGCGACCAGCAGCCGGCGCCGCGGGCCGACCTTCCAGGCGATCGCGCCGCAGGCGATACCGGCGAGCATGTTGCCGCCCGCGAAGATCCCGTAGAGCACGCCGTTGATGCCGGGCTGCCCGATGTGCTGGGTGAAGGCCGTCAGCGAGACCTGCATCCCGCCGAAGACGGCGCCGATGCCGAGGAACGCCACGATCAGGACGCGTACGCCGGGCACCGACAGCGCCGAGACCCGCGGCCGGTCGCCGGCCTGCGACCGGTGCACCGGGGGCTGGCTGCGCCGCTGCGCGGCGAACAGCAGCCCGCCGGCCAGGGTCAGCGCGGCCTCGGCGACCAGCCCGGCCGCCGGATGGATGCCGGTGCACAGCGCGGTCGCCAGTACGGGGCCGACCACGAAGGTGAACTCGTCGGTCACCGACTCGAAGGCGGCGGCCGTCGGCATCAGCGGACTGCCGCCGAGCCGGGCGGCCCAGCGGGCCCGCACCATCGGGCCGACCTGCGGCGTCGAGGCGCCCGTGGGGACCGCCACGGCGAGCAGCGCCCACAGGGGAGCGTGCGCGAGGGCGAGGATGATCAGCGCCGCGACACCGGCGACATGCGCCAGGACGCCGGGGATCAGCACCGCGCGCTGGCCGAAGCGGTCGGCGAGCTTGCCGCTCTGCGGCGCGAACAGCGCCATCGCCACACCGGTCGTGGCGGACACCGCGCCCGCGGTGCCGTACGAGCCGGTGGTGGACTGGACGAGCAGCACGATGCCGATCGTCAGCATGGCGAAGGGCTGCCGGGCCAGGAAGCCGGGCAGCAGGAATGTCCATGCACCAGGGGTGCGGAGCAGTGGTCCGTATCCGGAACGGGAGTCCTTGACCGCGGATGCCACGGCCGGGCCTTTCTGCCGCCTGGTAGCGCGCCACCCGCGAGGTCGTCACGGGAACGCGCCGAGAGCTGTCCTCTCGCGCAGGACCGAGTGATACCGCGTGGTCCGCACCGGAAGAGGTGGCTGCGTAAGGCAGGGGGACCGCGGCCGCCGAGCGGTCGCGCCAGCTCTGCATCAGGCAGAGTTGGTTCGTCGATGTGCCTCTTCATACTACAGGCTGCGGGGCGGGAAGCCCTGGGATCAGCCAGGTCTTCCCGCAGATTCCCTTGGGATCCGTGGAGAGATGCAGCACATTCCCGTCCAGGGAGCCGCCGGATCTCAGCGGTGGCGGTGGCGCGGCCGGCCTCCCGTGGGGCCGCCGGTCCCCAGCCAGCCGGCCAGCTTGCCGCCCTGGGAGACCGCCTGGAGCCGCCGCTCCGCCGCGTCGCGGACCGGATCGGTGGCGACCACCAGCAGCTCGTCGCCGCGCCGCAGCACCGTGGAGGGCGAGGGCACGAAGCTGGAGCCGTCCCGGACGACGAGGGTGACCGCGGCGCCCGCGGGCATCCTCAGCTCACCGACCTCGACGCCGTGCATACGGGAGGCCGGGCCGATGGACGTGGACAGCAGATGGCCGCGCAGCCGCTCCAGGGGCGCCGACTCGATGCCCAGGTCGGCGGGCTCCTCACCGTCGCCCAGCCGCAGCCGTCTGGCCAGCCAGGGCAGCGTCGGCCCCTGGATGAGGGTGTAGACCACGACCAGGACGAAGACGATGTTGAAGACCCGTTCGCTGCCGGGCACCTCGTTCACCATCGGGATGGTGGCCAGCACAATCGGCACCGCACCGCGCAGCCCGGCCCACGACAGCAGGGTTTTCTCCCGCCAGGGCACCCGGAACGGCATCAGCGCCACGAACACCGAGGTCGGCCGGGCCACCAGCGTCAGGATCATGCCGATCACCAGCGCCGGGACGATGTCGTCGATCAGGTTGTGCGGGGTCACCAGCAGGCCCAGCAGGACGAACATGCCGATCTGGCCGAGCCAGCCGAGGCCCTCGGCGAAGCCGCGGGTGGCCGGGGCGTGCGGCAGTTTGGCGTTGCCGAGGATCACCGCGGCCAGGTAGACGGCGAGGAAGCCGGAGCCGTGCGCCAGGGCGCCGGCCGCGTAGGCGGAGACCGCGATGGCCATGACGGCGATCGGGTACAGACCGGACGCGGGCAGCGCCACATGCCGCATGGCGTACGCGCCGAGCCAGCCGATGGCCAGACCGATGGCGGCGCCGATCGCCAGCTCCAGGGTGATCTCGCCGAGCAGGGTGTACCAGTGCTCGACCGGCCCCGCGGTGGAGAAGGCGACGACGAGGATGACCACGGGGGCGTCGTTGAAGCCGGATTCGGCCTCCAGTACGCCGGTCAGGCGGGCCGGCAGCGGCACACTGCGCAGCACGGAGAAGACGGCCGCGGCGTCCGTCGAGGAGACCACGGCACCGATCAGCAGCGCCTGGCGCCAGTCGAGTCCGGCCAGATAGTGCGCTCCTGTCGCGGTGACCCCCACGCTCACCGCGACGCCGACCGTCGACAGCGCTGCCGCCCGGGGCAGCGCCGGTCTGATCTCTTTCCACTTGGTGCCCAGGCCGCCCTCGGCGAGGATCACGACCAGCGCCGTATAGCCCAGGAGTTGGGTCAGCTCGGCGTTGTCGAAGATGACGCCACCGGGCCCGTCCTGTCCGATGGCGACGCCTATCCCCAGGTAGATGAGCAGGCTGGGGAGCCCGCTGCGCGAGGAGAGCCGTACCGCGGCGACCGCAATGAGCAGTACGAGCGAGCAGATCAGCAGGAGTTCGTTGAGGTGGTCGACAGACAGGAGCTGATCCTTCCTCGCACGGGTTCCGGTTCCGGGGGCGGCTTTCCTTACCCTATCTAGTTACTGAGACTAACAATTTACCATTACTTGAAGGTTGGCTGTGCTGGCGGTGACTCCGCGTAGGGGTCTTTGAACCCGTGCGCCTATGGTTGCTCCAGCACTCCCACCCTGCCCCTCGAAGGACAGAGATGCCCGCCAACAAGTCCGGCCCGGTCCCCAGGAAGAAGAAGGGGCGGCGCGGCCGCCTCGTCGCGATTACGGTCGTGCTGCTGCTCGTGGCGGGCATCGGCTTCGGCGCGTTCTGGGGTGTCAGTACCGTCCGTGCGTCGTTCCCGCAGACCACGGGCTCGCTCAAACTCCCGGGTCTGACCAACCCGGTGGACGTCACCCGCGACGCCCACGGCATTCCGCAGATCTACGCCGACACCGACGAAGACCTCTTCCGCGCCCAGGGGTACGTCCAGGCCCAGGACCGCTTCTGGGAGATGGACGTACGGCGGCACATGACCGCCGGCCGGCTCTCGGAGATGTTCGGCAAGGGTCAGGTCAAGACCGACTCGTTCCTGCGCACCCTCGGCTGGCACGACGTGGCGCAGAAGGAGTACGACACCAAGCTGTCGCCCAGCACCAAGAAGTACCTCCAGTCCTACTCCGCGGGCGTCAACGCCTACCTCAAGGACCACGAGGGTTCGGCGGTCTCCCTGGAGTACGCGGCGCTGGACTTCGAGAACGACTACAAGCCCGAGAAGTGGACCCCGGTCGACTCGGTGGCCTGGCTCAAGGCGATGGCCTGGGACCTGCGCGGCAACATGCAGGAGGAGATCGACCGGTCCCTGATGACCAGCCGCTTCACCCCCGCGCAGATCGCCCAGCTCTACCCGGACTACCCGTACAAGCGGAACAAGCCGATCGTCGAGGGCGGCTCGGTCGACCCCGCCTCCAAGCGGTTTACGCCCAGCGGTTCGGCGAACGCCGCCCCGGCCGGTCCCGGCGGGGCCACCGCCGGCCTCCAGTCGCAGCTGTCCTCGCTGTCCAAGACGATGAACGAGGTCCCGGCGCTGCTCGGCCCCAACGGCAACGGCATCGGCTCCAACTCCTGGGTCGTCTCCGGCGCCCACACCACCACCGGCAAACCGCTGCTCGCCAACGACCCGCACCTGGCACCCCAGATGCCGTCGCTCTGGTACCAGATGGGCCTGCACTGCCGCACCACGAGCCCCAAGTGCAACTACGACGCCTCCGGCTTCACCTTCTCCGGGATGCCCGGCGTCGTCATCGGCCACAACCAGGACATCTCCTGGGGCATGACCAACCTCGGCGCCGACGTCACCGACCTGTATCTGGAGAAGGTCAACGCCGACGGGTACTTCTACGACAACAAGCAGCAGCCCTTCATAACCCGCAAGGAGACCATCAAGGTCGCCGGCGGCGAGAGCCGCGAGATCACCGTCCGGTCCACCAGGAACGGGCCGATCGTCTCCGACCGCGACAGCGAACTGGTCAACGTCGGCAAGGACGCCCCCGTCGGCAACGCCGCCCCGGACCGCGGTGACGGCTACGCCGTATCGCTGCGCTGGACCGCGCTGGACCCCGGCAAGTCCATGGACGCCGTCTTCGAGATGAACCGCGCCAAGGACTGGAACGGCTTCCGCAAGGCCGCGGCCCACTTCGAGGTCCCGTCCCAGAACCTGATCTACGCCGACACCAAGGGCAACATCGGCTACCAGGCCCCCGGCCGGATCCCGGTCCGCGGCAAGGGGGAGGGCCAGTTCGACGGCACCTACCCGGCGCCCGGCTGGAACCCGAAGTACCAGTGGACCGGGTACATCCCGCAGAAGTCCCTGCCGTACGAGTACAACCCGAGGCGCGGCTACATCGTCACCGCCAACCAGGCCGTCACCGACGAGAAGTACCCCTACCTCCTCACCAAGGACTGGGGCTACGGCTCCCGCAGCCAGCGGATCAACGACCTGATCGAGTCGAAGATCAAGGACGGCGGCAAGGTCTCCACCGACGACATGCAGGCCTTCCAGAAGGACAACAGCAGCGAGATCGCCCGGCTGCTCACGCCCTACCTGACGAAGGTCGACATCAAGGACAAGTACGTCCGCGACGCCCAGCAGCTGCTGGAGGGCTGGGACTTCACCCAGGAGCCCGACTCCGCCGCGGCCGCCTACTTCAACGCCGTCTGGCGCAACACCCTCAAGCTCGCCTTCGGCAACAAGATGCCCAAGGAGGTGCGCCCCGACGGGCAGTGCCTCACCGTCCGCCCGGTCAACGAGACCGGCCCGGCCGACGAGAACGACAAGTACATCCGCGAATGCGGCGAGCGGGCCGGGGACACCGCCCAGCCCGACGGCGGCGACCGCTGGTACGAGGTCGTCCGCGGCATCCTCGACGACCCGGACAACGCCTGGTGGAAGACCGAGGACCGGCCCAACCGCCCCGGTGACAAGAACCGCGACCAGCTCCTGGCCCACGCCATGAAGGACGCGCGCTACGAGCTGACCTCCAAGCTGGGCAAGAACATCGACAACTGGAGCTGGGGACGGCTGCACCAGATGTTCCTGACGAACCAGACCCTCGGCACCGACGGACCCGGCATGCTCCAGGGCCTGTTCAACCGCGGCCCCTGGAACCTCGGCGGCGGTGAGGCCGCGGTCGACGCCACCGGCTGGAACGCCGCCGGCGGCTACGGGGTCACCTGGGTCCCGTCGATGCGGATGGTGGTCAACCTCGCCGACCTCGACAAGTCCCGCTGGATCAACCTCACCGGCGCCTCCGGGCACGCCTACGACGCGCACTACTACGACCAGACCGACAAGTGGGCCAAGGGCGACCTGCTGCCCTGGGCGTACAGCGAGAAGGCCGTGAAGAACGCGGGCAAGGACACGCTGACGCTGTCCCCGTAGGGGCGGGCGGCGGGCACGCCGCCACCTGGTGAGCGCCGAGCCGTCGGGCGGGCCGGAGGAATCCGGTCCGCCCGACGGCTTTCCGGCTCCTGCCGGGCGCGCTGCCCGACGGCTTTCCGGAAGCCGCCCGCCCGTATACGGCCCGCCTCAGCCCTCCGCGGACTCCCCCGGCTCCGTGAACCGGTGCACCCCCGACGGGGTCACCGCGGCATGCACATGACGGTCGTGCGGCTCGCCCGGCACCTTGGCCAGGACCTCCGCGTCGTACAGCAGCACCACCAGCGACGCCCGTGCCCCGGCCCGCTCCAGCCGCGCCAGCACCCGGTCGTAGGAGCCGCCGCCGCGCCCCAGCCGCAGCCCGCTGCGGTCCACCGCGAGCCCCGGCAGCAGCACCACGTCCGCCTCCGTGACGGCCTCCGGGCCCAGCCGCTGCCCGTCCGGCTCCAGCAGCCCGCGGCCGGCCCGTACGAGGCCCTCGGCGCCCTCGTAGAGCGCCCAGTCCAAGTCGTTGTCCGGCAGCAGCACGGGCAGCAGCACCTGCACCCCTTCGGCCCGCAGCAGATCGAGCAGGGCGCGGGTGGAGGGCTCACCGCCTATCGAGACATATGCGGCGACCGTCGGCAGCGCCCCGGGCCCCGACGCGACCGGCCACACCAACTCGTCCAGCTCCAGGGCACGTCGGGCCAGCGCCTCGCCCGTTGCCGCGACGACATCCCGCGGCAACGCTCTCCTCACCTCCAGGAGGTCCTGCCGCAACCTGCGCTTCCTATCGTGGCCAATGCTCACTGTGTGCCCTTGCTCCCGCTCTCATGCTCTATTCACCGGACCCTCATCATCGTGCCGATAGGGCCGGTTATGGTGGCGCGCATGACTCCATCGCACACACGGATCAGCAAGGCTGTCATCCCCGCAGCCGGCCTCGGCACCAGGTTTCTCCCCGCCACCAAGGCCACACCCAAGGAGATGCTCCCGGTAGTCGACAAGCCCGCCATCCAGTACGTGGTGGAGGAGGCCGCCGCCGCCGGGCTCTCCGACGTCCTGATGGTGACCGGCCGCAACAAGCGCCCGCTGGAGGACCACTTCGACCGCAATTACGAGCTCGAAGAGGCCCTGCACCGCAAGGGCGACGAGTCCCGCCTCGCCAAGGTGCAGGAGTCCAGCGACCTGGCGACCATGCACTACGTACGCCAGGGCGACCCCAAGGGCCTGGGCCACGCCGTGCTGTGTGCCGCACCACACGTGGGCGACCAGCCCTTCGCGGTCCTCCTCGGCGACGACCTGATCGACCCCCGCGACCCGCTTCTGGCGCGCATGGTCGAGATACAGGAGCAGCACGGCGGCTCCGTCATCGCCCTCATGGAGGTCGACCCGGCGCAGATCCACCTCTACGGCTGCGCGGCCGCCGCCCCCACCGGCGACGACGATGTCGTGGCCGTCTCCGACCTGGTCGAGAAGCCCGACCCGGCCGAGGCCCCCAGCAACCTCGCCATCATCGGCCGCTACGTCCTCGACCCGGCCGTCTTCGAGGTGCTGCGCAAGACCGCCCCGGGCCGCGGCGGCGAGATCCAGCTCACCGACGCCCTCCAGGCGCTGGCCGCCGACCCCGCCCTCGGCGGCCCGGTGCACGGCGTGATCTTCAAGGGCCGCCGCTATGACACCGGCGACCGCGGCGACTATCTGCGTGCCATTGTCCGACTGGCATGCGAACGTGAAGACCTGGGCCCGGACTTCCGGACCTGGCTTCGCAGTTACGTCACCGAGGAGATGTAAGACGTTGAACAACGCCACCGGCCGGACCAGCCACCAGGACCGCGTCTGGTCGGTGGCCGAGCATCTCGACGACGTGCTGTCGAAGATCGCTCCGCTCGACCCGATCGAGCTGCAACTCCTCGACGCCCAGGGCTGCGTCCTGGTCGAGGACATCACAGTCCCCGTCGCCCTGCCGCCCTTCGACAACAGCTCGATGGACGGCTACGCGGTCCGGGCCGCGGATGTCGCGGACGCCACGGACAGCGCCCCGGTCGCCCTCACCGTCATCGGCGATGTCGCGGCGGGCAGCGGCGAGCTGCCCGGGATCGGGCCCGGCCAGGCCGCCCGCATCATGACCGGCGCCCCGGTACCGCCCGGCGCCGAGGCCGTCGTCCCCGTCGAGTGGACCGACGGCGGTACGGGCCAGGGGCCGGCCGACACGATGCGCGCCCACAGCGCCGCCCCCCAGGACGCCGGCGGCGAGGTCCGCGTCCACCGCCCGGCCGCCGCCGGCGCCCATATCCGCGCCCGCGGCAGCGATGTCACCGAAGGCGAGACGGCCCTGCGGGAGGGCACGGTCCTCGGCCCCTCCCAGATCGGCCTGCTCGCCGCCATCGGCCGCGGCACGGTCCGGGTCCGTCCCCGCCCCCGCGTCGTGGTGCTGTCGACCGGCAGTGAACTGGTCCAGCCCGGCGAGGCGTTGGGCCCCGGCCAGATCCACGACTCCAACAGCTTCCAGCTCACCGCCGCCGCCCGCGCGGCCGGCGCCATCGCCTACCGCGTCGGCGCCGTCGCCGACGACGCCGACACCCTCCGCGCCACCCTGGAGGACCAGCTCATCCGGGCCGACATCCTTGTCACCAGCGGCGGTGTCAGCGTCGGCGCGTATGACGTCGTCAAGGAGACCCTGGTCGCCCTGTCCGCGACGGAGGCCGACGGCTCGCCCCTCGCGGGCGGCACGGTCGAGTTCCGCCGGCTCGCCATGCAGCCCGGCAAGCCCCAGGGCTTCGGCCTCATCGGCCCCGACCGCATCCCGCTGCTCGCCCTGCCCGGCAACCCCGTCAGCTCGTATGTCTCCTTCGAGCTGTTCGTCCGCCCGGCCATCCGCGCCCTCATGGGCCTGTCCGAGGTGCACCGCCCCACCACTCCCGCCCGGTGCACCGAGGCCGTCGCCTCCTCGCCCAAGGGGAAGCGCCAGTTCCTGCGCGGCTCCTACGACGCCGGGGCCGGCACGGTCACCCCCGTCGGCGGCGCCGGCTCCCACCTGATCAAAGCCATGGCGCACGCCAACGCGCTGATCATCGTCCCCGAGGACACCACCGAGGTCCCCGCGGGCGCGGACGTGGAGGTCGTCCTGCTCGGATAGCCCGCTGCCGCCGGGGGTACGGTGTCGTCCCACAGGCGGCAGTTTGGTACCGGGAGAACGATGAGCAGCGGCCAGCAACACCTCACCCATCTCGACGCGGCGGGCGCGGCGCGGATGGTCGACGTCTCCGGGAAGGACGTCACCGCCCGCACCGCTCGCGCCCGCGGCCGCGTCCTGGTGTCATCGCAGGTCATCGAGCTGCTGCGGGGGGGGGGGGGGGGGGAAGGGGGGGGCCCCGCCCCCCCCCCACCCCCCCGGGGCACCGGGGGCCAAAACCCCCCCCCCATGATCCCCCCCTTTTCCCCCCCTTCCCCTTTCAGTGTCCATGTTGAGCCC
>NZ_JBVHZH010000009.1:93729-178172 GCF_055574515.1 Streptomyces sp. NPDC029466
ACCTCGCTTATCCGGCTGCGTCTTCCTCCGCCTTCCCCCCCCCCCCCCCCCCCCCCCCCCCCCCCCCCCCCCCCCCCCCCCCCCCCCCCCCCCCCCACCGCCCGGATCGCCGGCATCATGGGCGCCAAGCGCACCCCCGAGCTGATCCCGCTCTGCCACCCGCTGGCCGTCTCCGGCGTCACGGTCGACCTCACCGTCGCCGACGACGCCGTCGAGATCACAGCCACGGTCAAGACCACCGACCGCACCGGCGTCGAAATGGAGGCGCTGACCGCGGTCTCCGTCGCCGCCCTCACCGTCATCGACATGGTCAAGGCCGTCGACAAGGCCGCGGTGATCTCCGACATCCGTGTGGAGGAGAAGACCGGCGGCAAGTCCGGCGACTGGAGCCGGTCATGACCTCCGCCCGCGCCCTCGTCGTCACCGCCTCCAACCGCGCCGCGGCCGGCCTGTACGCCGACAAGAGCGGTCCGCTGCTCGCCGAGGGCCTGGCGGCCATGGGCTTCGAGGTCGACGGCCCGCAGGTGGTGCCCGACGGCGACCCGGTCGAAGCCGCCCTGCGCGGCGCCGTCTCCTCCGCCGCGTACGCCGTCATCCTCACCACCGGCGGCACGGGCCTGTCACCCACCGACCGCACCCCCGAGGCCACCCGCCGGGTCCTGGACTACGAGGTCCCCGGCATCCCCGAGGCGATCCGCGCCGCCGGCCGCACGAAGGTCCCCACCGCCGCGCTCTCCCGCGGCCTGGCCGGCGTCGCCGGTACGACCCTGATCGTCAACCTCCCCGGCTCCTCCGGCGGCGTCCGCGACGGCCTCGCCGTCCTCACCGACCTGCTGCCGCACGCCGTCGACCAGATCCGCGGCGGCGACCACCCCAGACCTTCCGGGAGCCCGAGCTGAACGCGCCCTGGCCGGTGATCCTGACGGACGGTGAGGTCACCCTCCGCCCGATAAGGGTGCGCGACCAACGGGCCTGGCGCGAGGTCAACCGCCGCAACCGCGACTGGCTGCGCCCCTGGGAAGCCACCATCCCGCCGCCCCCGCCGGGCCTCGCGCCGCCGAACCGCCCCACGTTCCGTCAGATGGTCCGCCATCTCCGCGGCGAGGCGCACGCCGGTCGGATGCTGCCGTTCGTCGTCGAATACCGCGGCCGGCTCGTCGGCCAGCTGACGGTCGCGGGTATCACCTGGGGCTCCATGTGCTCCGCCCATATCGGCTACTGGGTCGACCAGGAAGTCGCCGGCCGCGGTGTCATCCCGACGGCCGTGGCGCTCGCAGTCGACCACTGCTTCCGGGCCGTGGGCCTGCACCGCATCGAGATCTGCATTCGCCCGGAGAACACCCCCAGCCGCCGGGTGGTCGAAAAGCTCGGGTTCCGCGAAGAAGGCATCCGCCCGCGCTACCTGCACATCGACGGCGCCTGGCGCGACCACGCGGTTTTCGTCCTCACCGCGGAAGAGGTGCCCGAAGGGCTGCTCAACCGCTGGCGGCGAAGGAAACCCCGGACACCCGGCGCACCCCACAAATAAAATAAATGTTCGAATACATTCGCCGAATGACCGGATCGGCGGAGGAGCTGATCTCTACGATCACAAAAAAGTTCGAGATATCAGCCAGATCGTGCGACACACCGGCCCAATTGGCGGATGGCCCCATGCAAACCCCTCTACCGTGTGAGTTGTGAGAAGCAGCGGCCTCATCTACGCAGTCATCGTCGGGGCCTGGGCTGCCTATTTGGTGCCGATGTGGCTCCGTAGGCAGGACGAGCTCAACGAGGCCCGTCCGACCGAGCGTTTCAGCACCGCCATCCGGCTGCTGTCCGGACGCGCGGCCATGCAGCGCCGCTACGACAAGCGGCACGGGGAATACCCCGCCGACGATGAGGGCGAAGCGGACCCGGACGCTCCGGCCGACGAGGCCGCCGCCCGGGCCTTTGGCGACCCCGCTGCGGACCCGGCCGAGGCCGGCCACACCCGGGTGCAGTCCGCTCCTCCGCGCCCCTCCGCCGCCGAGCGGACCAAGCGCGCCAAGGTCCTCGCCCGCCGCCGTCGCACCACCACCATCCTGTTCCTCACCTTCACCGTCGGCGCCATCGTCGCCGCGGTCGGCGGCCTCCCCTTCCTCTGGGCCCCCGCCCTCCCCGCCCTCCTCCTGACCGCGTACATCATTTACCTGCGCGCCCAGGAGCGGCGGCGCTTCACCTTCACCATGGACCGGCGCAAGGCGGAGGCCGCGGCCCAGCGGCTGCGGGAGGGCCGGCGCCGCCCTCCGCAGGCGGCCGACCAGCCGCCCGCCGACGACCTCCCGGCCGAGGCCGGCCCTGACCTCCCGGCCGAGGCCGCCCCGGAACCGCCCCGCCCCGCGACCCCCGCCCACACCGCGGGCCGCCGCGCCCTGGTGGAGGAGACCGACCACGCCGAGTGGGTCGACCAGCAGCGCGAACGCGAGCGCCCCGCCCCCGGCAGCTGGGAGCCGGTCCCGGTCCCCCTCCCCACCTACGTCACCGCCCCGGTCGCCCCGCGCGCCACCAGCCATGTCGACCTGGACGCCGACGACGCCTGGAGCTCCGCCCGCTCCAGCGCCGCCGCCGACCACCCCCACCACGACCCCCAGGCGGACCGCCCCACCCACCCCGGCCGCCGCGCCCGGGGCCGCACCCCCCTCTTCGACCAGTACGAGGACGAGGACCGCCCACGCGCGGCGAACGAGTGACGGCCCTCCGCTGACCAGCACCGGAAGCGATTTCCGAGCACCGCGACCGAGATGCTAGAGTTTCACTCGTCGCAAGGGCCTGTGGCGCAGCTGGTAGCGCACCTCGTTCGCAACGAGGGGGTCAGGGGTTCGAATCCCCTCAGGTCCACAGCACGTCAAAGCCCCCGCCGGGGATATCCGGTGGGGGCTTTTTCGTATGTCGTGCCGGTCCGTGTCGGCGGTGGCCGGGCGCCAACCGCCGCTCGCGGAGCTGCCGCTGCGGTCCCGGCGGGAATCAGAGGGTGAAGAGCCAGAGCATGACGCCGACGGGGGTGAGGGCCGCGGCCAGGCCGGCGGTCAGGCAGACGGCGGCCAGGAGCCTGAACACCTTGGGGCGCTGGGCGCGGCATGCGGCGAAGCATGTGAAGCCGGCGATGGCGAGGCACGGCAGCATGACGAAGACGAAACCGAACGCTGCCACGGGTCCCCCGGCGTGCTCATCCCACCCCTGTGTACAGCAGGAAAGTACAGCACCCACTGGGGTGGGAGAGGCGGCCGCCATCGGGCGGCGGTTGAGTGGCCGGTCGGTCCCCGCTCGGCCTCGGCGACCGGCCGGGTGCGGGCTGAGGGGGACTCAAGGGGAGTGGGGCGGGGGCCTGTCGGCGGTGGGGGCTAGCGGCGGTGGCGGTGAGGGTGCTTGGGGCGGTGGTGAGGGCGGTGATGATGGCTGTGGCTGTGGCTGTGGCTGTGGCTGTGGCTGTGGCTGTGGCTGTGGGTGCGGGTGTGGGTGCGGGTGTGGCCGTGGGCGTGGCCGTGGCCGTGGGTGCGGGCGTGGTGTCTGGGGCGGGTGTGGGGGCGGTGCGGGTGTGAGGTGGGGGTGGGGTGGGTGAGGTGGATGCCGCGTTTGGCCAGGTAGGGGAGGGGGTTGATGTCCGAGCCGTAGTGGCGGCTGGTGCGGACCTCGAAGTGGAGGTGCGGGCCGGTGGCGCGGCCGGTGGCGCCGCTGTAGCCGAGGTGGGTGCGGGCGCGGACCTTCTGGCCGGGGCGGACCGTGATGCGGGAGAGGTGGCCGAAGAGGGTGTAGTGGCCGTCGTTCATCCGGATCGTCACGGCCTTCCCGTAGGCGCCCGACCGTTTGGCGAGCACCACGATGCCGGAGCCCACGGACCTGACCTTGGTCCCGGTGCGGACGGCGAGATCTATGCCCGTGTGGTGACCGGCCTGCCAGCTGCCGCGGACGCCGTAGGGCGAGCTGATGCGGTGGCGGACCTTCGTGGGGTGATCCACGGTGCCGGCCGGGGCGGCGAGGGCCGCCTGGGAGGCCGCCAGGGCGAGGACGCAGCTCGTGGCCGTCGGGGCCATGGCGAGCAGCAGCATTCTGCGCAGCGGGGTGCTTTTGCGGAACGTGGTCATAGTTGCGAGCCCACGCCTGGTGGCGGGCGCGCGCATCCCGGGGCGGGGCACCGGGCCGCCGATTGGGTGGAGGAGCGTCCGCCGGGCGGGTCTTGTTCGGGCGGGTGGTGAGGGATGAGCTCGGGCGGCGGGGCGAGTTCGGGCGGGCGGTGAGGGAGCAGCTCGGGCGGGCGGCGGGTGGGGGCGAGCTCGGACGGTTGGCGGGTGGGGGTGAGCTCGGGCAGGTGGACGGGATGGGGTCGGGCAGGTGGGCGGGGCGAGGTCGGGCCGGTGCCGGCCGGGGCCGGGGGTGGCTCAGCTCGTCGGGTGTGCGGTTTCTGCCAGGTGTTCGACTGCCTTGAGGACCTCGCCGGCGCCGTCCTCGGCGGCGAGACGGTGGGCGGCGGCGCGGGCGTGATCGCGGCGGGCCGGGGCGGCGGTGGCCTGGGTGATGGCCTGGGACAGGCGGGCGACGGCGCGGTCCCCGGACAGCTCCTTGAAGGGGATCGGGGCGGTGGCGACGCCCAGCAAGGCCAGGCGGGCGGCCCAGAAGGGCTGGTCGGCGGTGACCGGGACGGGGATGGTGGGGACTCCGGCGCGTACGCCCGCGGCGGCGGTGCCGGCGCCGCAGTGGTGCACCACCGCGGCCATCCGGGGGAAGAGGAGGGCGTGCGGGACCTCGCCGATGGTGAGGAGGTCGGCGTCCGCGGAGGTGTGCCCGGCGGACAGGCCGGCCCAGCCGGACTGGAGGATGCCGCGGACCTTGGCGCGGCGCAGGGCGGCTGCCGCGAGAGCACTCAGGCGTTCGCCCTCGCCGCCCGCCATGCTGCCGAAGCCGATGAAGACCGGGGGCGGGCCCGCGGCCAGGAAGTCCTCGACTACGGGCGGGAGTCGGTCGTCCGGCGCATGCCAGGGCCACCAGTTGCCCACGACGTCGAGGCCGGGGCGCCAGTCCGTGGGGCGGGGCACCAGGACCTCGCTGAAGCCGTGCAGGACCGGCCGGCCGGCGGTTTCGGCACGGCGGCGGACCGTACGGGGCGTGGCGGGCGGCAGTCCGAGGCGGGCACGCAGCTCACGGGTCGCGTCGGCGTAGAGGCGGTCGACGATGCGGAGGGAGAGCCGGCCGGCGGCGCGGTTGCCCCAGCGGCCCAGTGAGCGGCCGCCGCTGACCACCGGGGCGAAGTCGCCGGTGGGGGCGCCGGGCACGAGGGGCAGGTCCAGGAACGGGATGCCCCGCGCCTCCGCGAGGTGATGGCCGAGCGGTGCGGTGGTGGCGGAGAGCAGGAGCAGGCCGGTGTCCTCGCGGACGGCGTCGGCGAGGCCGCCGCCCAGTTCCTTGATGAAGGCGGATGCCTGGCGCATCAGGGCGCGGTTGCCGCCCGGGCCCGAGGGACGGCCCGGCTCGGCGGTGTCCGCGGTATCAGCGGTGTCCGCCGTGTCCGTGGTGGCGGCGCGGCGGGTGCGGGGGTCGGCCGGCAGCGGGCGGAACTCCAGGCCGGCGGCCCGTACGAGTGCGGCGTAGCTGTCGTGGGTGGCGAGGGCGACCTCGTGGCCGGTCGCGCGGAGCCGGGCGCCCAGGCCGGTGTACGGGGCGATGTCGCCGTACGATCCGGCGGCCGTGATCAGGATCTTTGTCATGGGGCGCTCAGCCTTCTCGGGGTCGGATGGGGGCGGATCGGATCGGGTTGGGTCGGGCCGGGTCGGGCCGGATCGGGTTGGGTCGGGTCTCGCCGGGGGCGGGCGTGGCGGGGAGGGCTGCCGTGGCGGGTATGCCGCGTAAGGCGGACCCGCCGCGCTTGCCGCGCGTGGCCGGCATGGCGATGTGGCGGATGCCTCAGCCCACCCGACCGGCAGCCGCCCGGCGGTTGCCCCCGGGCGGGCAACTGCACGGCACCCCCGTGACCGGCAGTTGCCCGCCCCTTCCCCCCGTACCGGCAGCTGCCCGGCACCCCCGTGACCGGCAGTTGCCCGCCCCTCAGCCCGTACCGGGAGCCCCGCCCCTCGCCCCCCGTACCGGCAGCCGCCCCTCAGCCCCCGTCGCCCGGCGACCGGCGGATCGCGTTGGCGTGTACGGCGGTGCGCAGGTAGGGGGCGAGGCCGGGGCGTTGTTCGGTGGGTGGGACGACCAGGGCGAAGGCGCGGGGGTCGGCGGCGAAGTCGTCGGCGATCCGGGCGTGCATGTCGGTGGGGCACGGGGTGAACCAGCGGGCGATGTGCTGCCGGTGTTCCTCCGCGAGGTCCATGGCGGGGGTGCCGTCCGCCGGCTCCCCGGCGTCGAAGGCGGTGCGGAGCCGCAGGCGCCAGTCGGCGGCCTCGGTCATGATTTTCGCCCAGTCCTCCTTGGAGTGCGCGGCGGCCCGCGCCATCGAGCGCTGATGGCCCTCGCGGTGCTGCCACTTGAGGTGGGCCTGGGTGGCGTAGGTCAGGTCGAAGGTGACCTCGCCGAAGACCTCGAACCGCTCCTCGGGGGTCAGCTCCACGCCGGTCTGCTGGACCTCCATGGCGTGTTCGGCGACCTCGACCAGCCGTCGCAGCTTGGTGATCTGGTCGTTGAGGAGGCGGTGCCGGGCGCGGAGGTGGTCCAGTGCGTTGGCCTGAGGGTCCGCCAGGATGGTGGCGATCTCGTCGAGGGGGAAGCCGAGTTCCCGGTAGAAGAGGATCTGCTGGAGCCGCGCGAGGTCGGCATCGCTGTAGAGGCGGTAGCCGGCGGGGCTGCGGTCGCTGGGGGAGAGCAGACCGGACTTGTCGTAGTGGTGCAGGGTCCGCACCGTGATCCCCGCGAAGCCGGAGACCTGCCCGACCGAGTAGCTCATCGCAGCGCCTTTCGTCCCGTCATGTCCGGTCGGCCCGCCGTCTTCCGGTGGTGAGGTCACCGGTGGCCGGGGCCGTGCCGCGGCTTCAGAGTGGAGCCTGACGTGGCGTGAGGGTCAAGCGGGACGGGGACGGGGACGGGGCGGGTGCCGGGGGCGGCCCGCCCCGTCCGGGGCCGTGCGAGAGGGCGGGCGCCGGGCCCGTCCGGCCGGCTCAGCCGTCCGGATACCGGTCCTGGAGCACCGAGGTCACCAGCGCCTGGACGTCTTCCCGGTCCAGGCCCTCGGCGCGGGCGCGGTCCATCCATGAGCGGAGTTCCTCGCGGAGCAGGGCGTCCGCGGCGGACTGGGGGCGGGCGAGCGTACGGCTGACGAAGGTGCCGAGGCCGGGGCGTGGTTCGACCAGGCCCTCCCGCTCCAGCTCGCGGTAGGCCTTGAGGGTCGTATTGGGGTTGACCTTGGTCGTGGCGGCCACCTGGGCGGCGGTCGGCAGCCGGTCGCCCTCCACCAGGACGCCCAACCGCAGTGCCTGCTGGACCTGTTGGACGATCTGGAGGTAGGTGGCGACACCGCTGCGGCGGTCGATCCGGAACTCGACGACGCTCACCACCTCTCTGCTTCTTCCACCCGTGCCGTCCTGTGGGGCGCCGGGGCCGGGCTGCCCGACCGCTTGATGATCAGGCCGGCCGTCCCGGGTGTCAAAGCGCCTCCCGGGAGGTGCCCCGTCCGCAATTCTCCCGCGGCCGGCCGCCCGTACCGGCCGTCGCGCGGCAGGCCGTTCAGAGCGGCCGCCGGTGTGCCCGCCACACGACGAACGCCAGCACCACGACGGCCAGTGCCAGCAGAATCGCCGCGCCCCGCCACTGCATCCCGGCCATCTGCCCGTAGTCGAAGTACTGGGTCACCCGGTTGACGATGCCCAGCTTGGCCCGGCACGCCTCGGCGTCGCCGTTGACGCAGGTGCCGAAGCCGTAGAGCTTGCCGTCCGCGGTGGACACCCAGTCGTCCATCCGTACGGCGTCGGACGGCAGGCGGGGGCCGCTGTCGGAGCCATACGGGTAGCTGACGCTGCGCAGAGTGCCGAGCCGGGGGCGTACCTGCTCGGCCCAGAGCACGTCGGCGACCACGGCGAGGACGGCGGTGGCCGCCATGGCCGGCACCACCCGCTTGATCAGCATGCCGAGGGCGATACCGCAGGAGGTCAGGAGCAGGGTCATGGCGACGGGGACGGGGCCGGTGCTGTCGAAGGGGCCGCCCGCCAGCCAGTCGCCGGTCGCGATCAGCTCGTGGGCCGGGGTCCACAGCCAGGTGAAGACGGCCGACAGCAGGGTGGCGCACAGCACCGCGACGGCCAGCGGCAGCCCGAGCGTGGCGGCGATCCAGCGGCCGCGGCTCACCGACTGGGTGGTGACCAGCTTGACGGTGCCGTGCTCCTGCTCGCCCCCGATCAGCGGTGCGCCGAGGAAGATGCCGGCGACGACGGGCAGGTACCGCACCAGGGCGATGTCGCTGTCGATCGCCGAGCCGTAGCTGTTCCGGAACGCGTTGACCAGCCGTCCGTCGAGGTCGGGCGTGGTGCCGTGGGTGTGCAGGAAGTCCTGTACGCCGATGCGCTGGTAGGCGAAGGCGGCGCAGCCCACGATGGTGGCCAGCAGGGCCAGGCGCAGGAAGGCGCGGTGCCGGCGCCAGACCAGCCAGGGCAGGCCGTGCAGCAGACCGCGGCGGCCGGTTGCCGTAGCGGCCGGGCCGGACGTGTGGGTCGTGCTCATGCCGCGGCTTCCCCCGCTCCGCCGGTGCCGGCCTCGTCCATGACGAGGGTGGGGGCGTCGGGCGCGCGCAGATAGGCCAGCAGGACCTCCTCCATGCTCGGCGCCAGCACCTCCCAGCTGTCGGAGAGCGGCCCGCCGGTGCGGACCAGGGCGCTGAACTGCCGCCCGGTGACCCGGGATTCGATGACGGTGTGGTGCCGGCGCAGTTCCCCGGGCACCCCGTCGTCCCCCTCGGCGACGCCCGTCACCAGCAGGTGGGCGGGGATCAGGTCCTCGGTCCGGCCGGCCATCCGCAGCCGGCCCTCGGCGAGGACGACGAGGTAGTCACACATGACCTCCATCTCGGAGAGCATGTGGGACGACATCAGGACGGTCGTGCCGTGTTCGGCGGCCTCGGCCATCAGCAGCCCGGACAGCTCGTGCCGGGCGAGCGGGTCGAGGTCGGACATCGGCTCGTCGAGCAGCAGCAGCTCGGGCCGCTTGCCGAAGGCGAGGGCGAAGGCGACGCGGGTGCGCTGGCCGCCCGAGAGGGTGCCGACGCGGGCGCTGAGCGGCACCTTGCCGGACCGCACGATGCGCTCGGCCAGCGCCTGGTCCCAGCGCGGGTTGAGCTCACGGCCCAGCCGCAGCGTCTCGGCCACCGTGAAGCGGGGGTAGAGCGGCTTGTCCTGGGCGAGGAAGGCGACCCGGGACAGCACGGCCGGGTCGGAGACGGGGACGCCGAACAGCTTCAGGGTGCCGGTGGTCGGCTGCACCAGCCGGGTCGCGGTGCCCAGGAAGGTGCTCTTGCCGGCGCCGTTGGGGCCGACGAGGGCGCAGATATGGCCCGCCGGGAGCCGGAAGGAGCAGTCCCGCAGCGCCCAGCCGCGGCGGTACTTCTTCCCCAGTCCTTCGGCCTCGATGGCCCATGGGCTCGGGTCGCTCACCCGGATCCCCCCTTTAGCTAGTTGATTAGTGGAATGAGTATGGGGAGCGGGGCGGAGGCATGTCAACAAAGGGTGGGCGGAGGTGGCGGGGCAGTCCTCCGCCCGCGCCGGACGGAGGGCTGCCCCGGCTGCCTCAGCCCTCGGCCACCAGCGCCTTCGCCATACAGCGGCTGTCCTCATACGTCCGGTACAGACCGAACTTCTCGACCATCGCATAGCCGCTGGAGGCGTACAGCTCCAGTGCCTCCGGCTGCTTGGTCCCGGTCTCCAGCACCATGCGGGAGCGCCCCGCGGCCCGTGCGTCCGCTTCCAGGGCGGCCAGGATCCGCCGGGCCAGCCCCCGTCCGCGCGCCTCCGGGAGCACGAACATCCGCTTGATCTCGGCGTCGCCGACCGCGTACCCCTCCGCCGCGTCCTCCTGCCGCCGCCATCCGCCGGTGGCCAGCGGGCGGGGGCCGTCGTACGCGATCAGATACATGCCGTGCGGCGGGGTGAACATCTCCGGGGTGAGCGGGGTGATGTCGCCGTCGTCGCCGTAGCGCCGGGCGTACTCCTGCTGCACCAGCGCGTCGAGGGCGACCGCGTCGGGGTGGTCATAGCGGACGGGGCGTATCTCCATTCCAGAAAGCGTACGGGCGGGCGGATGGCGGGCGCGACGAGGCGGGGGCCGCGGCCCGCGACGGCCGGGCGCCCGGGGGTATGGGAGCCTGACCCCTGGCCCGAGGCGAAGCGATGGGGCCGGGAAAGGGCTGGGTGAGGGTTTTGTACACCGTGACCTCGGTGAACGTGAACGGGCTGCGCGCCGCGGCCAAGAAGGGCTTCGTCCCGTGGCTGGCGGAGACCGCGGCGGATGTGCTGTGCCTGCAAGAGGTCCGGGCCGAGCCCGCCCAGCTCCCGGACGAGGTGCGCCAGCCCGCGGGCTGGTACACCGTGCACGCCCCGGCGGCCGCCAAGGGCCGGGCCGGTGTCTCGCTCTACACCCGGCGGGAGCCGGACCGTGTCCAGGTCGGCTTCGGCTCGGCGGAATTCGACACCAGCGGTCGCTATGTCGAGGCGGACCTGCCCGGTGTGACCGTCGCCAGCCTCTATCTCCCCTCCGGGGAGGTCGGCACGGAGCGGCAGGACGAGAAGGAACGCTTCCTGGCGGAGTTCCTGCCGTACCTCGTCGGGCTGCGCAAGCGGGCCGCGGCGGACGGCCGTGAGGTGGTGGTCTGCGGTGACTGGAACATCGCGCACCAGGAGGCCGACCTGAAGAACTGGAAGGCCAACCGGAAGAAGGCCGGTTTCCTCCCGGAGGAGCGCGCCTGGCTGACCGACGTCCTGGACGAGACCCGCGGCGGCTACGTGGACGTCGTCCGCGCCCTGCACCCGGACACCGAGGGCCCGTACTCGTGGTGGTCGTACCGCGGCCGCGCCTTCGACAACGACGCGGGCTGGCGGATCGACTACGCCATGGCCACTCCGGGGCTCGCCGCGCGTGCGGTGAAGGCGTATGTGGAGCGGGCGGCCAGCCATGACCAGCGGTGGTCCGACCATGCGCCGGTGACGGTGGTCTTCGAACGGTAGGGAGCCGTCGCGAGGGCCCCGGGGCAGGGGCCTCGGTCTCCCTGCCGTCGTGCCTAATTGCCCGGGGGCTTGTTGTGCCTCCCTCTCAGGTGTTCCGCCAGCTTGCCGAGAGCGTCACGGACGGCCTCCGAGGAACTCGCGCTGAAGACGGAGCCGATCACGGCAATGGCGGCCGAGGCGAAGGTGGCAATGGCGGAGAAGTATTCGAACCCAGTCACGGTGACACCTCCAATTCGCACAGATACGTGGTCCACCCGGTGCTGACCAAGGTGGCGCCGAGCAGCACCAGGGACTGCCGTCCCAGCGCGACCTGGTCCACTCCCGACGTTTCGGTGCCCGCCGCCAGGAAAGTCACGAGTGTCAGCACGACGATGTTGAACACGCTCCACAGCTTGAGGGCTCTCGGCATCTTTCCCTCGGTGCGCATCATCGCCTGACCAATGGCCGTGGCGGTTAATCCCATACAGACGATGTAGAGGTCCGCCCGGCTGGCCAGCTCGTACAGTCCCGGATTCTGGTGTCCCTTTTGGGTGAGCCCCTGAAGGAACTTGGCGACGGTCGGGAGTACCGCGAAGATGACGGCGAAGACGAACCACAGGCCGAGTTTCTCCAGCGCTTTGTGACGGGCCGCTTTGAGGGCCGCGGGGTCGGCTGCCGGGGCCCCGGAGCCGTTCCACAGGCCGCCGCCGAGCGCGGGTGCGTTGCCTATCGTCCCGCCCGTGCCGGCCGGCGCGCCGTCTCCTGGTGGGGGTGTTGGTGCATCGGCCATTCACGGCCCCCTCGATGTCTCCCGGCTCATGGCGATCCGAGCCGTGCCGCGTCGGTGCCTGTCCACGTTTACACCAACTCGGCCCGGACCGGGGCGGTTTCGGCAGGAGTCCCCGGCCGCCGCGGCAGCAAAACGGCCCGCCGGAGATTCCGGCGGGCCGTCATGCTGGGGGGTGGCGTGACCGCTGGGTCAGGAGACGCGCGAGAACTTCACGTAGCCACCGTTGTCGGGACGCTCGAAGATGCCGCGGAAGGCCCAGTTGATGTAGCCGCCGTCGCCCTGGTTCGTGAACTCGCCGTCCTCGAAGACCCAGATGCCGTAGACGACACCGTCATAGGTGGCGGTGCCGAACGACTGCACACCGTTGAAGTGGTCCTCGTACGGCTGGCTCAGGTTGTGGACCATGACGTTGTACTTGCCGCCGGCCGCGTAGAACGCCGACTCCATGAAGCTCTTGACGAAGCCCTCACGGTTCTGCGCGGTCTTGATCGACGCCTCGATCTTGTTGGCGATGCCGAGAACGTCAACGTTCATGTTGAGGTTCGCGTTGGCACCGACGCTGACCGGCGACTCGCCGGCCGCGGCGGCGGGGGCCGCGGGCGCCGCCGAGGCGGTCGCCGGGAAGGCGACGGCCGTGCCGGCCAGCGCGGCGCACAGGGCCGCCGTGGCAAGGCTCTTCTTCACGAGGTTCTTCTTGGACATGGTTCTCCTCCATGGGTACGGATGCATGCCTCTCCGGCCCCCGGTGCGGGTGGGGGGGACCGGAGAGGTGGCCCGGACGGCCGCGGGGGAAAGCGGCGGTCACCGGCACGGAAGCGATGTTTCAGGGCGGCGCTCATGATCCGCTCACATCGTGATCACGGTCTTCGCCGATAGCCCGCTTTTTTCATTGACATTCCGTCAATTCGCTGACGGTGTCCACATAGTGAGAGCGGCCGAGGCAAACGGAACCCTAGGTTCCCATCCGCGGTCTTTCTGGAAAAAGAGGCGATTTGCCGTGCCTGCATCGGCGGCGTGAAATCGAGGTCACCATGGTTCAGTTGCGGCTACTAGGGCCGGTTGAAATCGAAGTGAACAATGGGCGAATGCTGAGCCTCGGAACGGGCCGCCTGCGTACCGTGGCCGCGATTCTGATCAGCGAGGTCAATCAGGTGATCACGGTCGGCAGAATGATCGACCTGGCCTGGGACGCCGACCCGCCGGCCAGGGCGAGGGGCGTGGTCCACAACCATGTGCACCGGTTGCGGCGGCTGTTGGTCGGTCAGGCCGAGATCGCCACCCGCGGCCAGGGGTATGTGCTGCTCGCCGATCCGTGTGCGGTGGACGTCAACCGGTTCCGGTATCTGGTGTCGGGGGCCCGCGAGGCCGAGCCGCGGACCGCCGTCGCGAAGCTGCGTCAGGCGCTCGGGCTGTGGCGGGGCGAGGCGCTGGCGGATGTGCCCGGTGAACGGGTGCGGCGGGCCCTGGGCGCCGGGCTGACCCAGGCGAGGGTGGCGGCGCTCCAGGAGCTCGGCGCCAAGCTGCTGCTGCTCGGCCGGTACGGGGAGCTGATCACGGAGCTGATGGCCTGGCTCGCGGAGCATCCGCTGCACGAGGAGCTGACCGCGCTGCTGATGCGCGCGCTGCAGGCGAGCGGCAGACAGGCCGAGGCCCTCGATCACTACCACCGCACCCGGCGGCATCTGAAGGACCAGTTGGGCATCGACCCCGGCCCGGCCCTCCGGGAGACCTATCTGGCGGTGCTGGACGGGAAGCCCGCGAGCGCCCCGCCGTACGCCGGTCGCGCGTCGGCCGGACCGGGTCCCGGTTCCGGACCGCGTCCGGGCTCCGGCCCCGGCCCGGGCTCCGGCCCCCGTCCGCGCTCCGGCCCGGGGCCCGGCCCCGCCGTCCCGTACGGCTCCGGCTACCCCTCGTCCCCGCCCCCGGCCGTGGCCCAACTCCCGCCCCGTATAGCCGACTTCTGCGGCCGGGTGCGGGAGACCGTCGCGCTGGACCAGCAGCTGGACCGGCTGCCGCGGCCCGACTGTGTGGTGCTCACGGGCGCCGGAGGGACCGGCAAGACCACGCTGGCGGTGCACTGGGCGCACTCCCACAAGGACGAGTTCCCCGACGGGCAGCTCTTCGCCGATCTGCGGGGCTTCGAGCGTCCCCCGATGCGGCCGGCCACCGTACTGGCCATGTTCCTGCGGGCGTTGGGGGTGCCGGAGGCGAGGATCCCCGAACCCCTGGCGGAGCGCTCGGCGCTGTACCGCTCGCTGCTGGCCGGCCGGCGGTTGCTCGTCGTGCTGGACAACGCCGGCACGGCCGAGCAGGCGCGCCCGCTGCTGCCCGCGACACCGGGCTGTCTGGCGGTGGTGACCAGCCGGCGGCGGCTGAGCGGGCTGGTGGTCCGCGACGGGGCGGCCCTGCTCACGGTCGGGCCGTTCGCCGCGGAGGACGCCCTGGAGCTGCTGGGCAACGCGCTGGGCCGGTCCCGCGTCGCGGCGGACCGGGACGCCGCGAGGGCGCTCGTCGAGCGGTGCGACCGACTGCCGCTGGCGCTGCGGATCGCCGCGGCCCGGCTGATGGCGCACCCCGACTGGTCGCTGGGGCACTGGACGGCGAAGCTGGCCGATGAGCGGCGCCGGCTCCAGGAGCTGTCCGCGCACGATGCCGATCTGGCGGTGGAGACCAGCCTCTATCTCAGCTATCGCGCGCTGTCGAGCGGGGCCGCCCGGCTGTTCCGCCTGCTCGGGCTGCACCCCGGCCCGGACGTGGACGCGCCCACCGCCGCGGCGCTGGCCGGCCGCGATCCGGACCGCACCCACCGCCACCTCGCCGAACTGGGCGACGCGCACCTGGTCGAGGAGCAGGCGCAGGGGTCCTACGTACGGACCGATCTGGTGCGCATCTATGCCGAGCAGCTCGTCGCGGTCGAGGAGACACCGACCGAGCGGGACCTGGCCCGGCAGCGGCTGCGCGACCACACGGCGCGCTACGGGCCGGGGCGGTACTGAGCAGTGGCCGCCCGGCGGCCCGCGCTCACTGCTCCTCCCGCCCCTCCTCGCGCCGCCACTGCGCCAGCTCGGCCCGGACCCGGCGGTCCATGGCCATGGAGAGCTCGGCCTCGACCACGCCCTTGGACAGGGGGCGGAGCTTTTCGATGGTCTCGCCGATGTGGTCGACCTCCTCGGGGCCGACGTCCTCGCACGCCGCGATGCGGCGCAGGACGTCGGAGAGGAGGTGGGTGCGGATGAGGTCGGTGAAGACATCGGCGAGGGCGTCGGCGTGGGCGCGCACCTGGCGGCCGGCTTCCAGGACGGCGGCCAGCGGGATGCCCTGGTGGACGAGTTCGGTGGAGGCGTCCAGGAGGCGGCGGCTGATGTGGACGAACTCGTCGCCGTCGACGCCGAGATAGCCGAGGTCCAGGGACGTGCTGAGGTTCTCGGCGGTGATGTCCTCGCTGAAGTGGTCGGCGAGTTCCTCGGGGGTGAGGCGGACCGGGGTCTCCTCGGACCAGGGCGGGACCAGGGGGTTCTCCAGGCCGAGGAGTTCGCCCACATCGCGGCCGTTGTCGAAGGCCGAGAGGAGCTCGGCGATGCCGCCGAGGGTGTGGCCGCGCTCCAGGAGGGCGCCGATGGTGCGCAGCCGGGCGAGATGGTGCTCGTTGTACCAGGCGATCCGGCCCTCGCGGCGCGGCGGCGGGATGAGCTTGCGCTCGCGGTAGAAGCGCAGCGTACGGACCGTGATGCCGGCTTCCTCGGCCAGGTCGGCCATGCGCAGTTCGCGCGCGGCGGGGTGGCCTGCGGGCTGGGTCCGCTCGTCCTGGGGGTTCTCGTTCGCTGCCACGGACTCAGCCTATGCCGGGGGTGTGACGCGGGTCCGGCGTACGACCGGCGTACGACCGGCGGTAACTTCCTGCCGCCCGCCCCCTACCGCTCGGTACATGGCTGCCCTACGCTCCCATTGCGCCAGTGATTGCTGGCGCAGTTGGGCGGGCGGCTGTGACGCCGAAGGTCATGGCACCGAAGATGCAGGGAAGAACGTCGAACTCGGGAGGCAGCGGGATGGCCGAGCGCGAGCGCAGGCATGTGCGGGTTGCGGTGATCGGATCGGGCTTCGGTGGTCTGGGGGCGGCGGTCCGGCTGCGGCGCCAGGGGATCACCGACTTCGTGGTCCTGGAGCGGGCCGACGCGGTGGGCGGCACCTGGCGGGACAACAGCTATCCGGGGTGTGCGTGCGATGTGCCCTCGCACCTGTACTCCTTCTCCTTCGCGCCCAACCCGGAGTGGCCGCGCAACTTCTCCGGGCAGCCGCATATCCGCGCGTACCTGGAGCGGGTCACCGACACCTTCGGGCTGCGCCCGCACCTTCGCTTTAACTCGGAGGTGCGCGCCCTGCGGTGGAACGGGGACGCGCTGCACTGGGAGCTGGAGACGGCGAGCGGGCCGCTGACCGCCGATGTGGTGGTGTCGGCGACCGGACCGCTGTCGGACCCCAAGGTGCCCGATATCCCGGGGCTGGACACCTTCCCCGGCAAGGTCTCGCACTCCGCCCGTTGGGACCACGACTACGACCTGCGCGGCAAGCGCGTCGCCATGATCGGTACGGGCGCCTCGGCGATCCAGATCGTGCCCGCCGTCCAGCCGGAGGTGGAGCGCCTCACGCTCTTCCAGCGCACCCCGCCCTGGGTGCTGCCGCGCGCCGACCGCAGGATCAGCGCGGCCGAGAAATGGCTGCACACCAAGGTCCCGGCCACCCGGGCCGCGCGCCGCGGGCTGCTGTGGGGCCTGCGGGAAATGCAGGTCAGCGCCTTCACCAAGCGCCCCAATGAGCTGGGTCTGATCGAGTTCCTGGCCCGGAACCATATGAAGAAGGCCGTCAAGGACCCGGCGCTGCGGGCCGCGCTGACCCCCGACTACCGGATCGGCTGCAAGCGCATCCTGCTCTCCAACACCTACTACCCGGCCCTGGCGCAGCCGAATGTGGACCTGGTCGCCGCGGGGCTCACGGAGGTCCGGGGCAGCACCCTCGTCGGATCCGACGGGAGCGAGGTGGAGGCCGATGCGATCGTCTTCGGCACCGGCTTCCATGTGACCGATATGCCGATCGCGCAGCGGGTCACGGGTGCCCACGGGACGACGCTGGCCGAGGAGTGGAAGGACGGCATGGAGGCGCTGCGCGGTGCCAGCGCGGCCGGCTTCCCCAACTTCCTCACCCTCATCGGGCCCAACACCGGCCTCGGGAACAGCTCGATGATCCTGATGATCGAGGCGCAGCTGAACTACCTGGCCGACTTCATGCGCCAGCTGGACGTCCTCGGCGGGAAGATCGCGCTCGACGCCCGGCCGTCCGCCGTCCGGGACTGGAACCGCAAGGTCCAGCAGCGGATGACCCGCACGGTGTGGAACACCGGCGGCTGCGACAGCTGGTATCTGGACGCCAACGGCCGCAACACCACCGTCTGGCCGGGCACCACCGGGGAGTTCAAGAAGGTCACCCGGCAGGTCGACCTCGCGGAGTACGAGGTGCTGCGGCCCCCGAAAGCCGCGGGCAGGAGCACCGGCGAGCGTGCGGAGGTGGCCGCATGAGCCGCCGGCCCGCCCATGTCACCAGCGGCCCGTACGCCCCGCCGGTGCCGCGCACGACCCGGACCGTCACCTCGGCCGACGGCGCCCGGCTGTACGCCGAGATCCACGGCCCCGAGTCCGCCCCCGCCGTCGTCCTCGCGCACGGCTGGACCTGCTCGACCGCCTTCTGGGCCGCGGTCGTCCGTGAGCTGGCCACCGACCACAAGGTCGTCGTCTACGACCAGCGCGGCCACGGCCGCAGCCCCGCCGCCGGCCCGGCGGGCCACAGCACCCATGCCCTCGCCGACGACCTGGTCGCCGTACTGGAGGCGACCCTGGAGACGGGCGAACGCGCCGTGCTGGGCGGCCACTCCATGGGCGGTATGACGATCATGGCCGCCGCCGAGCGGCCCCAGCTGCGCGAGCGGGCCGCGGCCGCGCTGCTGTGCAGCACCGGCAGCGCCGATCTGCCCGCCGAATCACGGGTGTTCCCGCTGCGCAGCCCGCAGGGCCGCCGGCGCGCGCACCGGCTGATGCTGCGCTCGCGGGCCCCGCTCGGCCCCGTGTCACCGCTCACCCGGCGGGCACTGCGGTACGCCACGATGGGGCCGGGCGCCACCGCCGAGCAGATCGAGGCCTGTGCCCGCATCGTGCACGGCTGCCCGACCGCGGTACGGGCCCGCTGGGGCACGGTGCTCGACGGCCTCGAACTGACCGGTGGCGCCGCCCGGCTGGAGCTGCCGACCGCGGTCCTCACGGGCACCGCCGACCGGCTCACCCCGCCGGTGCAGGCCCGCCGGCTGGCCTCCGTCCTGCCCGACTTCCGCGGGCTGACCGAGCTGCCGGGCCTGGGGCACATGACGCCGGTCGAGGACCCCGGAGCGGTCGCCGGGCGGCTGCGCGCACTCGTACAGGACCATCTGCGCAGCGCCGGCACGGCGGCGGCCGCGACCACCGAAGTCCCCGACGGCACCCGGCAGAAGAAGGAGAAGACGGTATGAGCGCGAGCAGGAGTCTGGCCGGGCAGGTCGTGGTGGTGACCGGTGCGGCGCGCGGGGTCGGTGCGCTGCTGGCCCGCAAGCTGTCGGCGCGCGGGGCGACGCTGGCGCTGGTCGGTCTGGAGCCGGACGAGCTGCGCGGGGTGGCGGCCGGGCTGCACGGCCCGGCGCACCACTGGCACGCCGATGTCACCGACCACGAGGCGATGGCCCGGGTGGCCGGCGAGGTCAAGGACCGCTTCGGAAAGGTCGATGTGGTCGTCGCCAACGCCGGGGTGGCGACCGGCGGCCCGTTCGACGGCTCCGACCCGGTCGCCTGGAAGCGGGTCATCGAGGTCAACCTCATCGGGGGCGCGGTCACCGGACGGGCCTTCCTGCCCCTCCTGACGGCGTCCCGCGGCTACTTCCTCCAGATCGCCTCGCTGGCCGCGATCACCCCGGCGCCCATGATGACCGCGTACTGCGCGTCCAAGTCGGGTGTCGAGGCCTTCGCGCACAGCCTGCGCGCCGAGGTCGGCCACCGCGGCGTACGGGTCGGCGTCGGCTATCTGAGCTGGACGGACACCGACATGGTGCGGGGCGCCGACCAGGACGACCTCATGCGCGAGCTGCGCTCCCGGCTGCCCTGGCCGTCGAACAAGACCTATCCGCTGGGCCCCGCCGTCGACCGGATCGTCGCGGGCATCGAGCGCCGCTCGGCGCATGTCTACGGGCAGTGGTGGCTGCGCGGGATGCAGTCGGTCCGGGGATATCTGCCCGCGCTCATCGGGACGGTGGGCCAGCGGGAGATGCGGCGCTTCGGGGACCGGCTGGAGGGGTTGCGGGTCGGTCTGCTGGGGGCCGGCGGCGTGGCCGACGAGAAGGCGCGGGCGGACCGGTGAGCGGCCGCCGATGAGCGGCGGTCCTCACGGAGCGTAGTCAACTATGATCGAAATGCGACGAATGTCCGGGCGTGTCACGCTGAATCGGGGCCAAAACCCCCCTTACACCCCACTAGGAGTGAACAGCATGGGCATCAAGGACCAGTTCCAGGACAAGGCCAATGAGCTGAAGGACCAGGCGCACAAGGCCATGGGCGACTCTCGCGAGCAGGGTCACGAGCGTGGTCAGCGTCAGGACCAGGAGCGTGGCGGTCAGCGCCCGGAGCGCGAGAGCGACCGGCGTCAGGGTGGCCAGGACCGTGGCCAGCAGCCCCGTGACCGCCAGCAGGGCCGTCGTCCGGCCCAGGACGCGATGGACGCCGCCGAGGGCCGCTTCCAGAGCTGACGTGGCACGTCCTGAACACCACGCGCGGCGACGTACGCGCCATGCGTGAGGGGCGCACCCGGTCGACCGGGTGCGCCCCACCGCATGTCAGCTGACGACCTTGAGCTTCGTCGGCCAGCCGGCCTGCCCGGCCTTGGTGAAGAGGTGGTTGATGTCCGCCGGCTTCAGCTTGATGCAGCCCAGCGAGCGGTAGTCATCGGAGCCGTCCCAGCGGTAGGGGTTGTCCTTGCCGGGCTGACGGGACGCCTGGCTGCCCTCCGGCCACATCTCGCTGTGCACGAACAGCTCGGCGCGCTTGGTCCGGCCGTTCTCGCACACCTTGTCCTCGACGTGGATCACCTTGCCGTTGACCCCGTGGTCCCCGCCGTTGTAGTGAGCGTCGTGGGCCAGCACCCGGTAGGTGCCGTTCGGGAGCCAGCCCTGCGAACCGGCGCACTCGTCCGTGCCGTTGCGGCCGCCGTCGCCGGAGCCCGCGCGGTACGTGGCGAGCACCTCGTCCTTGGCGTCCGGAACGCTCTTCATCAGGGAGAGCCGCGAGTTGCCCGGGTCGCTCCGGTTCTTGTCGAAGGAGAGGTAGGTACCGTCGGCCGCGGCCGCTGCGGTGGTCTGCCCGGACGCCGGCTGGGCGGCCAGCGCGGGAGCGGCTGCGGTGGCGGCCAGGCCGCCGGCCAGAGCCAGCACGGCGGCCAACGGCGCGATCCGGTGACGGATTCCCATGGGTGTATCTCCGTTGCGGTGGGGGTGTGGCCGGGGCTCGTGCGGATGCCCCGGCCCGGGAACGCTACGACCCCCATGTAATGAGCACGTAACCGGAAGATGATCAGCCGTCTCGGACCGGAACCCGGCTGTCCGTGCAGGTCAGTTGGGCCCCGGTCCGGTCATGCGGCGTCGGTCATGCTGCGTCGGTCAGAGGGCGGCGGGCGGCGCCGGCCGGCCGCCGGCACCGGTCAGCTGACGACCTTGAGCTTCGTCGGCCAGCCGTAGTGCGCGGCCTTGGTGAAGAGGTTCTTGATGTGGGCCGGGGTGAGCTTGATGCAGCCCAGCGAGTAGTAGTCCCGGACGCCGTCCCAGCGGTAGGGGTTGTCCCGGCCGGGCTGCCGGGCGCCCTGGGTGCCGTTGACGTTCATCTCGCTGTGCACGAACAGTTCGGTCCGCTTGGTCCGGCCGTTCTTGCACACCTTGTCCTGGACGTGGATCGCATAGCCGTTGATGCCCCCGGCCCCGCCGTCGTGGCGCTTGGTGTGTGCCAGCACCCGGTAGCTGCCGTTGGGCAGCCAGCCCTGCAGGCTCGCGCACTCGTTCTTGGCGTTGCGCCCGCCGTTGCCGGAGCCCGCGCGGTACTTGGCCAGCACCTTGTCCTTGGCGTTCGGAATGCTCTTCATCAGGTAGAGCCGCGAGTTGGCCGGGTTGCTCTGGTTCTTGTTGAAGTAGAGGTACGTCCCGCCCGCGGCGGACTGCCCGGACGCCGGGTGGGCGGCGAGCGCGGGGGCCGCCTCGGCGGCGGCGAGGCCGCCGGTGAGCGCCAGTGCGGCGGCGAGCGGAATGAACCGGTGACGGATTCCCATCGGAGTATCTCCCGTTGTGTGGTGAGCAGTTGGTGTGTGGGGCGATGCCGGCCGGGCAGGACACGACGTTGCTGGGCCCGCGGCTGTCCGGCAAGGGGAATCCGGGGACCCGGACACCCCGGGGCTGTCCGGGCAGTTCGGACGGGGGCCGGCGGCTTGTCCGGAGGCGCGTCGGACGCCGTGCGGAGCGACGGGGACGGTGTTGTGGCCGTGGCCCGGCGGCGGTTCAATGGCCCGCATGAAGAGCACGGGGGGCTTAGACGGCCTGGATCCGGCGGCGGCCGGGGACGCGGTCGCACTCGTCGGACTGATGCAACAGCTCAAGGAACAGTCAGGATTGACCTACCGTCAGCTCGAACAGCGGGCGGCGGAACGGGGCGAGGTGCTGGCCCGCAGCACCCTGGCCGATGTGCTGGGCCGGCGCACCCTGCCGCGGGCCGAACTCCTCGCGGTGTTCCTCCGGGCCTGCGGCTGCGCGGAGGGCGAGGTCGATACCTGGCTCGCGGCGCGGCAGGGCATCGAGGAGCGGGCGGCGGCCGGGGCCCAGGAGCCGCCGGATGCCGGGGAGGCAGCGGAGGCGGACGAACCACCCGGCGGCGCCACCCTGCCGGGCACCCCGCCCCGTCCGTACCGCCGACGCCGGGTGCTGCTGAGCGGCGCCGCCGCCCTGGTGACGCTGCTGCTCGCCGCCGGCATACCGCTGCTGACCGGGGACGGCACCGCCCCGCCCGAGGCAGCGGCGCAGTCGCCGCTGCCCACGGGCGAGGTACGGATCCGTCCGCTGCGGGCTCCGGACCTGTGTCTGACGGACGGCCGGGTACTGCGGGCGCGTCAGTACCGCACGGTCGCCGTGCAGCGGCCCTGTGCGCAGGCCGTGCCGCCGCAGACGCATCTCACCGCGGCCGGCGCCGGACGCCACCGCATCCAGTGGACCCACCCCGACCAGGGCAAGGGCTGTCTGGTCCTGCTGAGCGAGCCCGCACTGGCGGGGCTGCTGGAGCCGTGGGACGACTGCACGGCGGGCGGGCCCGCGCAGCTGTTCCGGGTCGAGCCGGCCGGCGGGCGGGCGGCGGCCGGCGGGGCGGCGTACCGGCTGCGGCTGAGCGGTGACGACGCCGACCGGTGCGTCACCGTCGGCGGCGGAGGGCCCGGCGCCACCGCGCTCGCCCGGCCCTGCACGGGTGAGGACGACCAGAAATTCCTGATCGGCCCGCGGTGAGGCGGCCCGCGGTGAGGCGGCCCGGGGACTGCCGGTGTCAGGCGCCCGCCGCCTCGGCCGCGCCTCCGCTCCGCGGCGGCAACGGCGGCCGCCGCAGGTCCGGCACGTCCGACAGATCCGGAGGCATCGCCGCCGGATGCCGCTCCAGCAGCTCCAGCGCCGTACGGATCGCGACGCCCAGCTGGGGATGCCGGCCCTCGGCCCAGTGCAGCGGGGAGCGCAGCGCCTCGATGTCGACCTCGACGCCGTGGTTCTCCACGCCCCAGCCGTAGAGCCGGAACCACGCGGCGTTCATCGGGACGGTGATCGCGGTGCCGTCGGCGAGCCGGTGCCGGCCGGTCATCCCGACCACCCCGCCCCAGGTGCGCATGCCGACCACCGGGCCGAGGCCCTGGAGCTTGAAGGCCGCGGTGATCATGTCGCCGTCGGAGGAGGTCATTTCGTCGGCGACCGCGACGACCGGGCCGCGCGGCGCGTTGCTGGTGTACGAGACGGGCTCGGCGTCCCGGGTCAGGTCCCAGCCCATGATGGTGCGGGTCAGCTTCTCGATCACCAGCTCGGAGATGTTGCCGCCCGCGTTGCCCCGGACGTCCACGATCAGTGCGGGCCGGGAGACCTCCATCCGCAGATCGCGGTTGAACTGCGCCCAGCCGGAGCCGCCCATGTCGGGGATGTGCAGATAGCCGCACCGGCCGCTGCTCAACTCCCGCACCACCGCCCGGCGTTTGGCCACCCAGTCCTGGTAGCGCAGCGGCCGTTCGTCGATCAGCGGGACCACCGCGACCCGGCGGGCCGGGCCGTCGCCGTCCGGCGGGGAGAAGGTGAGCTCGACGGTGGTGCCGCCGGCCGCGGCCAGCAGCGGATAGGGGCCGGTCACCGGGTCCACCGGACGGCCGTCGACATGGGTGAGCGCGGTGCCCTCACGGATGCCCGTACCGGCCAGCGGGGAGCGGGCCTTGGAGTCGGAGGACTCACCGGGCAGGATCCGGGTGACCACCCAACGGCCGTCCCGGCACACCAGGTTGGCGCCGAGCAGGCCCATGGCGCGCTGGTAGTGCGGCGGCCCCTCGTTGCGCCGGGCGCCGGTGACATAGGCGTGCGAGGTCCCCAGTTCGCCCATCACCTCGCGCAGCAGATCGGCGAACTCGTCGGGGGAGGCGACCCGGTCGAGCAGCGGCCGGTACTGCGCCAGCACCGCGTCCCAGTCGATGCCGCACATCCTCGGCTCCCAGAAGTACGCCCGGGTGATCCGGCCCGCCTCCTCGAACGCCTGGTGCCACTCCGCCACCGGATCGACGTCGTGCAGGATGCGCCGCAGGTCCAGGAAGACCGTGGTGTCGCTGTCCGGCGGTTCGGTCGCCGGTACCGCGCGCAGCTCCCCCTCGTCGTTGACGACCAGCCGGGAGCCGTCGCCGCTGAGCGCGAACCCGTCCAGGGAGCTGGTGAGTTCGGTGCGCCGCGCCTTGGTCAGATCGAAGTGTTCGAGGGTGGGACGGCCCGAGGTCTCGGCCGGGTTGGCGAAGGTCTCGCCCAGCGCACCGGAGATCGGCCAGCGCAGCCAGACCAGCCCGCCGCCGCTGACCGGCTCCAGGGAGGAGTACTTGGACGCCGCCACCGGGAACGGCGTGACCCGGTTCTCCAGCCCCTCCACCTCGACCAGCAGCGGCCCCTCACCGGCCGGGGGGATCTCGTCCGGGTCCAGGCCGCC
Organism: Streptomyces sp. NPDC029466; assembly: GCF_055574515.1. Lineage (NCBI taxonomy): Bacteria > Bacillati > Actinomycetota > Actinomycetes > Kitasatosporales > Streptomycetaceae > Streptomyces > Streptomyces sp. NPDC029466. Next base: position 117,957 of record NZ_JBVHZH010000009.1, read on the forward strand.
CGCGGCCGGCCGGCCCTCCGGGGACAGCGCGAAGGGGGACGGGGTCGCCGACGACAGCGGGACGAGATGGGGGCGGCAGCCCAGCGGGAACGACAGATCGCCGGTGTGCACGTCGTAGACCGGGTCGAAGCCGCGCCAGGACAGGAACGCCAGATAGCGGCCGTCGCGGGTGAACACCGGCTGCTCGTCCTCGAACCGGCCGTTGGTGACATCCACGATGTGCCGGTCTGCCAGCCGGGCCATCTTGATCTGCCGCAGCGAGCGGCCGATGCCGGGGTGCGACCAGGTCAGCCAGCGGGAGTCGGGGGAGAACGCCAGATCGCGGACCGGGCCGTTGACGGAGCGGATCAGCTCGGTGACCCCGCCGGAGGCGTCCTCCTCGCCCGCCCCTTCCTCGGGCCTGGCCACGTCCACCAGCAGCAGCCGGCCGTCGTTCGCGGCCACCGCCAGCCGTTCCCCGTCCGGGGCGGCGGTCATCTCGTGGACCCGGCCCAGCGCACCGGCGGCCAGCCGGCGCGGCTCGCCCGGCGCGCTGGCCCGCGGCAGGTTGGTGATCTCGATCGCGTCCTCGCCCTCGGCGTCGGTGACATAGGCGATCCGCCCGCTGTCGCCCAGCATTTCGGGGAGCCGGACCCGTACGCCCGGGACGTCATGGATGGTCCGGGCCGGGCCGTCGCGGTGGGTGAGCCAGTACAGGCTGCCGCGGACGCCGACCGCGCTGGCCCGCCCGGTCGCGTCCACCGCGAGCGCGGTGACATGCGCGGCGGCCGGGACCTGGTAGCTGCGCCGGCCGGCCCGCGGCCCGCCCAGGCGCACCGCCAGCTTGCGCGCTGCCGCGTCCGGGCCGAGGTCGTCGACCAGCCAGAGGTCCCCGGCGCACTGGTAGACGATCCGCTCGCCGTCGGTCGAGGCGTGCCGGGCGTAGAAGTCGGCGTGGTCGGTGTGGCGGCGCAGATCGGTGCCGTCGGGCAGGCAGGAGTAGACGTTGGCGATGCCCTCGTGGTCGGAGAGGAACGCGACCCGGCCGCCGACGAACATCACCGAGTCGAGATGGCCGTACAGATCCGGCAGCAGCCGGGTGCCGTGCAGCCACATCCGGCCCATCGCACCGCCCCGGTAGCGCTTCCAGGAGGCGGGCTCGTGCGGCGGTTTGCCGCTCAGCAGCAGGGTGCGGTGCTCCCCGTCGATGTCGGCGACCGCGATGTCGGAGACCGGCCCCCAGGGCAGCTGACCGCCGGGGCTGCCGTCGGTGGGCAGGCTGTAGGCCCACGAGTAGTACGAGAACGGCTGGCCGTGCGAGGAGACCGCGAGGATGTGCGGCTGTCCCTCGTGGTCGGGCGGCGTCCAGCCGCAGACCCGGGCATCGGTGCTGCCCCAGTACGTCAGCCGGCGGGCCGGGCCGCCCTCGACCGCCGCGACATGGACCTCGGGGTCGAGGCTGCGCCAGGTGGTGAAGGCGATCTGCTGCCCGTCAGGGGAGAAGCGGGGGTGGCCGACGCGGGTACGGTCCACGGTCAGCCGCCAGGCGCGGCCGGGTTCCGCGCCGTCCGGGGCGAGCGGGGCGATCCACAGGTCGTCCTCGGCGGCGAAGCAGAGCAGCTCGCCGTGCAGATGCGGAAAGCGCAGATATGAGCCACCGGGCGGGTCCGGCCGGGCCGGTATGCGGCGCAGCCGCCCGCGAGGCTTGGCGGGGTTCGGCTCCGGGCGCGGCCCGACGGCCTCGGGTGCATCGCTCACGCACCCATCGTTTCGGGCCGGGCAAGCGGCGGCAACTCGGTCGGGTGAACACCGGCCCTCCGTATGCGGCCGGGCAGCCCGGCTTCCGCCCGTTCGTACGTATGTGCCACCGGGGGAGGGTGCCCAGCTGGGACCCCCCTTCGAGGGGCGCCGAGGCCGTTCCGCATCATGGGCGCTCTTGCAACTTATTTGCAGGAGCCCCCACCATTGGTGGGTTGCAGCGCCTGAAGCGGAGAACCCGAGATGCACGTACCCGATGGATTCCTCAACGCGCCGGTATCGGCGGCGACCGGAGTGGTCGCCGCCGTCGCGGTGGCGGTCAGCCTGCGCGGTGCCCGGCGTGAGCTGGCGGGTGCGGGGCCGGTCGGCGCGGCCGCCGCCGAGCGTACGGCGCCGCTGGCCGGACTGGTCGCGGCGTTCATCTTCGCCGTACAGATGCTGAACTTCCCGGTCGCTGCCGGCACCAGCGGACATCTGCTGGGCGGGGCGCTCGCGGCGATACTCGTCGGCCCGTACACCGGCGTGCTGTGCGTCTCGGTGGTGCTGCTGATGCAGGGCGTGCTGTTCGCCGACGGCGGGCTGACCGCGCTGGGCGTCAACATCACCGATATGGCGATCGTGACGACCGTGGTCGCCTACGGCCTGTTCCGGGGCCTGGTGAAGGTGCTGCCGCGGCGCCGCCGCTCGGTCACCGTCGCCTCCTTCGTCGCCGCGCTGCTCTCGGTGCCGGCCGCCGCGGTCGCCTTCACCGCCCTCTACGCGCTCGGCGGCACCGCGGACGTGCCGATCGGCAAGGTCTTCACCGCCATGGTGGGCGTGCATCTGCTGATCGGGATCGGCGAGGCGGCGATCACCGCCCTGACGGTCGGCGCCGTGATCGCGGTGCGCCCCGACCTGGTCTACGGCGCGCGCGGTCTGACCAAGCCGCTGGAGCTGCGGACCTCGCCGCTCGCCGGCCCGGCCGACGGGGCCACCCCGGCTGCCGAGCCGGCCCCGGTGCCCGCTGCCGCCGCCCCGGCCCCCGCACGCCGCTCCGTCCGCCGCGTCTGGCTGGCCGGCCTCGCCGCCGCCCTGGTGTGCGCGGGCGGCGTCAGCTACTACGCCTCCGCCGACCCCGACGGCCTGGAGAAGGTCGCCCACGACCACGGCATCGACCGCAAGGCCGAGGACCACGCCGCCAAGGACTCCCCGCTCGCCGACTACGGCGTCAAGGACATCACCGACCCGCGGCTGTCCGGCGGCCTCGCCGGAGTCATCGGCGTCGGCGCGACGCTGGCCGTGGGCACCGGCGTGTTCGTCGTGCTGCGCCGCCGCCGGAGCGCCGCCACCGCCGAGCGGTCCGACGCGGGTGCCGGGCGCCCGTCGGAGAGCGTCTGAGATGGGCGCGGGGCACGCGCACAAGCTCTACCGGCACGGGCATTCGCCGGTCCACGCGCTGCCGGCGCACTGCAAGATCGCGGGGGTCTTCGGCTTCGTCCTCGTCGTCGTCTCCACCCCACGCGAGGCCGTCTGGGCGTTCGGGCTGTACGCACTGCTGATCGCGGCCGCCGCCGGGGCCGCCCGGGTCCCGGCCGGGTTCCTGCTCAAGCGGCTGCTGATCGAGGTGCCGTTCGTCGCCTTCGCCGTGCTGATGCCGTTCGTCGCCGAGGGGCCGCGGGTCGCCGTCCTCGGCATGAGCCTGAGCGAGTCCGGGCTGTGGGGCGCCTGGAACATCCTGGCCAAGGGCACGCTCGGGGTCGCCGCTTCCGTGCTGCTCGCGTCCACCACCGAGCTGCGGGAACTGCTGCTGGGCCTGCAACGGCTCCGGATGCCGCCGCTGCTCGTCCAGATCGCCTCCTTCATGATCCGCTACGGCGATGTGATCACCGACGAGATGCGGCGGATGCGGATCGCCCGGCTCTCCCGCGGCTTCGAGGCGCGCGGCGTCCGTCACTGGGGCGTGCTCGCCAAATCCGCCGGGGCGCTGTTCATCCGCTCCTACGAGCGCGGGGAGCGGGTCCACCTCGCCATGGTCAGCCGCGGCTACACCGGCACCATGCCCCTGGTCGACGCCGGCGCCGCCACCCGCACACAATGGACCCGCGCGGCCGCCCTCCCGCTCGCCGCGCTCGCCGTCTGCCTCCTGGGATGGACCCTTTGAGCACCACCACGCCCCCCTCCCTCGCCGTCTCCGGGCTCGCCTACGCCTACCCCGACGGCCATCAGGCGCTCTTCGGCGTCGACCTGATCGTCGGCCGGGGCGAGCGGGTCGCCCTGCTCGGGCCCAACGGCGCCGGCAAGACCACCCTCGTCCTGCACCTCAACGGGATCCTCGAAGCGGGCGCCGGCAGCGTCGCGGTCGCCGGGCTGCCCGTCGCCAGGGAACATCTCGCCGAGATCCGCCGCCGCGTCGGCATCGTCTTCCAGGACCCCGACGACCAGCTGTTCATGCCCACCGTCCGGGAGGACGTCGCCTTCGGGCCGGCCTCCGCCGGGCTGCGCGGCGCCGAACTGGACGCACGGGTCACCGAGGCGCTCACCCGGGTCGGTATGGCGGAGTTCGCCGACCGGCCGCCGCACCATCTCTCGTTCGGCCAGCGCCGCCGGGTGGCGGTGGCGACCGTCCTGGCCATGCGCCCCGAGATCCTGGTCCTCGACGAGCCGTCCTCCAACCTCGACCCCGCCTCCCGCCGGGAACTCGCCGACATCCTGCGGTCGTTGGACGTCACCGTCCTGATGGTCACCCACGATCTGCCGTACGCGCTGGAGCTGTGCCCGCGGTCCGTCGTGCTCTCCGGCGGGGTGCTCGTCGCCGACGGCACCACCCAGGAGCTGCTGTGCGACGCGGAACTGATGCGCACCCACCGGCTGGAGCTGCCCTTCGGTTTCGACCCGCGGTCGGTCGACGTCCCGCTGTGACCCACCGCTGAGACCTCCCCGGCCCGGCCCGCGCCGTTCGCATGTGACGAACGCCACGGGCCGCGGTCCTGGTCATGAGCACTGATCCGCGCGTTGCACCATGGATGGGTCACGAAAGCGACGGATGAGTGGGAAGCGGGAGTCAGTGGTGGACGTCCAGGGCACGGTCGAGGACGGCTTCGAGCCGGTCCGGGACGCCTTCATGGCCAACTTCGCGCGGCGCGGTGAGCGGGGCGCGGCGGTCGCCGTCTACCGGCACGGGCGCAAGGTCGTGGACCTGTGGGGCGGTACGAAGGACGGCGACGCGTCCGACGATGCCACGGCCGCGCCCTGGGAGGCCGGCACCGCCCAGGTGATCCGCTCCGCGACCAAGGGCATCGCCGCCGTCGTCCCGCTGCTGCTGCACCAGCGCGGACAGCTCGACCTCGATGCGCCGGTCGGCACGTACTGGCCCGAGTTCAAGGCCGCCGGCAAGGAACGCGTACTCGTCCGCCATCTGCTCTCGCACCGCGCCGGACTGCCCGTCCTGGACACCCCGCTCACCCCGGACCAGGCCATCGACGGCGTCAGCGGCCCCGCCGCGCTCGCCGCCCAGGCGCCTGCCTGGGAGCCCGGCACGGACCACGGCTACCACGCGCAGACCTACAGCTGGCTGCTCGGCGAGCTGGTGCTGCGGGCCACCGGCCGCACCATCGGCAGCTGGATCGCCGACGAGATAGCCGGGCCGCTCGGCCTCGACCTGTGGGTCGGCCTGCCCGAGGCGGAGCGGTCCCGCGTCGGGCGGCTCGCCGCCGTCGAGCCCCCGGCCCCGTCCGCCGCGTCCGGGCTCCGGGTCCGCCCGAAGCAATCCGTCGCCGACGCCTACGCCGATCCGGACTCGCTCACCAGCCGCGCCTTCGCCGCGATCTCGCCGGCCCCCGACGAGAACGCGCCCGCGTACCGGGCCGCCGAGCTGCCCGCCTCGGGCGGCATCGCCACCGCCCGTTCGCTGGCCCGTTGTTACGCCGCGCTCATCGGCCCCGTCGACGGCCGCGCCCGGCTCTTCGCGCCCGCGACCCTCACCCTCGCCCGGACCGAGGAGTCCGCGGGCCTCGACCGCACCCTCCTGGTCCACACCCGATTCGGCCTGGGCTTCATGCTCCACGGGCCGGCCTCGCCGCTCCTCGCGCCCGGCTCGTTCGGCCACCCGGGACGCGGCGGCGCGCTCGCCTGCGCCGATCCCGAGAGCGGGCTGGCATTCGGCTACGTCACCAACGGGATGCAGCGGGGGGTTACGGCGGATCCGCGGGCGCAGGCGCTTTTGCGGGCTGTTTCCCGCGTGGCCGGGTGATCCGCCGTTCTTCTTCTGTGAGTTGGTGCCCGCCTTCGGCGGGAGCGGGGGAGGTGAACGTGGGGGTTTTCGTGGGTCGTTGGGTGCGGGCAGGAGCTGTTACGTCGTCATCATCCGGTCATGGAAGGGCCATGATGCGGGGGCGGTTCAGTGGGCGGCATGAATGCTTCAGATTTCTTTTCGCGGCGGGCCGGGGGCGGGTCGGGCGAGAGCTTGGACGGCCGGGTGCGCTGGTCGCGTCGGAGGGTGGGCCTTACGGCTTCGGTGGGGGTGGCGGCGCTTGCCGGGTCGCTGCTGGTGCCGTGGAGTGCGGGGGCCAGTCCGGAGCCGGCGGCGGGGGCGGGTCCCGTGGGGGCGGTCAAGTGGTCCGCCTGCCCCAAGGCCGAGCCGCCCTACCCCGACCCGAGCAAGCGGGCCCGGTGCGGGACCGTGGAGGTTCCGGTCGACTGGGCGAAGCCCGACGGGCCGACGATGAAGATCGCCGTGGCCCGGCAGAAGGCCACCGATCCCAAGAAGCGCCTCGGTGTGCTGCTCTCGAACCCGGGCGGCCCTGGCTCCAGCGGTCTGGACGATGCCTACTACGCCGACAGCCCGACCGAGGGCTATGACAAGAGCATCCGGAGCCGCTTCGACATCATCGGCTTCGACCCGCGCGGTGTCGGCCGCAGTGGCGGGCTCCGGTGCGACGAGAAGCTCGCCGGGAAGATCCCCACCCGTCCCAAGAGCGCCGCCGAGTTCCAGCGGATGCGCACGCTGAACAAGCAGCTCGCCGACAGCTGCCGGGCGGGCAGCGGGCCGGTCGCCGACCACATGGACAGCGTCAGCGTCGCGCGGGACATGGACGCCATCCGCGCCGCCCTCGGGGAGAAGAAGATCAGCTTCCTGGGGCATTCGTACGGCACGCTCATCGGCCGCCAATACGCCCGCCTCTTCCCGCAGAAAGTCCGGGCGCTGGCCCTCGACAGCGCGATGGACCCGTCCCGGCCGGATGCCGGGCGCTTCCTCACGGACGGTTCGGCCGCCGTCGAGGGCGGGGTGCGGCAGCTCGCGGACTGGTGCGCGCAGAACACGTCCTGTGCGCTGAAGGGCAAGGACGTGAAGGCCGTCGTCCGGGGGCTCTTCGCGCGTGCCGACGCGGGCAGGCTGGTCGAACCGGGGCGGCACGGCCCCACGCGGAAGAAGGTCACCGCCGACCAGCTGTCCGGCTTCCTCACCGACTACTTGCGGAAGTGGAACCCGCAGACCGCCGCTGAGCAGCTGAGCGCCCTGAACAGCGGCACGGGCCAGGTCTACTGGACCGATGGCACGCCGGACCTCGCCTGGCGCACCGTGCTGTGCCGGGACTACGACTTCCGCCTCCGTGACTGGGACGACTACCGCGAGCTGCGGCAGCGGGCCCGGTCCGCCGCGCCGCACGCCCGCTACAACTCCCAGGCCCTGGACATGGTCCTCGGCTGCCAGGGATGGCCGGCCGCGCCCGAGCCGGAGCCGGCCCGGGCCAAGGGCACCCTCCCGCCCGTCCTGGTGGTGAACGCCAAACACGACCTGGCGACCCCGCTGCCGGGTGCGCGGCGCATGGCGCGGGAATTCCCGGCGGGGCGGCTCGCGGTCCTCGACTCCGTGGACCACTGGCTCTACCGCAAGTGCCAGTCGCCGCTCCCGGCACGGGCGGTCGACAGCTATCTCCGTACGCTGGAGACACCACCCGACGGCACGGTCTACCCGCGTCGTTGACGGGGCCCGGGGCGGTGACATCTGCTGGTGCCGGGTGCGGTGTTCCCGCGCCCGGCAGGTCCGGTGACCAGGAGGGGGAGCCCGATGAAGATAGTGATACCCGGCGGGACCGGTCAGGTGGGCGGCATCCTGCGCCGTGCGCTGGCCGCCGCGGGCCACCAGGTCGTGGTGCTGACCAGACGTCCGGCGGGGGCGGGGGAAGTGGCCTGGGACGGTGCGACGGCCGGCCCCTGGACGGCGGCGATCGACGGCAGTGATGTCGTCATCAACCTGGCGGGGCGCAGCGTCAGTTGCCGTTACACCCAGGCCAACCTCCAGGAGATGATGCGCTCACGGGTGGACTCCGCCCGGGTCGTGGGCGAGGCGATCGCGGCGGCCGCCCGGCCGCCCCGCGTCTGGCTCCAGATGAGCACCGCCACCGTCTACGCCCATCGGTTCGACGCGGCCCATGACGAGGCGACCGGTGAGATGGGCGGTGCGGAGCCCGGTGTCCCGGACTACTGGGCGTTCAGCGTCGAGATCGCCAAGGAGTGGGAGCGGGCGCAGGAGGAGGCCGCCACGCCGGACACCCGCAAGGTCGCGCTGCGTTCCGCGATGGTGATGAGCCCGGATCGCGGCGGCGTGTTCGATGTACTGCTGCGGCTGACGCGGCTGGGGCTCGGTGGCCCGGTCGCGGGCGGCGCACAGTATGTGTCCTGGATCCATGACCGCGACTTCGTCCGGGCGGTGGAATTCCTGGTCGACCGGAACGACCTGACCGGGCCGGTGAATCTCGCCGCGCCCGGCCCGCTGCCGCAGCGGGACTTCATGCGCGCGCTGCGGGCCGCCTGGGGCGTCCCGGTGGGGCTGCCCGCCACGAAGTGGATGGCCGAGCTGGGCGCGTTCGCGCTGCGCTCCGACACCGAACTCCTGCTCAAGAGCCGCCGGGTGGTGCCCGGCCGGCTGCGCGAAGCGGGCTTCACCTTCGGGTACGAGGCGTGGCCGCAGGCCGCGGACGACCTGGTGCGGCGTGTCCGTGGCGGACGGGCGGCCGGCTGAGCGGTCCGCGCCGCGTACCTCAGCCGGTGTGCAGCATCAGGCCGATGCCGATGACCATCAGGCCCGCGGCGGCGATACGGGGAGCGCCGAAGCGTTCCTTGAAGAAGAGCGCGCCGATCGCGGCGCCCACGATGATGGAGGACTCGCGCAGCGCGGCGATCGGGGCGAGGGGAGCGCGGGTCTGGGCCCACAGGACCAGGCCGTAGGCGAAGACGGAGAGCACCCCGCCGGCCAGCCCGCGCAGGGCGAACGGGCGGAGTTCGGTGAGGAGTCGGCCGCGGCGGGTGGCGAGGGCGTAGGCGGGGATCGCGAGGCCTTCGAGGAGCATCAGCCAGCCGATGTAGCCCAGAGCGCTGCCGGAGGCCCGTACGCCCAGGCCGTCGACGGTCGTGTACGAGGCGATGGCGAGGCCGGTGGCGAGGGCCGCGACCAGGGCCGGCCAGTGCGGCCTGGTCCCGGAGCCGCGGATGCCCCAGAGGGCGACCCCGACCAGGCCGGCGGAGGCCAGGGCGACGCCGGCCAGGGCCCAGCCGTCGGGGATCTCGTGGACGAAGACGGCGGCCAGGACGGTGACGGCCAGGGGCGCGGTGCCGCGGGCGATGGGGTACATCTGCCCGAAGTCGCCCAGGCGGAACGACTGCATCAGCAGGGCCTGGTAGACGATGTGCAGCACGGCGGAGGCCAGGAGGAAGGGCCAGGCGCCGGCGGCCGGAAGCGGGGTGACGGCGGCCAGCGCGAGGCCGCAGACCGCACCGCCGCCGCCGACCAGGGTGAAGGCCAGCAGCTGGTCGCGGATGCCGTGGGCGATGGCGTTCCAGCTGGCGTGGGTCACGGCGGCCATCAGGACCGCGGCGACGACGAGCGGGGTCACGAGGTGCGCTCGCGCACGCCGGTCGCTATGACGGTGGGGGTTCCCGGGGCGGTGCCGGACGCGGAATCGCTCATGGCCCGCACGCTAGCGAAAGCTGTACGGGCCATGCGAACCGGATTCGACGACTGAGACGGGGCGCCCCCACAGCGCCCCGTCCCGCGTCAGCCGGAGGTGAGCAGGGCGCGGACCACCGGGCCCGCGTTGGAGCCGCCGTGGCCGCTCGCCGGGACGACGGCCGCCGCGGCGAGGTCGTCGCGGTAGGCGGTGAACCAGGCGTTGGGCTTCTTCTGCCCGTCGACCTCGGCCGAGCCCGTCTTGGCGCCGACGTCACCGCTGACCCCGGCCATCGCCTCGGCGGCCGTACCGGATGTCGCGGTCAGCTTCATCAGGGACTTCAGCCCGCTGAGGGTGGACGGCTTCATCGTGCGGGGGGCCTTGGCGAGCGTCCGGTGGTCCAGTTCCGGCGAGACGATGTACGGCTGGTGGAAGGAGCCGGCCCGGACCGTCGCGGCGAGCGTGGCGACATTGAGCGGGTTCATCCGCACCCCGCCCTGGCCGATCAGCGAGGCCGCCATCTGTGCGTCGCTCTGCACCGGCACCGCGCCGTCGAAGGTCGGGATGCCGGTCTGCCAGTTGAGGCCGATACCGAAGACGTCCCGGGCCTCCTTGGTCAGATCGTCGTCGCGGAGGTCCTTGGCCTGCGAGATGAAGGCGTTGTTGCAGGACGCCGCGAAGCTCTGCGCGAACGTGCCGTTCTTGATCTCGGACTTGTCGAGGTTCTGGAACTTCCAGCCGCCGACCGTCACGTACTTGGGGCACGGGTGGGACTTGCCCGGCGAGGTCATGCCCTTGTCCATCAGCATCGCCGCGGTGACGATCTTCATCGTCGAGCCGGGGGCCAGCGACCCCTGGGTGGCCAGATTGAAGCCCTTCTCCGGGGAGTTGGCGAGCGCCAGGATCTCACCGGTGCTGGGCTTGACCGCGGCCACGGACGCGGACTTCTTGCCCTTGACCGCCCGCTCGGCCGCCGACTGCATACCGGCGTCCAGGGTGGTCTTGAGCGTGCCCGGCGTCCCCTTGGACAGCACCTTCAGCGTCTTCTCGGGCAGCTGGTCGGCGGGCTTGGCGCTCTTGGCGCGGTGGATGAACAGCTCCACGCCCGGCTTGCCGTTGGTCTTGTCGCCGTACTTGTCCCGCAGGCTGTCCAGCACCCCGGCCAGCGCCGGATGCGCCTCGGGGGTCAGCACGGCGCCCTTGCGGTCCACGGCCTTGATCGGCGGTGCCTCCGCCTCGCCGGTGCGCAGTTCGTCACCCTTGGCCAGGCCCGGGTGCATCATCGCCGGCTTCCAGGCGATCTGCGGCTTTCCGGTGGCCTTTGCGCGCTGCACGGTCGCGGAGGTGCGGTACGAGTACGCGGCCTTGAGGCCCTTGTAGTCGATCTGCGCGGCGACGGTGTACGGCACCTTGTCACCGGCCGGGGTGCCCGGCGTGAGCGTCACCTTCGAGAACCGCGCCTGCTTGCCGAGGGCCGCGAGCGCGCTCTTGCACTTCTCCGGGTCATCGGTCAGTCCGGCCGCCTTGGCCGCGTCGCCGGACTGCCATGCGGTGAGGAACTGCCGCGATGTCGTCTGCACTTCCTTGGCCGACAGCGGGCCGGTCGGCACCTTGGTGCCGTCTTCGCCCGACTTGGCATCCGCCGAGCTGACCTCCTGCGACGACTCGTCAGAGCCGCCGAACAGCGTGAAGCCGCCCACGACTCCCGCCACCAGGGCCACCGATCCGCCGATCAGCCCGTACTTCACCTCACGGCGCATGCCACTGATTCCCTCCCAGAGCTTCGTCCTTGAATACGCACACAAGAACGTGCCTCGCACTCTAAGGGACACGGGAGGGCTGTGAGTCTCGATACGGGCACGGTCCGGTGACGCGCTGTTGTACGGCTGTTACAGAACTGTCGAATGGGCGCCCCTTATACCCAGGTGTCGAACCACATCCGGTGGTGCCAGGCCGACTTGGGGATCGGCATCCCCGTATAGAGGGGGTAGAAGTAGATGAAATTCCATGCGATCAGGAGAACCAGGACACCGGCGCCGACCGCGCCGATCGTGCGGCGGCGCTCCGTCGAGCCCGGCGGCCCGACGATCGCGCCGAGCAGCATCGCCAGCGCCAGACACAGGAACGGGACGAACACCACCGCGTAGAAGAGGAAGATGGTCCGTTCCTGGTAGAGGAACCACGGCAGATAGCCGGCCGCGACAGCGCAGACGATCGCCCCGGCCCGCCAGTCCCGCTTGAACAGCCAGCGGTAGAGGACATAGAGGAGCGCGAAGCAGGCCGCCCACCACAGCAGCGGGGTGCCCAGCGCCAGCACCTCGCGGGCGCAGCCCTCGGCCGCCGTGCAGCCGTCCTGACCCATCTTGGGGTCCTCGTAGAAATAGGAGACCGGGCGGCCCAGGACCAGCCAGCTCCACGGGTTGGACTGGTAGGTGTGCGGGGTGGTCAGTCCGGTGTGGAAGGAGTAGACCTCGGTCTGGTAGTGCCACAGGCTGCGCAGCCAGTCCGGCAGCCAGGTCCAGGCGCCCGTACGGCCCTCCGGCGAGGTCGCCCAGTCGCGGTAGTAGCCGCCCTTGGTGGCGATCCAGCCCGACCATGACGCCAGATAGGTGGCGAGCGCGACGACGACGGTGGCCCCGAAGGCGGGCAGGACATCGCGGCGCAGGACCGAGCGGAAGGGGTGCCGGGCGCCGGCCGTACGGCGTGCCGCGACATCCCACAGCACCGCCATCAGCGCGAAGGCCGCGAGGTAGTACAGGCCGTTCCACTTCGTCGCGATGGCCAGGCCCAGACACAGCCCGGCCGCGATCCGCCACGGCCGCCACCCGAGCCGCAGCCGGTCGCCGACCCCGTCGTCGGGCCGTGCCACACCCTCCGGGCTTACCGGCAGTGCCCCCGCCAGCCTGCCCCTGGTGCGGTCCCGGTCCACCAGCAGACAGCCGAACGCGGCGACCACCCAGAACATCACGATCAGATCGAGCAGCGCGGTCCGGCTCATCACGAGGTGCAGACCGTCCACCGCCAGCAGGGCGCCCGCAAGACAGCCCAGCGCCGTCGAGCGCATCAGCCGGCGTCCGATCCGGCACACCAGCAGCACCGACAGGGTGCCGAGCAGCGCCACCATGAACCGCCAGCCGAACGGGTTCATCCCGAACAGGCCCTCGCCGACCGCGATCAGCCACTTGCCCATCGGGGGGTGGACGACATACGAGTGCTCGGGCGAGAGCAGCAGCTGCGGCGGATGCCCGACCAGCGCGTCATTGGCGTTCTTGGCCCAGGTGCCCTCGTAGCCGTACTGGAGCAGCGACCAGGCGTCCTTGGGGTAGTACGTCTCGTCGAATATCACCTTCCGCGGGCTGCCCAGGTTCCAGAACCGCAGCACCCCGGCGAACAGCGCCACCAGCAGCGGACCCAGCCAGGCGGACCAGCGCGTCAGCCGGGCCGCGGCCTCCGGGCCCGCGCCGAACACGGCCCACAGACGACCGCTCGGCTCGGGGAAGGCGGGCACCAGCCGCGCGCGGACATCGGTCTGCGGGCGGGCGGGAAGCCCGAAACGGCGCAGTCGCCGCTGCCACACGGGGGGCGCTCCGGGCGGCTCCGGGGCGTGCTGCGCGGCGGCGTCGGTCGCGGTGGTGTCACTCGTCACCCGGCCCATCGTAGGGAAACCGCCTGTGGACCGCCGTGGACCGCACCGGGGGACACCGACCGGCCGGAGCGCGCCGGCGCCCTGGGAGGATGGGGAGGTGACTGGAACGCTGGTACTTGCAGGGACGCCCATCGGCGAGATCGCGGACGCGCCGCCGCGGCTCGCCACCGAGCTGGCCGCCGCCGATGTGATCGCCGCCGAGGACACCCGGCGGCTGCGCCGGCTGACCCAGGCACTGGAGGTCCAGCCGTCCGGGCGGATCGTGTCGTACTTCGAGGGCAATGAGGCGGCGCGGACGCCCGAGCTGGCCGAGGCGCTGGCCGGCGGGGCGCGGGTGCTGCTGGTCACCGACGCCGGGATGCCCTCGGTCTCCGACCCCGGCTACCGGCTGGTCGCCGCCGCCGTCGAACGCGACATCAGGGTCACCGCCGTCCCGGGCCCCAGCGCGGTGCTCACCGCCCTCGCCGTCTCCGGGCTGCCGGTGGACCGCTTCTGCTTCGAGGGATTCCTGCCCCGCAAGGGCGGTGAGCGGCGCACCCGGCTGCGCGAGGTCGCCGACGAGCGCCGCACCCTCGTCTACTTCGAGGCGCCGCACCGGCTGGACGACACCCTCGCCGCGATGGCCGAGATCTTCGGCGCCGAGCGGCGCGCTGCGGTCTGCCGGGAGCTGACGAAGACGTACGAGGAGGTCAAGCGCGGGCCGCTGGCGGAGCTGGTGCCCTGGGCGGCCGAGGGCGTACGCGGCGAGATCACCATCGTCGTCGAGGGCGCCCCGGAGAGCGGGCCGCAGGATCTGGGCCCCGAGGAGCTGGTGCGCCGGGTGCGGGTCCGCGAAGAGGCCGGGGAGCGCCGCAAGGAAGCCATCGCCGCGGTCGCCGCGGACGCCGGGCTGCCCAAGCGGGAGGTCTTCGACGCGGTGGTCGCGGCGAAGAACGCGGCGAAAACCGACCCATCAGAAGGTAAATGACTGGCTCGAAAGGTAAAGGACTGGCCGGTATGGCGGGGACTTTTCCCTGCCCCCGGCCAAATCTGGGCCAATACGGTCGTCGATCTGCTGCTTTGTGACCGGGAAAGGCGTCCACTGGACGTCGGGACGAACCGGTTCCCGAAGACCTTGTCCAGCGGACAAGAGGAGCGCAGCACATGACGGATTTCGCCAGGACCCCCGGAGTTTCCACGACGACCACCGGCGGAGAGCCCCCCGCCCCCCGGCCCGACGCCGCCGCGCATGAGGCGTACTCCTTCGCCTGTATGCGGTGCGGCCACGGCTGGGAGCAGGCCTACGAGATAGTCCATCAGGTCGACGGCAAGGGTGAGCTCCATGTCGTCTACTACGCGGACGGCGTGCGTGTCCCGTCCCCGCTGACCTGCCCCACCTGCGTGAACTGCGGCAGTGACGTGGTCCGCATCATGCGCTCCGGCCAGGTCTCGATGGTCTCCGAGGCGATGGCGAACATGCATCAGCGCCGGCCCGGCGGCGAGAAGAAGGAAGCCCCCGCGGCGGACCCGGACGCCACCGGCACCGCCGCCGGGGACAAGGACCCCGGCCGCCACCACTGGCACCTCTCCGACCTGCTGCATCCCTTCCAGCACCACCGCAAGTGAGGTCCGTGCCGCGGCCCTCGTAGGATCGCGGCCATGGCACCGCAGGACAAGAACACCCCGCCGCCGCTGCCCGAACCGCTTCGGGTGGCGGTCGCGGATTCGCACACCCACCTGGACATGCAGGATTCCTCCGTCGAGGAGGCGCTCGCCAAGGCCGCCTCCGTCGGGGTGACCACCGTCGTCCAGGTGGGGTGCGACCTGGACGGTTCACGCTGGGCCGCCGAGACCGCGGCGGCCCACGACAGCGTGCACGCCACCGTCGCCCTGCACCCCAATGAAGCGCCCCGCATCGTCCTCGGCGACCCTGGGGGCACCTCCCAGCCCCCCAGGGCTGGGGGAGGATGGTCCCGGCAGGGCGCCCGGGAGCCCGGCGGCGACAGCGCCCTGGACGCCGCCCTCGCCGAGATCGACCGGCTGGCCGCCCTGCCGCAGGTCCGCGGCGTCGGCGAGACCGGCCTGGACTACTTCCGCACCGGCCCCGAGGGCATGGCCGCCCAGGAGACCTCCTTCCGCGCCCACATCGAGATCGCCAAGCGGCACGGCAAGGCCCTGGTCATCCACGACCGCGAGGCCCACGACGACGTACTGCGCATCCTGCGCGAGGAGGGCGCGCCCGACCGGGTCGTCTTCCACTGCTACTCCGGCGACGCCGAGATGGCCAAGATCTGCGCCGCGGCCGGCTACTTCATGTCCTTCGCCGGCAACGTCACCTTCAAGAACGCCCAGCACCTGCGCGACGCCCTCGCCGTCGCCCCGCCGGAGCTGGTCCTGGTCGAGACCGACGCCCCCTTCCTCACCCCCGCCCCGTACCGCGGACGGGCCAACGCCCCGTACCTCATTCCGGTCACGCTGCGGGCCATGGCCGAGGTCACGGCCATGACCGAGGACGCCATGGCCACCGCCGTCGCGGCGAACACGGTGCGGGCCTTCGGTTACTGACGGTTCGCGGCGGCTTTCCGGCAGCCCCCGCGGAGGCCGTACACCCCACCGGAAAGCCCGCCCGCACCCCCGAATCCCGTCCACATCCGCCCACTGCGATCACTTTCCGTAGCGGGTCGACTTTGGAGAGTCACGGAGACTCCGCTACATTCCGGCCGTCAACCGCAGCCGGGGCATGTGGAGCGCGCCGTGAGTCATTCGCAGAGCAGCCACCGCGCCGCGCGCGGCCGTCGCAGACGCCGCGCCGAAGGCCCCGAAGCGCTGCGCCGGCTGCTGCCGCGGGCCCTGGTCGTCGCCTTCCTCGCCGGCGGCACCACCGCCTTCATCGCCCACGACAAGGCGGTCCGGCTCACCGTCGACGGCACCCCGCGCACCCTGCACACCTTCGCCTCCGACGTCGACGACCTGCTGGCCGACGAACGGCTCGACATCGGAGCCCACGACATCGTCGCGCCCGCCCCCGGCACCGCCCTCAGCAGCGGTGACGAGATCGTCGTCCGGCACGGCCGCCCGGTCGAGCTGACCATCGACGGCCGGCGCCGCACGGTGTGGACCACCGCCGACACCGTCGCCGGCGCCCTCCACCAGCTCGGCGTACGGGCCGACGGCGCCTATGTGTCGGCCTCCCGCTCCCGGCGCATCGGGCAGCGCGGCCTGGAGCTGGCGGTCCGTACCGAACGCGCGGTGACGATCGTCGCCGACGGCCGCGCCCACCACCTCCGCACCAACGCCGCCACCGTCCGCGAGGCCCTGGCCGAGGCCGGGCTCGCACTGCGCGGCCAGGACACCACCTCGGTGCCGCCGGACAGCTTCCCGCACGACGGCCAGACCCTCTCGGTGCTGCGGATCACCGGCTCCAAGGAAGTCCGCGACCGGACCATCCCCTTCCGCACGATCCACCGGGCCGACGCCCGCCTGGCCCGCGGCACCGTGGTCGTCGTCCAGCAGGGCCACCCCGGGGTCCGGCGGGTCACCTACCGGGTCCGCACCGTCAACGGGGTCAAACAGCGGCCGAAGCGGCTGCACAGCGAGGTCGTGCGCGCCCCGCGCCCGCAGATCGTGCACCTCGGCATCCGGGAGCTGCCCACGTCCGTACGCGGCGCCGATCACCTCGCCTGGCATGCGCTCGCCCAGTGCGAGGCCGGCGGCCGGCCGAACGCCGTGGACTCCTCCGGCACCTACGGCGGGCTCTACCAGTTCGATGTCGGCACCTGGCGAGCCCTCGGCGGCCACGGCCGGCCGCAGGACGCCACCCCGCAGGAACAGACCTACCGCGCCAAGAAGCTCTACATCCGAAGGGGGGCGAGCCCGTGGCCGGTCTGCGGCCGTAAGCTTCACGGGTGAACGAGCGCAACGAGGCTGTGGCATGAGCAAGAGCACCACCGACGATCCCGGACCCCTGCTGGGCGCCGCCGACATCCGCGAGCTGGCCGCCGCGCTGGGCGTCCGCCCGACCAAGCAGCGCGGCCAGAATTTCGTCATCGACGCCAACACCGTCCGCCGGATCGTCCGGACCGCCGAGGTCCGGCCCGACGACGTCGTGGTCGAGATCGGCCCCGGTCTCGGCTCGCTGACCCTGGGCCTGCTGGAGGCCGCCGACCGGGTCACCGCCATCGAGATCGACGAGGTGCTGGCCGCCGCGCTGCCGGACACCGTCGCCGCCCGGATGCCCGACCGCGCCGACCGCTTCGCGCTGGTGCACAGCGACGCGATGCACGTCACCGAGCTGCCCGGCCCCGCGCCCACCGCGCTGGTCGCCAACCTCCCCTACAACGTCGCCGTGCCGGTGCTGCTGCACATGCTCGCGACCTTCCCCACCATCGACCGCACCCTGGTCATGGTCCAGTCCGAGGTCGCCGACCGGCTGGCCGCCCGCCCCGGCAACAAGGTCTACGGCGTGCCGTCGGTGAAGGCCAACTGGTACGCCGAGGTCAAGCGGGCCGGCGCCATCGGCCGCAACGTCTTCTGGCCCGCCCCCAACGTCGACTCCGGCCTGGTCTCCCTCGTCCGCCGCGAGAAGCCGATCGAGACCACGGCGAGCCGCGACGAGGTCTTCGCCGTCGTCGACGCGGCCTTCGCCCAGCGCCGCAAGACGCTGCGGGCCGCACTGTCCGGCTGGGCCGGTTCGGCCCCCGCCGCGGAAGCCGCCCTGGTCGCCGCGGGCGTCTCGCCGCAGGCCCGCGGCGAGGCGCTGACCGTCGAGGAGTTCGCGCGGATCGCCGAGCACAAGGGCCCGGGCGGAGCGCCCGGCATCCGGCAGTCGCGCGGAGCACACACCTCAGGGGGAGAACAGGCGCCAGGGGAACAGGGGCCAGGGGGAGAACAGGCACCAGGGGAACAGGGGCCAGGGGGAGAACAGGCACCAGAGGGAGAGCAGGCACCAGGGGGAGAGCAGGCATGACCGACACGACGAACACGACCGACATGACCGCCGCCCCGGTCACCGTCCGCGTACCGGCCAAGGTCAACGTCCAGCTGGCCGTGGGCGCCGCCCGCCCCGACGGCTTCCACGACCTGGCGAACGTCTTCCTCGCCGTCGGCCTCTACGACGAGGTCACCGCCACCCCCGCCGACGCCCTCCGGATCACCGCCGAGGGCCACGACGTCGACCAGATCCCGCTGGACCGCACCAACCTGGCGGCCCGCGCCGCCGAACTCCTCGCCGCCCGCCACGGCATCGAGCCGCACGTCCACCTCCACATCCGCAAGGACATCCCCGTCGCCGGCGGCATGGCCGGCGGCAGCGCGGACGCCGCCGGCGCCCTCCTGGCCTGCGACACCCTGTGGTCCACCGGGGCCTCGCGGGACGAACTCCTCGCCATCTGCGCCGAGTTGGGTAGCGACGTCCCGTTCAGCCTGGTCGGCGGGGCGGCGCTGGGGAAGGGACGCGGCGAGCTGCTGACGCCCCTGCCGGTGGGTGGCACCTTCCACTGGGTCTTCGCGGTCGCCGACGGCGGCCTCTCCACCCCGGCCGTCTACGGCGAGTTCGACCGGCTGACGGCGGGGACGGACGTACCGGAGCCGGAGGCGGCGCCGGAGTTGCTGGCCGCTCTGGAGTCCGGCGACGCCACGGCCCTCGCCTCGGCCCTGTCCAACGACCTCCAGCCCGCGGCACTGTCCCTGCGGCCGTCGCTGACCGAGACGTTGGAGGCGGGGACTGCGGCGGGTGCGCTGGCCGCCCTGGTCTCCGGCTCGGGGCCGACGACCGCCTTCCTGGTCAAGGACGCGGAGGCGGCAGAGGTCGTCGCGTCGGCGCTGATGGCGTCGGGGACGTGCCGACAGGTACGGGTGGCTGAGGGGCCGGCGGAGGGGGCGCGGGTGGTCTAGGTGTATTGCCCTGTGAGGTTGGGGACGCGGCTGGCGGGTGGTTGGCCCTCTGGCTCGTGCCTCATGCCTCACCCTTCGGATACATCGCCCGTAGACTCCGAGACCTGTGCGAGGAGTTCGGCCCCCTGAGCCGCGATCAGCGCGTGGCTGAGCTGCGGGCGGAGATCGCCGCGCTGACGACGCCGTGACGAGAGGGATGACATGTCGCAGACCGAGGGCGCACGACTCTTCCGGGAAACCTGGATTGCGGGAGTACACCAGCACTTCCCCGGGGAGCCGAAGGCCGGTTACGTCACGCCGTGGGCCGACACCCCGGAGTGGGAGCGCGCGGCCGCCGGTGCTGTCTATGCGCAGGTGCGTCAGTTCGTCGAGGTCAGCGACGGGAAGACGTCCAGGCTGTCCCGTGAGCAGAAGGGCCGCTTTGTCGCGACCTGTTGGACAGCCCAGATGTTCAAGCACTTCGACGACCCGAAGCCGGGCTACGTCGCGGACTGGCCCGACCTTCCGGCCTGGCAGCAGGAGACCGACGCCGACATCTTCGAGGCCATCGAGAAGTCGCTGAGCTGAGCGAACTCAGATGCCCGGTAGGGCAGTGTCCTTGACGGCGGTGACGAAGGACGACCAGGCGCCGGCCGGGAAGATGAGCGCCGGTCCGTGTGGGTCCTTGGAGTCGCGGACGGGGACGATGCCGGGGAAGTCGTCGGCGACCTCTACACAGTTCCCGCCGTCGCCATTGCTGTAGCTGCTCTTGCGCCAGACGGCCGTGCTCAAGTCAACGTGGCTGTTTGCCATTTCGAAAATCCTCAGCCGCTTCCTCGATCATGGCGAGGGACGCCTCCGGCGGCAGCGCGACGGCCCTGAGCCGATCGTATGCCTTGCGGTACTTCTTCACGAGGACTGGATCGTCGATCGTGTCACCGCTGTACTGCGCTTCTGTGTAGACCAGCGGTGGGGCGTCCGGGAAGGCCATGATCATGACCGTGCTGGGCATGAGTGGATGCGGTCCACAGTTCCACGGAAGGATCTGTGGAACGATCCGGCGGCTCCGTGCCAACGCTGAGATGCGATCGAGCTGGTCGGCCGCAGCTTCCGGCGGAAGGATGGGGTGGCGCAGCAGCGACTCGTGCAGGATTGCCCAGTACTCCGGGGTCTTGTGGTTGCGCTCGAACAGGCAGGCCCGCGCGGTAGACGCGTTGACCTTCTCGTCCACTTCCGCGTCGGACGCCAGTGGGTGTGCTGCCTGCGCCACTGCCCGTGTGTACGGCTCGGTCTGCAACAAGCCAGGAACGACGGTCGGGGACCACTCCTCGATGCTTTCCGCGTACTTTTCCGCCTCCAACGCCCGCTCGAAGTACTCGGCATGCCCCGTCCGCCTGGCCTTCCGCACGTCCTCGCAGCACCGCTGGAAGAAGCCATCCGTCTTGAGGGCCTTGTCCACGTGCTCGGCCAGGTCCAGCGGCATCCGGCGTTCGCCGCGCTCGATCTCGCTGAGGTGGCTTTGGCCGTAGAAGCTGCCCTCGACCAGTTGCTGGAGCGTGAGCCCGGCCAACTCGCGCTGGTAGCGCAGCTCCTTGCCGTAGAAAGTGGGGACTCCTGCCGATCCGTCAATGTCCTTGCGTCGTGCAACGGTTCACCGCCGTACGTGTAGCTGATTCACAGTCGTCGCGGACGAGCCCCGGCGGTCCCCACATCTCCACCACGTCATACCGCGCATTCCCCGGACCGCGGCCGGAAGCCCAACCCCCTTTCACGCTACGCCGCGTGACGTCACTCTGTAAGTGGTTCGTTGCTATGCGTACAGAAAGGCGGGGCCCATGCCCCTCGACCGCTCTCTCCCCGACGACGTGCACGAAAGCGCCGAAGAGCTGCGCACCGCGTTGCAGGCCAACGGCATCACGCTCCCGTCGCTCGGCGTCGACCTGCCCGGCTTCGCGGGCGTCTACAGCGTCTCGCTGGTCGCGCTCGGTAACTGCAACGCGGCCACCGCGCGCCGCCTCGCTGAGGTTCTCCGCAAGGCGGCCGCCCGTTGAAGGGTGGGGCGGGCCTCGTCCGACGTGCCTTGGGAAGGCTCGTCCGGCCGTATGTCCGGGCCGGCGTCCGTCCGTCGGAGGAGGCGCGGCAACCCGGAGAGCAGGAGGCCCGGCGCCGGGAGCTGGAGGAGGCCGTACGGAGGCTCAACACCTGGTCGTCGGGTGGAGGTGGCCGCCGCTGACCGACAGAGTTCCGGCTGGAACCAAGCGCTGAACGATGCGCAGGAAATTCCGGGCCGACTTGCCGCCCGGGCCGAACCGGACTCCGAGCACGCACCCGCCACCCCACCCAGTGCATCGGTTCCATGTCGTTTTGACAGAGGATTTCGAGCCGTTCCTGGGGCGCGTTTCCTACGGGCCGCTCCTTCACTTGGCCCCGGCACGGAGGACGGGCGGAACGACGCGACTACCGGCTTGCGGTCACCGCTGAGCAGCGGCCGGTTGCCGCTTTTCCGCGAAATGCCACGGGGGTGCACGGAACGTCGTCTACCGCGTATTCCTTCCCCGGGCTGTACGAGTTGCTCTTCCCCGTGAATGGATCCTTAGTCGCCGGCTTCACCCTGTTCTCCTCGACGCGTAGGACGTAACCGGTGCTGCCGTGTGAGTCGGAAGTCAGTTGCGGCGATAATTTAGACGCCACCGTCGTGCGACTGCCCAAGCGCCAGTGGTGTGCGTATGGACAGTGATTGGGCAGTGACTGGATAGTGATTGGGTAGTGATTGGGCAGGGATACCGGCATTACCGGGACGCTTCCCTGGCGGGCCTATCGATGGAGCTTCCGCCCTGGCGTAGGGGCCCTGCTGCTCCCGGCCTTGAGCTGGGGCGGAAGGCTATCCGGAATTCTTGCTACCGCTACTGCTGCGATGTGTCCGATGCCGGCTGGCGCGCCGCCGCTTGTTCGCTTTGCCATGTTTCGGCGAAAAGAATCGGTCACCCCTGCCCGTGGTTCGCGTCCCATTCGGGTCGCCCTTTGTGTGCCCCGGGAAGCGCCAGGGCTGCTCGTACGCCCAGTTCACACGTATTGCGAGCGCGCCTGTGCGGCATCCGTTCCGGCAAGGATGCGCGGCAACCGTGCGTAATGATCAAGCCAAAGGTTTTCGGCTTCTTCGGGGTGCAGTCCCTCCCAGGTACGCTCTGTTTGCCATGGCAAGATATCGGCCCAATGTTGATTGGTGAATTATATCCGAACTGCTGTCATGAATGCGATTAATCCGGCGATTTGCACTTCACCTTTCGTTCCGAAGTCTGCCCGCAAGCCTGCCCGCAGCAAAACCGGTTCCAGGCGCATACACAGCCGTCGGCAACCGTGTAACCAAGAGGGAGATCTATGAATACCGCCCCTTCGGACGCGACCGTCCCCGAAGAGAGGTTTCAAGAGTTTCCGCTGACCGAGATCCAGTACGCCTACTGGGTTGGCCGGGGCCCCAACTTCGTTCTGGGGAACGTGGCTCCGCACGCCTACTTCGAACTGGAAGGGCGCCGGCTGGACCTCGACCGGCTCTCCAGCGCCTGGTGCCGGCTCATAGCGCGCCACGACATGCTGCGGGCCGTCGTGGCGGAGGACGGCCAGCAACGTGTCCTGGAACAGGTCCCCGACTTCCGGATTCGATGTACCGATGTGCGCTCGCTGCCCGCGGACGAAGCGGAGCGCACCCTCGACGGCATCCGCGAGGAGATGTCACATCACGTCTACACCGCCGCGGACTGGCCGCTGTTCGACATCCGGCTCACCCGTCTCGCCGATTACGACCGCATCCACATCAGCCTCGACCTGCTGATGGTCGACCTCGCGAGCATCACGCTGCTCTTCAGTGAGTGGAGTGCGCTGTACGTGGACCCCGACCACCAACTCGAACCGGTGGATGTGACCTTCCGCGACTACGCGCTGGAGCTGGAGCGGGGAAGCCAGGCACCCCGCCACCAGAAGGCACTGGAGTACTGGACCGGCCGGGCACAGACCCTGGCCCCTCCGCCGGACCTCCCGCTCGCCAAGTCCCCGGTGAGCGTGTACAAACCCCGCTTCTCGCACCGTGAGTTCCATCTTCCCGAAGAGGACTGGAAGCGCCTCCAGGAACGCTGCGAGGACCGCGGCCTGACCCCGACCGCGGTGCTGGCCACGGTCTTCTCCGAAGTGCTGGCGGCCTGGAGCGGGACCCGGCGCTTCACCCTCAACCTCACGTTGTTCAACCGGCTGCCACTGCTGCTGACCGAGGACGACGCCGGACACCGCAGCCTGCACCCCCACCTGCGGCGGGTGGTCGGCGACTTCACCTCCATCTGTCTGCTGGAGATGGACGCCAGCGGTGGCAGGCCCCTCGAAGAGCGCGTCAACACCACCCAGCTTCAGCTCCAGCGCGATCTGCGCCACCGCCACGTCAGCGCCCTGCAGACCTTGCGCGAGCGCCGACGGCTCGGACTGCAGGACGGGTTCGAGACGATGCCCGTGGTGTTCACCAGCGGGCTGGGCACCGCCGCCGACGTCTCGCAGGCCATGGACAGCTTCGGTGACATCTCCTACCGGATCAGCCAGACCCCGCAGGTATGGCTCGACCACCAGGTGGTCGACATCACCGGGTCGCTCAACCTGACGTGGGACTGCGTGGAGGAACTCTTCCCCGCAGGGCTCCTGGACGACATGTTCGCCACGTACTGCGGCATGGTCGAGCAGTTGGCCTCCGACGACTCGCTGTGGGAAAAGGAGCTGCGGGTCACCCTGCCGTCCCGGCAGCTGACCGGCCGCGAGCAGGCCAACGACACCGCCGGCCGGGCTCCCACCGGACTGCTCCACGAACCGCTGCTCGACATGGCCGCCCGCCACCCGGAGCGCCCCGCCGTACTCAGCGACGCCGGCACCCTGACCTACGGCGAACTGGCCGCACAGGCACACGACATCGCCGGGCGCCTCACCGAGCAGGCCGGCGACTCCGGTCTGCAGGACCGGCTGGTGGGCATCACCCTGAACAAGGGGCCCGCCCAGGTCGCCGCCGCCTATGGCGCGATGATGGCCGGCGGCGCCTACCTCCCCGTCAGCGCCACCCTCCCGGTGCAGCGCCGCGCGCGCATCCTGGAGGACGGCGAGGCCCTGGCGGTCATCACGGACAAGGCCCTGGAGAGCGGACTGGAGTGGCCGCAGGGCGTGCCGCGCGTCTTCGCCGACCAGGATCAGGGCGGGGACCGGGCCGGCGGCTCCTTACGGCACCCGTCGGGGCCGGCCCGGCCGGAAGACCTGGCGTACGTCATCTACACCTCCGGGTCGACCGGGGCGCCCAAGGGCGTGATGATCGAGCACCACGCCGCGCTCAACACCGTCATCGACATCAACGAGCGCTTCGGCGTCGGCCCCGGGGACTTCGTCTTCGGCCTGGCCGACCTCAGCTTCGACCTGTCCGTCTACGACCTGTTCGGCACCTTCGCCGCGGGCGCCACGCTGGTGCTGCCCGACCAGGACCTGCGGTCGGATCCCGCGCACTGGGCGAAGGTCATGGCCACCTATGGCACGACCGTCTGGAACTCGGTACCGGCTCAGATGCAGATGCTGGTCGAGCACCTCGAAATGGGGGGTGAGATACCGGAGGGGCTGCGGCTGGTGATGCTGAGCGGCGACTGGGTCCCGGTCGATCTCCCGGACCGCATCCGCGCGTTGTGGCCCGATGCCGAGGTCATCAGCCTGGGCGGCGCCACCGAGGCGTCGATCTGGTCGATTCACCACCGGATCGGCGACACCGAACCGGGCGCCAAGAGCGTGCCGTACGGGGTACCGCTGCGCAACCAGACCTTCCACGTCCTGGACGCCCACCTCGACCCGTGCCCGGTGTGGACGGCGGGTGAGCTGCACATCGGGGGCGTGGGCCTGGCCCGCGGCTACTGGGCGGACGAGGAGCGGACGGCGGCGAGCTTCATCCGGCACCCGCACACCGGGGAACGGCTCTACCGGACCGGCGACTTCGGCCGCTATCTGCCGGACGGCACGATCGAGTTCCTGGGGCGCCAGGACGGCCAGGTCAAGATCAACGGGCACCGGGTCGAGCTGGGCGAGATCGAAACGACCCTCGCCCGCCACCCCGGCGTCGACAGCGCCGTGGTCGTGAAGGCGTCCGACGACGGTGGCGCGTCCCGGCTGCTCGGGTATGTCGTGCCGTCGGAGGACGACAGCTCGCTGTTCGTGACCGAGCACGCGGACCAGGAGGTCAGCCAGGGCCAGTGGCAGGCGCTCCGCGGCACCGCCGGGATGCCTGCCCCCGGGCCGGGCCCCGAGGAGCTGCGGACCGCCTGGGACGTGCTCAACGAGGTCCACGCCGTCGCGGCCGCGACCGCCTTCCGCTCCTTCGGGCTGCCGCACTCTCCCGGTGAGCCGTTCGACCCGGCGGCACTGCGCGGGGCCGGTATCGCGCCGCGCTACGAGCGCTGGCTGGCGCGCGCGGTCGGTTCCCTGGAGCAGGCCGGCTTCCTGCGGCAGGGCCCGGCCGGACACGAGGTGGCGCGGGAGCTGCCCACCGCCGTCCCCCCGGAGCTGGCGCAGCGGGCCCGGACCGTGCTCAAGGACGTCCTGGACATTGCCGAGGACGTCAGCGACTGGATGCTCTCCCTGGCCGGTGATCTGGCCGGCGTGCTGACCCAGAGCATCCACTCGGCCGAGCTGTACGCCTCCGACCGGACCCCGGGCATCTACGAGAAGCTCTTCGGCCCGACCTACGCGACCGCGACCGAGGCCGTACGGAACATGGTGGCGGCCTGGCCCGCCGACCGGCCGCTGAACGTGCTGGAGGTCGGCGCCGGTTACGGTTCGCTGACGCAGCATCTGCTGCCGCTGCTGCCGCCCGACCGCACCGAGTACGTCTTCACCGACATCTCCCGCTACTTCACCGACCGGGCACAGTGCGCCTTCGAGGACTTCCCGTTCGTGCGGTACGAGCTGTTCGACCTCGACCAGCCGGCCGAGACCCAGGGCTTCGAGAACCAGTCCGCCGACCTGGTCATCGCCGCGAGCGTGCTGCACGACATGCGCCAGATCCGGCGCACGCTGCACAGTCTGCGCTCCGTGATGGCGCCGGGAGGCGTGCTCCTGCTGGTCGAGCAGACCACCTTCCACCCGTGGTTCGACCTGGTGATGGGCCTGCAGCAGGGCTTCGACAACTTCGAGGACACCGAGCTGCGTACCGGGCACTGTCTGCTGGACCGCGGTCAGTGGCAGCGGGAGCTGGCGGCCGCCGGGTTCGCCGACACGGAGGTGATCACCACCTCCGGCGGTCCGGGCTCGGTCGGCTTCGACGTGATCGTCGCCCAGGGCCCGGACACCGGACGCCGGTTCGCCCCGGAGGAGCTGCGCTCCTTCGCCGCCGAGCATCTGGCCAAGTACATGGTGCCGGCGCAGCTTCTCGCACTGAGCGAGCTTCCGCTCAGCAGCACCGGGAAGGTGGACCGCAAGGCCCTGGCGAAGGCGGGAGCGCGCAGTTCGATGCGCAACCGTCCGCCCAAACCACCGCGTACCGACCGGCAGTTCAAGCTGGTCGAGATCTGGCGGGAGGTCTTGGGGCTGAAGAGCGTGGACATGGCCGACGACTTCCTGGAAGCGGGCGGCGACTCGCTGCTCGCGGCGCGCCTGGCGGCCAACCTGCAGTCGGCGTTCGATGTCACGGTGCCGGTCGGAACGATTCTGCAGCACACGACGGTGGAGGCACTCGATACGTATCTGGAGCAACTGCTCGGCCCGTCCGAGCTGATGCCGGAGGAGAAGTGATGACCGCCGCAGGAGAAGTGATGACCGAGATGCCCCCGTTGACCCACGAGCGGATCGTGCGCTGGTTCCGCGACTTCCTGGCGGAGATCCTCGACACCTCCCCTGAGACGATCGACCCGACGGCCCCGCTGGACCAGCTGGGTGCCGACTCGGCGACCGTCCTGGTGATCTGCGCCAGACTCCGTGAGGACCTGGGCGCCCGGGTGCGCCCCAAGGACGTCCTCCAGCACTTCACGGCCGACGGCGTGGCCCGGTATCTGACCGGACCCGTCCCGGCGAAGGGGTGACGCGGTCATGCACACCGTCGCGATGCCCCGCTGGCTGGTGAGCGGGGCACCGCGGCCGGCCGCCCCCAAGCTCTACTGCTTTCCGCACGGGGGCGGCTCGGCCGCGGAGTACCTCCGGTGGGCCCGGGGCCTGCCGGGAGCCGAATTCCACGCCGTACAGCTGCCGGGCCGTGGATCGCGCCTCAGCGAACCGGTGTTCACCTCGATGGACACCCTCGTCGAGGGCGTGCTGGCCAATGTGCCGCTCGGCCGTGCGCCCTATGCCTTCTTCGGGCACAGCCTCGGTTCGCTCATCGCGTACGAGGCGACCCGGGCGCTGCGCAGGGCGGACCGTCCGCTGCCCGCGCGGCTCGTGGTCTCCGGCTATCCGGCGCCGCATTTGCCGCGCACCTCACAGGAGCTGCACACGCTGCCGGACGCCGAGCTGATCGAGGCGGTGTCACGGACCCACGGCGGCATCCCGGAGGAGGTGCTGGCCTCTGTGGAGCTGCGGGAACTGGCGGCCGTCGCGCTGCGCGCCGACTACCAGGTCCTGGAGACCTACTCCTGGCGTGCCGAGGAGCCGCTGTCGCTGCCGATCACGGTGCTCGGCGGCCGCGCGGACCATGTCACCGCCGAACAGCTCCAGGCGTGGCAGGAGCTCACGACGGGCGAGGTCACCGTGCAGCAGTTCCCCGGCGGGCATTTCTATCTGCTGGAGCAGCCCGCCGCCGTCCTGCGCTCGCTGGCGGGTGCACTCCGGACGGTCCGTACGAAGGAGAGGAGCGCACCGTGCTGACCTTCGCCGCCGCGTCGCTGGTCCTGGTCATGATCCCTGGCCCGGACCAGGCCCTGATCACCCGCAACGCCCTCGCCGGCGGCCGGGCGGCCGGGCTGCTCACGATGGTGGGCGGAGCGCTCGGGCTGAGCGTTCATGTGGCAGCGGCGGTGCTGGGCATCTCCACCCTGCTGGTCGCCTCGGCGACGGCGTTCACCGTCCTGAAGGTCGTGGGCGCCGGGTATCTGGTGTGGATGGGCATCGCGACGTTCCTGAGCGCGCGGCGCACCATGGCCCAGAAGGCGGAGGACGGTGGCCAGGAGGCCGCGAAGCTGGACACGAAATACCTGCGGCACGGCTTCCTGTCCAACTCGCTCAACCCCAAGGTCGCCCTGTTCTTCGTGACCTTCCTGCCGCAGTTCCTGCCTGCCGGCCACAACGTGTTCCCCAGAGCGCTGTTGTTGTCGTTGGCGTTCGCGGTGATCTACCTGCTGTGGTTCAGCCTGTACGTGATCACGGTCGACCAGTTCGGCAAGGTGCTGCGGCGTCCGCGGGTGAGAGCCCGGATCGAGCAGGTGACGGGAATCCTGCTCATCGGCTTCGCGGCGCGGCTCGCCTTCCAGTCGCCGTGAACCGGCAGGGCAGGGTGCCCGGCGTGCGGTGACGCCGCAGTGGTGGTCACGCCGGGCACAGGAGGGGTCTCCCGGAGTTCAGCTCCGGGAGGCCCCTCCGCCGTTTCCCGGCCGCGGTCCGGGGCCGTCAGCGTCCGCGGTGGTCGCGTGCCCAGACGAGCGTGTTCAGGAAACCTCGCCTCGATCAAGGCGTCGAGCTCGCCGCTTCCCGTTACGCCCCGGCCGCCGCCAGCACCCCGCTCACCAGCCGCCCCGCCTGCACCGCGTGCTCGGCCGTCGTCGGGACGCAGCGGTCCGCCGCCGGGTCGTACGCGGTCATGATGACGCCCGCGTGGTCGGTCTGCGGCTCCTGGAGGGTCACCGCCCGGCCCGCGGTCCGCAGTGCCGCGGCGAGGTCGCGGGAGTACCGGGCGTCCACGACGGTGTCGCGGGTGCCGTGCAGCAGATGGACCGGCACGCCGGGGTCGTGGCCCGCGGCGAGATCGTCCAGCGGGGCGGTCCCGGTGCTGCGCGCCGGCAGGTCGTAGCGGCCCGCCACGGCCACCACTGCCGACGGCCGCCAACCGTCCGCGACCTCGGGGCGCAGTGCGACCCCGAGCGCGGCCCCGGCCCCGGCCGACCACCCGGCCAGGACGAGCGACTCCCCGTCGGCACCCAGCCCGCCCGCTTCCTTACGGGCGAAGGCCAGGGACTCCAGCACATGCGACCGGCCGGCGTCCGGGGCGTCCGAGCGCCAGTCGGGTACGAGCACCAGCGCACCGAGGGCCGCCGTCGTCCGCGCCAGCGGTTCCAGTACGTCCCGCTCGTCGGGGCCGATGCCGTGCCAGAGCAGCACGGTGGGCGCCGGGCCGGACGCCGCGGCTGGCCCGGCGCCCCTGGCCGGCCGCCCCACCCCAGCGGACTCGGCCACCCCAGCGGACTCGGCCACCCCTGCCGGACGGTAGACATCCAGTCGCTGCCCGCTCGGGCCGTAGACCACTCCGCGTACCGTCTCTACCGTCTCCACTGTCCTGCCCGTCATGCCCATGTCCGGTGCCATGACGGCACGTTACAACGGGGAGCCGGGTGTCTCAGCTGCCCGCGAGGCCCAGCGCCACCACCCAGGACACGACCAGCAGAAACGGCGCCGCCAGGAGGCAGCCCCAGCCGGCCGGGCTCCTGTTGGCCATGCCCACCACCGCCAGGAGGGCGGCCACGAAGGCGGCGCCGACCGGCAGGCCGCCGACGATCTGCTGGGTGCTCGCGGAGCAGATCGTCCGGGCGTCCTCCTCGGAGCAGCTGTCGCTCGCCATCACCAGCAGCGGCGCGAACAGCCCGGTCACCCCGGCGAACGCCAGCACCAGCAGGCCGGCGAAGATCCGGCCCACGGCGGAAGCCGTCACCGACGGTGCCGTGTCGCGCACGGGAAGAGTGTCGGGAAGAGCTTCCGAAGCCGTGTCGCCCACGGGAAGAGCGTCCGGAGCCGGGTCGTTGATCATGCGGCCCACGCTAGGAGCGCCCGCCGGCCCTGCCATCAGTACGGATACTCATCTCCCGCCACTCATCTCCCCGCACTTATCCACAGGTATTTATCTCCCGGCGGCCTTCCTCCCCACGCCGACTAGGCTGGGAAGGTCGATCGATCTGACGTGCAGGTCGGAAGTGCAGGTCTGAGTGCAGGAGTGAGATGGCCGTCAACCTCGTCAATCTGGAAGCCGTCGGCAAGGTGTACGGAACCCGTGCCCTGCTCGACGGTGTCTCGCTCGGCGTCAACGAGGGGGACCGGATCGGCGTCGTCGGACGCAACGGCGACGGCAAGACCACCCTGATCCGGATCCTCGCCAAGCTGGAGACCGCGGACGACGGACGGGTCACCCACAACGGCGGCCTGCGCCTCGGCGTCCTCACCCAGCACGACTCCCTCGACCCGGCCGCCACCATCCGGCACGAGGTCATCGGCGACCTCGCCGACCACGAGTGGGCCGGCAACGCCAAGATCCGCGACGTGCTCACCGGCCTCTTCGGCGATCTGCACCTGCCGGGCTTCACCCACGGCCTGGACACCGTCATCGGCCCGCTGTCCGGCGGCGAGCGCCGCCGTATCGCACTGGCCAAGCTGCTGATCGCCGAGCAGGACCTGATCGTCCTCGACGAGCCCACCAACCACCTCGACGTCGAGGGCATCTCCTGGCTGGCCCGCCACCTCCGCGCCCGCCGCTCCGCCCTCGTGGTCGTCACCCACGACCGCTGGTTCCTCGACCAGGTCTGTACGCGGATGTGGGACGTCCAGCGCGGTGACGTCCACGAGTACGAGGGCGGCTACAGCGACTACGTCTTCGCGCGGGCCGAACGGGAGCGGATCGCCGCCACCGAAGAGGCCAAGCGGCAGAACCTGATGCGCAAGGAGCTGGCGTGGCTGCGGCGCGGCGCCCCGGCCCGTACGAGCAAGCCCCGCTTCCGCATCGAGGCCGCCAACGAGCTGATCGCCGACGTCCCGCCGCCCCGCGACAACGCCGAGCTGATGAAGTTCGCCAGCTCGCGGCTCGGCAAGACCGTCTTCGAGCTGGAGGACGTCAGCGTCCAGGCCGGGCCGAAGGTCCTCCTCAAGCATCTGACCTGGCAGCTGGGCCCCGGCGACCGGATCGGCCTGGTGGGCGTCAACGGCGCCGGCAAGACCTCGCTGCTGCGCGCGCTGGCCGAGGCAGCCCGTACACAGGGGGAGGCACAGCCGGCCGGCGGCAAGATCGTCGTCGGCAGGACCGTCAAACTGGCCTACCTCTCCCAGGAGGTCGGCGAACTCCCCCCGACGCTGCGGGTGCTGGAGGCCGTACAGCAGGTGCGCGAACGGGTCGACCTGGGCAAGGGCCGGGAGATGACCGCCGGCCAGCTCTGCGAGAAGTTCGGCTTCACCAAGGAGAAGCAGTGGACCCCGGTCGGCGACCTCTCCGGCGGTGAACGCCGCCGCCTCCAGATCCTGCGCCTCCTGATGGACGAGCCCAACGTCCTCTTCCTCGACGAGCCCACCAACGACCTCGACATCGAGACCCTGACCCAGCTGGAAGACCTCCTCGACGGCTGGCCCGGCTCCCTCATCGTCATCAGCCACGACCGCTACTTCATCGAGCGCACCACCGACCGCGTCCACGCCCTCCTCGGCGACGCCACCCTCCGCATGCTCCCGCGCGGCCTCGACGAGTACCTGGAACGCCGCCAACAGGTCATCGACGCCGCGACGCCGACACCCGCCCCCCAGGCCACGGCCCCCAAAAAGGCCGCCGCGGTCAACCGCGCCGCCCAGAAGGAACTCCAGAAGATCGAACGCCAACTGGACAAAATCGGCACCAAGGAGGCCACCCTCCACACCCAAATCGCCGAAAACGCCACCGACTTCGAAAAGGTCGCCGGCCTCGACGCCCAACTCCGCGAACTGAGCACGGAGAAGGAGGAGCTGGAGATGCGGTGGCTGGAGTTGGCTGAGGAGGCGTAGGGGCGGAGGCGTGCCTCGTGGGGCAACGCCGATCGTCGTGTGGTCACCGTGTCGATGCCCTGCGGTGACCACACGACGGCGGCGGCCTTCAAGAACCGCTCTGCGTGCGGCGACGAAGAGTCATCCCAGCGGTTTCCTGACCTCGCTGCGAATCTTGTCCGCCTTGTCGGCGAATTTCTGGAGGTCGATGGAGTACGGATCCTTCGACAGCTCCGAGGCGTCGGTTTCCGCGACATTCCCGCTCGTACTTGAATCCGCCCACACACAGAACGTCAGCGTGACCTTCTGCCCCATCTCCGTCCGCTCATCCACACCGCAGGTGAGCGCATCCCCACCCCCACTGGGCGTGAACTCCTTTTCCGTCACGGCAACTTCCGTCTTACCGTCACGCGTCATGCCGCGGATGGTGTGGTCGACGGTCGTCTCGGGATCATCAATGACGCCGTAGAGCCCCAGCATCACCAGCGACTTGGTTCCGGACGAGTATTGCCCACCCGCGGCCTTGATGTTGTGCTCGTTGGCCCCGTCAGACGGCACCGCACTCCGGGCCTGCTGGGATATGTCCTTGGCGAGCTTGTACTCCCCACCCGCCAGCGCCTGCGGCACCGTGATCCGATACTTCGGCCCACCGCCGGACCCGCCCGACGGACTCCCTCCACCACGGAACAGCCCGGCCGACGCGAGCGTCCCGATCACCAGTACACCGGCCACAGCCCCGAGAATGCCCCACGTCTTCCCGGCATTCCGCTTCGGCGGCATGGTAGGCGGCATCCCCGGCCCGCCGCCGTACCCGAACGGGGGCGCCTGCTGCGGCATTCCGTAGGGCCCGGGCTGCCCGTAGGGCGCCGGACCGGTGGGGTGGGGCTGTTGTCTGTACGGGGCTGGTCCGCCGGGGACGGGCCCCGCCGGATATCCGGTTGGCGGCGGGGCGGGCTGCGGCATCCCTTGCGGCGCCCCGTAACCCGGCGTCTGCCCGAAACCACCTGGTGGCTGTTGTGGAGTAGTCACTTACTTCCTTCTTTTCCGAAACGAGGACCGAGGTCTGGGACTTCTTGAT
This sequence comes from Streptomyces sp. NPDC029466, assembly GCF_055574515.1. Classification (NCBI taxonomy): domain Bacteria; kingdom Bacillati; phylum Actinomycetota; class Actinomycetes; order Kitasatosporales; family Streptomycetaceae; genus Streptomyces; species Streptomyces sp. NPDC029466. The sequence continues at coordinate 151,102 of NZ_JBVHZH010000009.1, forward strand.
CACGCTAATCTCATCCCGATGTGCCGCTCCCCCAACAGCACGTCGATGACGTCCGACGACTGGCGGTCATCCTGAGCGCGGGTATGGAGAAGGACGTCGAGCTACTGTTTCCTCTGAACCAGAATGATCCAGGATGCCATTCCATCCTCCGAGTTGCGGGGCAGCCTTTAGGCCAGGGAAGAGTATGGCTGCCCTGGCTTCGTGGGCGTGGCTTCCCCAAGGGGGCCGATGAAAAATGCCGTCCCGCCCGGGGACGGCAAGGCCGGAGACAAATTGTTGTGAAGCTGCGTTTTCGAGTTGAAGTGCCGACCTGGAAAGCGAAGCGGAGTGTGGATGGAGGCTGGTTACGGGATTCCTTCATGTGTCACACGGCTATGGGGAATGCCGAATTCTCCCATGAATTTCACGAGGACTTCATTGGGGGGAGTGCTTCCAATCGCTGTGAGGATATATCCAGGCGCTGGCGCATTCTCCTTCTCTCTTACTAGGGCGACGAGCGCGCCATTGTTCAATTCGAAGGCAAAGGTGATCCATGCGCCAAGGTCATCCCAGGTTATATCGCCCGAGCCCCAGCGGGACTCGATTTCCCCTGTAGTCAAGTCTAGTTGAGCAATGTACTTCTGGGGGGATCCAGTGAAGTCCGCTGTGGCGATTCTTCGCATGTCACCTTACCTCCGTTACGTAAACTGGTATCCGGGCAAACTCGTCGCCATTGTGCATTATGCTGCCCACTCCTGACTGCTGGCCGAGTTCCCAGGCGACATAACCGGGAGGGGTGTTTTTGATGGGCTTAGGCTCCACAGAGGTATAGAATTCGAAACTTCCGGGAGCGGCGGTGCTTGGTATGGGGCCTCGGTGTGCTTGCACCATAGGATCTCCACCCCATCTAGCCTCCCGCCCCCACAGCTCGCCCGAATCCAGGACTTGCTGAGTCACTGCGCGGGTTTGGGTCTTCTCTGAGAAGAGCCTATGGTATGGCCCATACAAGTCCGCAACCCTGTCGGGGCTCGGAGAGGCTGGCCCCAACATGCGAGGGGCCTGGGGAGGGCTGGGTGTTACTTCCACGCTGCCCCGCCCGCCGAAAAAGGATTTAAGGCGGCTGGTGAGCGATGGCTTGCACCCTGCCAGCCCATCGGGGTCCATCCATGAATTTGGATTAGCTACGTATGCGACTGGATTGTCTGCAGGTTCCAGCCCGAGTGGGTCGGCAGTGAGATATCGTGCAGCTTCAGGATCGTAATACCGGTAATGGTTGTAGTGGAGCCGAATTTCCGGATCGAAATATTGCCCGGGAAAGCGTAAAGGTGTGTGGGCTGTTGATGACGTGGGCCACGTAGTGCTACCCCAGAGAGTGGAAATCCGGCTCCAAGCGACGTCGCCATCTTCCGACACCATTTCCACAGGTGTGCCCACGAGGTCGGTGACCATGGCGAAGAATCGCTGGTCTATCACCTGTTGCGGCGTGTCAGTGATGCCTGGGTCGAATGTTTTGCGTTCGATTTGGCACAGCGGAGTGGCGCCCTCATACTCCCATGTCAGGGTGATCGACTGTGGAGTACGAGGAATGTGGGAAGTTTGTTCGGTGAGAGTGGGGCCGTCCCAGGAGAAGTCGATTTGCTCCACCACCGAGGTGTCATCAGCCAGGCGTTGTTTGGATATTCGCCGACCAAAGGGGTCGTAGAGGTAGCGCCAGGTGGCGCCGTCCGGGGTACCGACTGAGGTGAGTCGGCCTTCCGTGTTCCAGGTGTATTGCCAGGTGTCTGGCTTGTGGGAGAGGCGGGTCTTTTGGCGGAGGGTTACTCGCCCGAGCCCGTCGTGTTCGTAGCGGATGCGGCCCGCGCGGGTGATGTTGGTGCCCGTGTAAGTGCGCTCGCCTCGGGCCGAGGTGCTCGCGTGCCGGTCCGGCCAGTCGGCGTGGGTTTGGTTGCCGGCTTCGTCGTAGGCGTAGGTCTCGGTCCAGTCGGTGGCGTGGACGACGGTGACGCGGCCGGCGCGGTCGAGGTCGAAGGTCCGGCGGCCGGTGTGGGAGTCGTCGATCGCGGTGAGGTGGCCGTCGGGGCGGTAGGTGTAGCCGCGGTGGAGGACTCGTTGTGCTTCGGCGGCGGCAGGGTTCTGTGTGCGGTCCGTGCCGGTGGGGGACTGGAGGGTGCCGGTCGCCGCTGTGGTGAGTGACTGGCTGGTGAGGCGGCCGGTGGGGTCCCAGGTGTGGGCGAGTTGCAGGTGGTCGCCGATGGTGCGGGTGAGTTCCTGGCCGGCGGCGTCGTGGTCGAAGGTGAGGACGTGGCCGGCGATGTCCATGGCGGTGCGGTTGCCCGCCGCGTCGTAGGTGTAGGTCGTGGTGTGGCCGGTGGGGGTGGTGCGGGAGGTGCGGCGGCCCAGGGCGTCGTAGGTGAACGTCATGGTGCGGCCGTTGACGGTTTCGGCGGTGACGCGGCCGAGGATGTCGCGGGTGTAGGTGACGGTGGCGTCGGAGTTGGCTGCCTGTCGAAGGCTTCCGCCCGAGTCGTGCTCGTAGGTGGTGACCAGGCCCGCGGCGTTCTTCTCTGTGATGCGGCCGAGGGGGGCGCGGGTGTAAGCGGTGACCTCGCCGAGAGCGTTGGTGCGGGTGGCCAGTTGGCCGGCGGCGTCGTGGGTGTAGGCCAGGACCCGGTCGTCGAAGTCGGTCTCCGATATCAGGCGGCCGGCGCCGTCGTAGGCGTAGTTCCAGGTCAGGCCCTGGGGATTGGTGACCTGGGTGAGGCGGAGTTCGGTGTCGTGGGTGAACTCGTGGCGGACGCCGTCGGGGTCGGTGCGGGCCACCAGAAGGTCGAAGTGGCTGTATTCGTAGCGGGTGGTCTGGCCGATGGCGTCGGTGTGGGTGAGGCGGTTGCCCTCGCCGTCGTAGGTCCACTCCTCGGTAGCGCCGGTGGCGTCGATGCGGGCTGCCAGCATGCCTTCGTCGGTCCACAGCATGTGGGTGGTTTCGCCGAGCGGGTCGGTGACGGATGTGGTGCGGCCGAAGGCGTCGAGGCGGTAGTGCGTGGTGGCGCCGAGTGGATCGGTGACGGTGAGGGGCAGACCGGCCTTGTTGCAGTAGAGGCGGGTGGTGTTGCCCAAGGCGTCGGTGACGGCGGCGATATGGCCGCGCTCGTCATGGGTGTAGGTGGTGCTGGCGCCCGTGGGGTCGGTGGTGGAGGTCCGGTTGCCGGCCGCGTCGTAGGTGTGGGTCCAGGTGGTGCCGTCCGGACCGGTGGTGGTCAGGGGCAGGCCGAGGTCGTTGTAGGTGGTGGTCGAACGGCTGCCGTCGGGGAGGACGACGCTCGCCGGGCGGCCCTCGTCGTCGTAGTCGATGTGGGTGGTGCGGCCCAGCGGGTCGGTGGTCGACAGGACGCGGTGTTTGGCGTCGCGGACGGTGCGGGTGGTGGCGCCGGTGGGGTCGGTCTCCGCGACGATCTGGTGGCGTTCGTTGACCTCGTAGCGGGTGAGCTGGCCTTGGGAGTTGTGGAAAAGGTTGGTGCGCAGGCCCGTGACGGGATCCGGGTCGCCCCAGGTGTACTGGGCGCGGAGGTGGCCCGCGATGCCACCCTGTGAGGTGCAGCGGTCTTCGTCGTCGTAGGCGTAGGTGTAGCTGCTGTTGTTGGTGTCCGTCCACGACGTGATCCGGCCGTGGTCGTCGTAGGTGAAGCGGAGCGGGAGGCCGGAGGAGTTGGTGGTGGTGATGAGGTTGCCGGCGGCGTCGTAGCCGTACGTCCTCAGCAGTTGGTCGGAGCCGTCGGGGGCCGCGCCTGCCAGGTGGAGGGCGGTGATGCGGCCCTCTTCGGTGGTGAGCAGGAGGCGGTAGCCCGCGCTGTGCGTGATGGCGGTGGGGGTGCCGTCTTCGGTGTAGTCGAAGGTGTGGTGATTGCCGCGGCGGTCGGATATCTCGTCGAGGACGGCGAGGTCTTCGGTGTAGGTGGTGAAGTAGCGGCGGGTGCCGGTGACCGGGTCGGTGAGGAGGTAGTCGCCGTCCGGTGTGCGCTCCAGGGGGTGGCCGTCGCCCTCGACCGGGAGGGTGGGGACGCCGACGGCTGGGTGCGGGTAGAGGCGGAAATCGCCCTCGTCGCCGATGAGGATGACGCCCTCGGCGTCGATCTCCAGACGCTGGTCGACGGTGCTCATCCACGTCGGGCCGAACCAGCGGCCTTGTCGGTAGGACGACTCGAAGGTGCGGGTGAAGGAGAGGGGGAGGCTCCCGGGGAGGGTGATATCGGTCTGCGGAAGGACCATACGGCCGGTGGCCATGTCGATGGGGTCGCTTTCGCATTCCCTGGACCAGAGCTTACGGAAACGGTCCATGACGGTGCGCTTGCCGCCCTCCTTGGCGGCCGTCCGTGCGGCCCCCTTCGCCGCGTCCTTCGCCCCCGCCTTCATCACGCCCTTGCCGACGGCACCGACGCCCTTGGCGCCGATGAGGTTGCCGATGACGCCCCCAAGCGCATCCCCGGGGTCGCTGCCCCAGCCCTCGCCGAGCATCCCCTTGGCCAGGCGCCCGGGGTGGGCGGCGGTACTGGCCAGGCCGAGGGTGATCTTGGAGACGTTGGCCATGTACTGATGGGGGTGGGCGAGGTTGTACGGTTCCAGCGGGTTCACCATGCGGCCCAGATTGACCGTTTCGACAAGGGCCTTTCCCACACCGCCGACGACGTGCATCAGGTTCATGCCGCCGGCCGCGATGCCGTCCGTGACATCGAGCGTCGCCTCTGCGGTGAACTTCGGTGCCTGCGGGGCGTGTTCCAAGGCGTCCTTGAGGGCGTGTTGCGCCTTCTCCGCGGCCTCGTTGCGCTGGCTGCGGGCGTTCTTCAGCATGTCCCGCGCCGCCTCGCGATCCTGCTCAGCGGGGTCGTGGAAGTCACCGGGCTTGTCGGGCTTGGGCCCCGGGTCGGAGCCCTTGTCCAGTGCGGCGTTGTACGCGTCTGCCTTGGCGTTGTACGTGTCGACCGTGTGGCTGTACGCCTTGAACGCCTTCATGGTCTTCTTCTCGGCCGCGTGCCATGCGTCGATGGCCGACTGGGCCTTCTTCTGCGCCCAGGAGACCGTATCCGCGTAGGAGTCGAGGGCCTTCCACGCCGCCTCACAGGCGTCCGCGGTGCGCATCCACTGCTTGGGGTGTACGTCGAATTTCTCGTGGAATCTGTCGGCGGCCTTTCCCTTCCACGATCCGGCGTCCAGTTTGCGGATTCCCTGGCCGACGCGTTCGAAGGCGGCGTAGAAGTCCTTCAGATGGGCGGCGGATTCGTTGATCTTCGCGACGTCCCCGTGGATCAGCTCCTTGGGGTCGTCGCTCTCGCCCAGCTGCCGCTCGTCGACCTGCGCGCCCAGCGCATCGGCGACGTCGTCACCGGCCGAGCGGACGGCTTTGGCCGCGCCGTCCGCACCGACGTAGTCGAGTGCGTCGGCGGTCATGTCCGTGGCGGAGTCGACGACCTCACCGGCCGCCTCCTTCACGCCGTCGACGGCGTTGCCGACCTTGTCGGCTGCGGAATTGATGAAGTCGCCGACGCCCATCAGTAATTAACCCCCGAGTCGTGCTGTGCAGCAATGGATGTGCAGTGGTGGCTGTGCAACGGTGTCTCAGGACCCGTCGTGGTCGTTGGCCTGCGACGGGGCGTCGCGGGTCATCTTCAGTGGACGCAGGGCCCAGTTGTGGTCTATGTCGCCCGCCCACTTGGACGTCGAGAAGTCCTCGCCGGTCTGCTGCGCGGCCTGGTCAATTTCCCGAAAGGCCTTGCGGGAATTGGTCGAGTTGGGGTCCCAGTCCGCGTCGTCGAACTGGGTGAATGCGTTGTCGTCGCGGACCTGCTTCCACGTCCGGTCCTTCAGCCGTTCCTCCGTCATGGTGGGGTCCCCCATCAGCAGCGCATTCGCCCCGACCTTCAAAGTCGTCGAAACGTACTGCTCCTGCTCGTGATAGAGACCGGCCGACAAATCAAGCCGGCGCGCGAATTCGTTGGCCTCATGGATGAGCAGGCGAACGCCCCAGCCCCAGCGTTCACAGAACGAATCCAAGACGGAACTCACGCCGGCGTGCCCGCTCTCCATGCCGGAAAGAGCCAGCTTGTCGAATCCCTGGCCGAGTTGGGCGTTGATGTCAAAGCCCAGTTCCTTCAGCTCCGCAATGGCGTCATGGATGCCCTTGGTGACCTGCTTCATGGCATTCGGGTCGAGCTCGTAGCCCTCGGCGGATGTCATGCCGCACCCCCGGACACGGGTGCTCCGGGCCCGCTTGCGGTGGGGCCCGGCTCGGCGAGGTCGATCGCCGCGGAGTCCGGCACGATGCCGCTGACCGGCGGAAACACCATCCCCTGCTCGCTTCCCGCGTCGAGCACCACGCCCGCCGGCCCCTCGATGGCGGGGATGACGACGTCCAGGAGACGTGCGCCGACGGCGCGGGCGTAGGGCAGCTCGGTGTCGGGAGCGGCGCCACGGGACGCCGCGAAGCGAGCCAGTTCCTGCTCGTCGGAGAAGGCATACAACCAGCGGATACCGGACAACTCTGCCGACATGAGGGAGTCGTTGATAAGCGGTACCAGGACCGGCGTCCGGCGGAACTCACCCACCAGTGCGGCCGGATTTGGATCTCCTGCGTGTGCTGCCGCTACTTCGTCGGCCAATGACATGACGGCTGGCTCCCTCCCCGGCTTCAGCTCAACTGTCGAACCAACTTTCGCATACGGCACTGACAATGCAGGCGATGACGCTCCGCCGGGAAACCGGCCACTGGTTTCTTTTGTATTCAATTAGTTTGGAGTGGGGTGGAGTTCGAAGAGCGGAAATGGCGGTGGCGCGCCCGGTGTGGTGACCGAGGCTGCTTGCCATGGGTGGCGCCTCAGGGAGGGCGGTCTCAACTCCGCGCGAGAGCAGCCGGGTTACGCCGTTGCGCCCTCTCCGCCCCGTGCGTCGGCAGAGTCCGGCCCGTGAGAGCCCCGCCCCCACCCCCACCGAAAGCGCGCCAATCGGCCCCGAATGGCCGGGATTCCAGCATTCCGGGGGGCTTCTTCCGGGTAGGGGGCGCGCTCTTGCAGCCGAGCGTGTAGCTTCCCGGGGACAAGCGGCCCGGCCGGGGGCTGCGCCGGGGCCCGCCGGAGCGGGGGAGGTTGCTCGATGGGCGTGCGGCTCATGGTGGTCGACGATCATCGTCTGCTCGCGGAGGCGCTCGCCTCGGCGCTGAAACTGCGCGGGCACCGGGTGCTGGCGGCGGCCGCGCCGAGTGCGGGGGCCGCGGACCTGGTGGTGAGCCGGGCGCCCGAGGTGTGCTTGCTGGGGACCGCCGCGCCGGCCCGGCCGGGGGCCTTCGATCCGGTCGTACGGATCAAGAAGGAGCGGCCGCAGGTCGCGGTGGTGGTGCTGGGGCCGGTGCCCAGCCCGCGGGGGATCGCTGCTGCTTTTGCCGCCGGGGCGTCGGGTTATGTCCGTAATGACGAGCGGATCGAGGGCGTGGAGCGCGCCATGATGAAGGCGCGGGCGGGGGAGTCGGCGGTGTCGCCGCAGTTGTTGCAGCAGGCCTTCGAGGAGTTGCTGCACCCCGCGGCGCAGCCGGACGACGAGGGGGCGCGGCTGCTGGAGCTGCTCACCCCGCGGGAGGTCGAGGTGCTGATGCGGGTCGCGGACGGGGAGGACACCCGGCTGATCGCGGCGGGGATGGATATCGCGCCCAGTACGGCGCGGACGCATGTCCAGCGGGTGTTGATGAAGCTGGAGGTGGGCTCCCGGCTGGAGGCCGCCGCGCTGGCGGCGCGTACGGGGCTGCTGGACCGGGCGGGTGGGCAGACCGCGCGCGCCACGGCGGTGGGACCGGGCGGACCGGGGGGATCGGACGCACCGGTGGGGCCGGACGCTTCGGTGGGGCCGGACGCCCCGGTGCCGCCGCCGGGGTAGCGGCCCTCAGCCCCGCGAGGGGCCGCCGCCCGCCTAACGGCCCCGGCCCTCCGCGCCCCTCTCGGCCCACTCCCCGGCAACAGCCCTCAGCCCTCAACCCCCGCCTCAGGACCGCCGCCCCCCTCCTCCCCCAGCTCCCCCGCCGTCGGCGGAACCGCCGGCCGCAGCGTTTGCCAGATGAGGAAGAACAGGCCGAGGGCGAGCATGCCCAGGCCCGTCCAGAGGTTGATGTTGATGTCCTGGGCCTTCTTCAGGTCCGCGTCGGTGGCCATCAGTCCGGCGATGGTGACGATCACGCCGTAGACGGTGAACAGGCCGCCGATGATGCGCCGTACGTCGAAGAGCCGCGCGGCGGTCGCCGATTCGCGCTCCAGTTCTTCGACCTCGTGCTGGTAGTCACTCATGGGTGTGTCAACTCCGCTGGTTCAGGCAGGTCAGAGGGAGAACGGGAGGTAGCAGAGGGCGGCGAGGACGACGGCGCCCCAGCCCAGCAGGGCGGGCCTGCGGTACCAGGCGTCGTCGCCCTCGGCCGGCAGCTCCGCCATGCCGGGGGACCTCGTGCCGTAGACCAGTCCGGCCAGCGACTCGGCGGACTTGGGCTGCGTGAACAGGGTGACCACGAACATCACGAGCGCGCCGACGACGAAGGCGACGATGGAGGACACGAAGTTGGCGCCCTGGTCGGAGGGGATCGCGATGATGCCCTGCTTGTAGAGCCAGAAGTAGTTGACCATCGCGGCCGCGGTGCCGGAGAGCAGGCCCCAGAAGCCGGCCGCGGCGCTGGTCCGCTTCCAGAACATGCCGATGATGAAGACGACGAACAGCGGCACGTTGAAGAAGGAGAAGAGGGTTTGGAGGTAGTTCATGATGTTGCTGAAGGATGAGGCGATGAAGGCGGTGCCCATGCCGATCAGCACGCCGACCGCGGTGACCACCCGGCCCGTCTTCAGGTAGTGCGCGTCATCGCGGCCCTTCTTCAGGTACGCCGCCCATATGTCGTTGGTGAAGACCGTGTTGAAGGACGAGACGTTGGCGGCCATGCCGGCCATGAAGGCGGCGAGCAGGCCGGTGACGGCGATGCCCAGGACGCCGTTGGGGAGCAGGTCCCGCATCAGCACCGGGATCGCGTCGTTGTACTGGAGCCCGTCCTTGGACTTGCCCAGCGTCGGCTCCATGACCAGCGCGATCAGGCCGGGGACGACCACCACCAGCGGGATGAAGATCTTGGGGAAGGCGGCGATCAGCGGGGTCCGCTTGGCGGCGGAGAGGTTCTTCGCGGACAGCGCGCGCTGCACCTCGGCGAAGTTGGTGGTCCAGTAGCCGAAGCTCATCACGAAGCCGAGGCCGAGCACGATGGTCAGCCAGTTCGCGCCGAGCGGGTTGGCCTCGCCGATGCCGGTGCCCTTCCAGGCGGTGAGGAAGGCGTCCCCGTGTGAAGAGGAGAGCGAGTCGGTCAGGCCGTCCCAGCCGCCGACGCGCTTGAGGCCGACGACGGTCAGCGGGATCAGCGCGGCCAGGATGACGAAGAACTGGAGTACCTCGTTGTAGATCGCCGAGGACAGGCCGCCGATGGTGATGTACGCGAGGACGAAGAAGCCGGCGACGACGATCGCGACCCACTGCGGCCAGCCGAGCAGCGCCTGGAGCACGATCGCCATGGCGTACAGGTTCACGCCCGCGATCAGTACGGAGGAGACGGCGAAGATGACCGAGGAGAGCAGGTGCGAGGAGGGGCCGAAGCGGTGCAGCAGGAACTCCGGCACCGAGCGGACCTTCGAGCCGTAGTAGAACGGCATCATCACCAGGCCGAGGAAGACCATCGCCGGGATGGCGCCGATCCAGTACCAGTGGACGGTGTAGGCCCCGTACTGCGCGCCGTTGGCGGCCATACCGAGGATCTCGGTGGCGCCGAGGTTGGCGGCGACGAACGCGAGACCGGTGACCCAGGCAGGCAGTGACCGCCCGGAGAGGAAGAAGTCCAGGCTCGTCTTCACGCTGCGTTTCGCCGCGAATCCGATGCCGAGGACGACGACGAAGTAGAGGGCCAGGATCGTGTAATCGAGCCCGTTGGTGGGGAGCCGTAGCCCCTCGGCCAAGGTGATCATGGTGGGAACTCGCTTCTCTGCGCGATCGGAATCCACAGAAAGCTACGCCCGGGCCTTCAGAAACTGAATACTTTTGTTTGGTTGAGTTGTTGATTCGTGATTGAGCTTGTCGATATGTCGCGAATGTCTGCGGTGGATCCGTGCTGTATCCCGTGCTGCGCCTGACATTGACGCCGCTGTTTAGTTGTGCTTCATTGTGTTTGTTTGTGTTTGGTCGGCGTGTGAGGAGCTCCGTGAAGAAGACGACGACCCGGCTGGCGGACGGCCGGGAGCTCATCTACTACGACCTGCGCGACGACGCGGTCCGCGGCGAGCGCGACCCCCGCCCCCTCGACCCCGTCGCCACCGCCGCCGAGATCCGCCACGACCGGCTCCTCGGCGACTCCGTCGCCATCGCCTCCCACCGTCAGGCCCGCACCTACCACCCGCCGGCCGACGAGTGCCCGCTGTGCCCCTCCCGGGGCGGCCGGCTCTCCGAGATCCCCGCCCCCGACTACGACGTCGCCGTCTTCGAGAACCGCTTCCCCTCTCTCGCCGGTGACAGCGGCCGCTGCGAGGTCGTCTGCTTCACCCCCGACCACGACGCCTCCTTCGCCGACCTCACCGAGGAGCAGGCCGCCCTGGTCCTGGAGGCCTGGACCGACCGCACTGCGGAACTCTCCCAACTCCCGGGCGTGGAACAGGTCTTCTGCTTCGAGAACCGCGGCGCGGAGATCGGCGTCACCCTCGGCCACCCGCACGGCCAGATCTACGCGTACCCCTTCGTCACCCCGCGCACCGCGCGCATGCTCACCTCGGTCGCCGCCCACCGCGCGGCCACCGGCGGCAACCTCTTCGACGACACGGTCGCCGACGAGCTGGCCGACGGCCGCCGGATCGTGCTGGAGGGCGAGCACTGGGTGGTCTTCGTCCCGTACGCCGCCCACTGGCCCTACGAGGTGCACCTCTACCCCAAGCGCCGGGTCCCCGACCTGCTCGCCCTCGACGACGCCGCGCGCACGGAATTCCCACGGATCTACCTGGAAGTCCTGCGGCGCTTCGACCGGATCTTCGCCGGGCGGGACGGTGGGGAAGAACGGGCCGGTGGGGAAGAAGGGGAGGGGGCGAGCCGCGGGCCCCGTGCGGCCGGCGCCGCCCGCACGCCGTACATCGCCGCCTGGCACCAGGCGCCGCTGCGCGCCGAGCACCGCGAGGATTTCGCGCTTCACCTCGAGCTTTTCACCATCCGCCGTACTTCCGGCAAGCTGAAGTTTCTCGCGGGTTCCGAATCCGGCATGAATGTGTTCATCAATGACGTGCCGCCGGAGGCCGCGGCCGACCGACTGCGAGAGGTAGCGAGCGAGTGAGCAAGAAGTACCTGGTCACCGGTGGTGCGGGATACGTCGGCAGCGTCGTCGCAGCACATCTGCTCCAGGCCGGTCACGAGGTGACCGTGCTGGACGACCTGTCCACCGGCCACCGCGAGGGCATCCCCGCCGGTGCCCATTTCATCGAGGGCCGCATCCAGGACGCGGCGAAGTGGCTCGACCCCTCCTACGACGCGGTGCTGCACTTCGCCGCCTTCTCCCAGGTGGGCGAGTCCGTCGTGCACCCCGAGAAGTACTGGCGCAACAACGTCGGCGGCACCATGGACCTGCTCGCCGCGATGCGTGACGCCGGCATCCGCACCCTCGTCTTCTCCTCCACCGCCGCCACCTACGGCGAGCCGGCGTCCACCCCGATCACCGAGTCCGCCGAGACCGCGCCCACCAGCCCGTACGGCGCCAGCAAGCTCGCCGTCGACCACATGATCAGCGGCGAGGCCGCCGCCCACGGTCTGGCCGCCGTCTCGCTGCGCTACTTCAATGTCGCCGGTGCCTACGGCAGCTGCGGTGAGCGCCACGACCCCGAGTCGCACCTGATCCCGCTGGTCCTCCAGGTCGCCCGGGGCAAGCGCGAGGCGATCTCCGTCTTCGGCGAGGACTACCCCACCCCCGACGGCACCTGCGTCCGCGACTACATCCACGTCGCCGACCTCGCCGAGGCCCACCTCCTCGCCCTCGACGCCGCCACCGCCGGTGAGCACCTCATCTGCAACCTCGGCAACGGCAACGGCTTCTCCGTCCGCGAGGTCATCGAGACCGTCCGCAAGGTCACCGGGCACCCCATCCCGGAGGTGGTCGCCCCGCGCCGCGGCGGCGACCCCGCCGTGCTGGTGGCCTCCGCGCAGACCGCCGTCGACCGCCTCGGCTGGCGGCCCGCCCGCGCCGACCTCGCCGGCATCGTCGCCGACGCCTGGGAGTTCGCGCAGCACCTCGACCGGACCAAGGAGTCCTGATGACCGCACACGGAACCGCCGTCCCGGCCACCGAGCGCCCGCACAGCGCTCAGCACACCGCCGCGCAGTTCGCCGCGGTGTACGGCGCCGCCCCCACGGGCACCTGGGCGGCGCCCGGCCGGGTCAACCTGATCGGTGAACACACCGATTACAACGACGGTTTCGTGATGCCGCTGGCCCTCCCGCACACCACTCTCGCCGCCGCCTCGGCCCGCACCGACGGGGTGCTGCGGCTGCACTCCGGCGGCGCCGACGGCGGCATCGTCGAGCTGCGCCTGGACGAGCTGCGCCCGGCGCCCATGGATACTGCGGCGCGAAGCGCCTCCACTCGGGGCGGCGGCGGGAGACGGGCGGGCGGCTGGGCGGCCTACCCGGCCGGCGTCGTCTGGGCGATGCGGGAGGCCGGTCTGCCGGTCGGCGGAGCGGATCTGCACTACGACAGCACGGTGCCCACCGGAGCCGGACTCTCCTCCTCCGCCGCCCTGGAGGTCGTCACCGCGCTCGCCCTCAACGACCTGTACGGGCTCGGCCAGGAGCCGCAGCGGCTGGCGCAGCTCGCCCAGCGGGCCGAGAACGCCTTCGTCGGGGTGCCCTGCGGGATCATGGACCAGACCGCCGCAGCCTGCTGCACCGCGGGCCACGCCCTGTTCCTGGACACCCGCGATCTCACCCGGCGCCAGGTCCCGTTCGACCTGGCGCGGGAGGGGCTGCGGCTCCTCGTGGTCGACACCCGGGTGAAGCACGAGCTGGGGGACGGCGCGTACGCGGAGCGGCGCGCCGGCTGCGAGCGTGGCGCGCGGGCGCTCGGGGTGCGTACCCTGCGCGAGGTGCCCTATGCGCATCTGTCCGAGGCGCTGGCCGGGCTGGCCGGCGACCCCGTCGTCCAGGCCCTCGTCCGGCACATCGTCACCGAGAACCACCGCGTTGAAGAAGTCATCGCCTGCCTCGACGCGGGCCGCACCCGCGCCATCGGCCCCCTGCTGACGGCCGGTCACGCCTCGCTCCGCGACGACTTCAAGATCTCCTGCCGGGAACTCGATCTCGCCGTCGACACCGCGCTGACGGCGGGCGCCCTCGGGGCCCGGATGACCGGCGGCGGCTTCGGCGGCTCGGCCATCGTGCTCGTCGAGGAGGCGGCTGCCGCGGCCGTCGGCGCGGCGGTCGGCGAGGCGTTCGCGGCGGCCGGCCATGCCGCCCCGCGGATCTTCGAGGCCGTCGCCAGTGCGGGGGCGCACCGCGTCGCGTAGGGCGCGCCGGACGGCGTGAAGCCGCCGGACACGCACCGAATGGCCCGGCCGGCGGAGCAGTTTCGCCAATCACCTTCCCTCGTCGCACCCCGTCCGTACGCTGGGAACCTGCACCGGTGGGGGCCGGTGCCGATCAGGGGGCGAGACCGTTCGGGTACGGCGCCCGGGGTGGGGTAGCCATGTCGGCACGGCGGCGGCCGTGCGGTGGAGGCGATCTTCAATCCGGGCGTCGTGCCCGCTATGGTCCGTTCACCGAGACAGGGGGTCTCTGTGCAACGCATCCGGGTTCTGGTGGTCGACGACCACCGCATCTTCGCCGAATCCCTGGCGGCCGCGCTCGCCGCGGAACAGGACGTGGACGTCGCGGCCGCGGGCAGCGCCCCCGCTGCCCTGCGCAATCTGGACCGCGCGGCCACCGACGGCCGCCGCTTCGACGTGCTGCTCGCCGACGCCGACCTCGCCGCGCCGCTGCTGGCGGTGCCCGCCCAGGGAGCGGTCCGCGACGCGGTGCCGCGCGCCGTGCCGCGGGACGGCATCGCGCTGGTCTCCGGCCTGCGCACCAGCCATCCGTATCTGCGCACCGTCGTCCTCGCCGACCGCGACGACCCGCGCCGCGCGGCCGCCGCCCTCCAGGCCGGGGCCTCCGGCTGGGTCGCCAAGGACTGCTCGCTGTCCCGGCTGCTCGCCGTCATCCGCGGGGTGCTGCGCGACGAGACGCATCTGCCGCCCGCGCTGCTGACCGGTGTCCTGCGGGAGCTGACGGCCGCCCGCAAGCACCGCTCCGAGAGCGAACGGCTGGTGGAGTCGCTGACTCCGCGCGAGCGTGAGGTGCTGCGCTGCATGGTGGCCGGTCTGGGCCGCAAGGCGGTCGCCGAGCGGCTGTTCCTCTCCCCGCACACGGTCCGTACCCATATGCAGAACGTGCTCGGCAAGCTCGGGGTGCACTCCACCCTCGCGGCGGTGGCCCTGGCCCGCCGGGCCGGGGTCGGCCCGGTCGAGCTGGAGACGGCGGCCGCGGCGTCGGTGCCGGTGCCGTGAGGCGACGGGACCCGCTCTACGGGCGGCCGCCCTGGGGGTGACCCCGCGTACCCCGGTCACACGCTCGGGGCAGCGGCCATCGCGCACGACGACGAGGTCAGGGCGGCCCGGGACGGGAACGCCGACCCGGCCGGGCCGGGCCGCGCCGCTCGCCTCTGAGCAGGTCGCCGACCGCCGCGATACCCGCGGTGAGGGCGCGTTCGCCGATATTGCCGAACCCCAGGACCAGCTGTGGCTCCGGTGCCGTCGGCGCGGTGCGGCAGGCGCGCATGCCGTAGAGGCCGACGGAGCGGGCGCGGGCGGCGGCGATGACGGTCTGCTCGTCGGCCGGTCCGCCGAGGTGCACGACGGCGTGGAAGCCGGCCGCCAGGCCGGTCACCCGGGCCTCGGGGGCGTGTGCGGCGAGCGCTGCCACCAGGGCGGTGCGCCGTGCGGCGTAGATCGTCCGCATCCGGCGCAGATGCCGGTCGAAGCGCCCGGACTCGATCATCCTCGCCAGGGCGAGCTGGTCGAGCGTGGGCGACCCGCGGTCGGTCAACTGCTTGTGTGCGGTGAGGTGTTCGGCGAGGGCGGGCGGGCAGAGCATCCAGCCGAGACGCAGCGCGGGCGCGAGGGACTTGCTGACGGTCCCCATGGAGATCACGCGGTCGGGGGCGAGTCCTTGCAGGGCGCCCACCGGCTCCCGGTCGTAGCGGAATTCGGCGTCGTAGTCGTCCTCGATGATCACGGCGTCCCGGTGCCTGGCCCACTCGATCAGGGCGAGCCGCCGCTCCGGGGACATGACGACACCGGTGGGCCACTGGTGCGCGGGGGTCACCACGACCGCACGGGCGCCGGTGGCGGCCAGGGCCCGTACGTCGATGCCGTGCGCGTCGACCGGCACGGGGACCGCCGACAGGCCGGCCCAGGACATGGTCGAGGAGACCGTGGCCGGTGAGCCGGGATCCTCGTACGCCGCCGTGTGGACACCGGTACGGGCCAGGGCCTGCAGGGCCAGACCGAGGCCCTGCGCGTAGCCGGAGCAGATGACGATCCGTTCGGGATCCGCCGCGGCGGCCCGTACGCGCCGCAGATATCCGGCGAGGACCTCGCGCAACGCCGCGCTGCCGCGCGGGTCGCCGTAGTCGAGCGCCGCCGTCGGCAGGGTGCGTGCCGCATCGCGGGTGGCCCACATCCAGTCGGACAGCGGGAAGGCGCTCAGGTCCGGGACGCCCCACCGGAAGTCGGCCAGCAGCTGTGGCGGCGCCGCGGCGGGTGGCGTGGGCGCGGCCGGTACGCCTGCGCCCGCCGCCACGCGCGTGGCGGCGCCCGGGCGGGCCACGAGGTAGCCCTCGGCCTGGAGCTGGGCGTAGCAGTCCTGCACCAGCCCTCGTGACAGCCCGAGTGTCCGGGCGAGTTCACGGGTGGACGGCAGCCGTTCGCCGACCCGCAGCCGCTGGGTGCGGATCGCGTCCCGTATCTGGCGTTCCAGCTGTGCGCGCAGTGGCCCGCCGCCGTCCCGGTCGATGTCCAACAACAGGTCGGGGGACAGACCGGACCATTCAAGAGGCATGGAATTGGAGCTTACTGGTGATCCGCTCGGACTCTAGCGTCGAGGCATGACGAAGACGACCAACTCCCCGTCGCAGGACGCCGGTTCGCGCCCGCCGCTGGTGACACCGCCGCTGCTGCTGCGGTTCGTGTCGATCATCGGTGCCTCGACGAGCTTCTTCCTCCTGCTGTCGGTCGTGCCGCTCTACGCCGAGACATCCGGTGGGGGCGGGAACGCGGCGGGCCCGGCGACGGGTGCCCTGATGCTGGCCACGGTCGTGGGTGAGCTGGCCACGCCCCGGTTGGTGGCCCGCTTCGGCTACCGCCCGGTGCTGGCGACGGGGCTGGTCCTGCTCGGGGCGCCCGCACTGGTGTTGACCGCCTCCGCGGACCTGGTGTGGATCGTGGCGGTCTGTCTGGTGCGCGGTCTGGGCTTCGCCTTCACGGTCGTCGCGGGTGGCGCGTTGACGGCGTCGCTGATCCCGCCGGAGCGTCGCGGGGAGGGGCTGGCGCTGGTCGGCATCGTGTCCGGGGTGCCGTCGCTGGTGGGGCTGCCGCTGGGGGTGTGGCTGGCCGGGCACGTGGGGTACGCACCGGTCTGCGCCGCCGGTGGCCTGGCCGCGCTGGCCGCGATCGTCTCGGTGCCGGGCCTGCCCGACCGGGAGCCGGCCTCGAAACAATCGGTCACCATGCTGTCCGGGCTCCGCACGGCGGCGCTGCTGCGGCCCGGTGTCGTCTTCGCGGCCACCGCGCTCGCCGCCGGCATCCTCGTCACCTTTCTCCCCCTGGCCGTGCCGTCGGCCTCCCTGGGACTCGTCTCCGTGGCGCTGTTCGCGCAGTCCACGGCGGCGACCGCGGCCCGCTGGGTCGCGGGCCGGCACAGCGACCGGCGCGGGCCGGCCGGACTCGTGCTGCCCGGCCTGGCCGCGGCGGCCGCGGGAACCCTGCTCACCGCGATGACCCACCGCCCCGTCGCCGTCATGGCCGGTGTGGCCCTGTTCGGGATCGGCTTCGGGGTCATCCAGAACGCCACCCTGACCCTCATGTACGCGCGGGTCTCCGCCGCCGGCTACGGCACGGTCAGCGCCCTGTGGAACTTCGCCTACGACGCGGGCATGGGCGTCGGCGCCCTCGGGTTCGGCGTACTCGCCGACGGCGTCGGCTACCCCCTGGCCTTCACCCTCACCGCCGCGCTGATGCTCACGGCGGTCGCCCCGGCCTGGCGCGACCGTCGGCAGGCGCACGGCTCGGGTGACGGGATGGGTCGTGCCTCAGCCGGGGGCGGCTGACGCGTGATCACACCCGGACCCCGCCCCGGACACACCCCCTAGGGCTCCGTCAGCACGGCCACCCCTCGTGCCCCCAGCGTGATCCGGTCGGTGGCGCCGGCCCCGGCCGTCCCGTGCGCCGCGAGCGCGTCCCGCAGCGGCGACGGCAGCCCGATCTCGACGGCCTCGGCCCCGTGGTTGAGCAGGAAGAGACAGCGGCCGCCGGTGCCCTCGCGGACGGTGGCCTGGACGCCCGGTGGCAGGCCCGGCAGTACGGGGCCGACCCCGGCCGCCGCGCGGACATCGTCCAGCAGAGTCCGCATCAGCGCCGGATCGGGCCGGGTGGCGACGTACCAGACCGTGCCGCGCCCGTAGGAGTGCCGGGTCACCGCGGGCCGGCCGGCCAGCTCCCCGTCCGTGAAGTGGGCGAGCGCCTCGGCCCCTTCCAGGTCGAGGGCCTCCGACCACAGGTCCGCCCGCCCCGTGTACTCCCCGTCGCCGACCGCCACCGACCGGCCCGCGTCCAGCGGCCAGAACTCCGCCACCCGCAGTCCCAGCAGCGCCCGCAGCGGCGCCGGGTAGCCGCCGGGGTGCACCCGGTCGTGCTCGTCGACGATGCCGGAGAAGAACGACACCAGCAGGTGCCCGCCGTCGCGTACATAGGCGGCCAGCCGCTCGGCGTCCGGTGTGGTCAGCAGATACAGGTTGGGGGCCACGACGAGCCGGTAGCCGGACAGGTCGCGCCGCGGCGGCAGCACGTCGCAGGCCACGCCCGCCTCGAACAGCGGCCGGTAGTGATCCAGCGCGATCCGGGAGTGGTCCAGCGCGGTCGACGGCTTGGAGTCCAGTTCCAGGGCCCACCAGCTGTGCCAGTCCGCCAGCAGCGCCACCCCGGCCCGCGACCGGGTCCCCTCGATGCCCGGCAGCGACGCCAATTCCCGCCCCAGTTCCGTCACTTCGCGGAAGATGCGGGTGTCGGTCCCGCCGTGCGGCAGCATCGCCGAGTGGAACTTCTCCGCGCCGCCCAGCGACTGCCGCCACTGGAAGAACAGCACCGCGTCCGCCCCCTGGGCGACGGCCTGCCAGCTCCACAGCCGCATCGCGCCGGGCGGCTTGGGGCCGTTGCGGGGCCGCCAGTTGACCGCGCCCGGCGCCTGTTCCAGCAGCATCCAGGGCTGCCCGGCGCGCGCCGAGCGCATCAGGTCGAAGACATAGCCGGCCCGGACGTGATCGTCGGGAACATAGGGGTCCTGGTAGAAGTCCAGCGCCATCGCGTCCATATGGGCCGACCAGGCGAAGGCATCGACCGGCTTGTGCTGCGGCATCAGATTGGTGGTGGCCGGAATCGACGGGGTGACCCGTTCCAGCACCTCCTTTTCGGCCAGATAGCAGGCGCGCAGCGCCTCGTCGCCGAAGCGCAGATAGTCCAGCTGCTGGGCGGGGTTGGGGAAGGTGGGCGCGGTGCGGGGCGGCAGCACCTCGTCGAAGCCGCCGTACGCCTGCGACCAGAAGGCCGTCGACCAGGCGGCGTTGAGCGCCTCGACGGTTCCGTACCGGACGCGCAGCCAGCGCCGGAAGTCCTCGGCGGACACCTCGCAGTAGCAGTGGCGGGTGTGGCAGCCGTACTCGTTGCCGATGTGCCACATGGTGAGCGCGGGGTGGTCGGCGTAGCGGGTGGCGAGCTGTTCGACGAGGCGTACGGCGTGGGTGCGGTAGACGGGGCTGGAGGGGCAGTAGTGCTGCCGGCCGCCGGGCCAGCGGCGCCGGCCGTCGGCGTCCTCGGGCAGGATCTCGGGGTGCGCGCGGGAGAGCCACGGGGGCGGTGAGGCGGTCATCGTCGCCAGACAGGCGGCGATCCCGGCGCCCGCCAGCCCGTCCATGACGCGGTCGAACCAGCCGAAGTCCCAGGACCCGGGCCGGGGTTCGACCTTGGCCCAGGAGAAGATCCCGACGGTGACCATGGTGACATGGGCCGCCTTCATCAGCTTCAGATCCTCGGCCCACACCTCCTCGGGCCACTGCTCGGGGTTGTAGTCGCCGCCGAAATGGATGCCCATGGATGCCCCTACGGATCGATGGATTCCCTACGGACCGAAGCCCGGCCGGGGTGCCGCCGCCCCGCCGCCGGCAGGCACGGCGCACGCCTCACGAGGAGTTCTTGTACACGCTCCAGCCGCCGTCGACGACGAGGCTCGCGCCGGTGACGAAGGACGCCTCGGGGGAGAGCAGAAAGGCGATGACCGCGGCGACCTCCTCGGGCCGCCCCAGCCGCCGCGCCGCCGTCTCCGCGGCGCTGGCCTGCCGCTCCTCCTCGCCGATGCCGTCCCAGGCCGCGGTCAGCACGGGACCCGGCAGCACGCTGTTCACCCGCACCTGTGGCCCGTATTCGACGGCCAGTTGACGGCCCAGACCGGTCAGTCCGGCCTTCGCCGCGGCGTAGGCGGGCCGCCCCGGCAGCCCGGCCAGGGCATGCACGGACGAGGTCAGCACCACCGCGCCGCCGCGCGCCCGCAGATCCGGCAGGGCGGCGCGTACGCCGAGGAACGAACCGGTGAGGTTGACCGCCAGCTGCCGGTCCCAGTCGGCGAGCGAGGTGTGCTCGGCGGCCGCCACCTGCGCCAGGAAGGCGTTGCTGACCAGCCCGTCCACCGGGCCGTAGCGTCGCCGCGCCGCCTCGACGGCGCGTCGCCAGTCGTCCTCGCCCGAGACATCGCAGTGCTCGTACGAGGCGTGGCCGCCGGCCGCCCGGATGCGCCGCGCGGTGCGTTCGCCGCGCGCGTCGTCGATGTCCAGCAGCAGCACCCCGGCGCCCTCGGCCGCCAGCCGGTCGGCGGTGGCCGCCCCGATCCCGGCGGCGGCCCCGGTCACCAGGACCGTACGGCCCTCGAACCGCCTGCCGTACGGGCCGTTCGGCGGATGCGATGCGCGCTGCTGGCTCATGGCGCGATCCAAGCCCACGGGGCGAGCGACGGGCAAGGGCACAGAGAGGGAGAGGGGCGCACGCGGATTCATGGGGCGCGCACCATCTTCTTTCGCGCTGCCAAATACGGTGCGCCAACGGGTCGTACGCCGGTGCGGGAAGCCTCTCCGGATGCGCCCGGGGCGGCCGCACCCCTGGGTCCCTAGGGCCTGTCGGCCCTAGCCGGGGGTGTTGTCGAACGGGCCGGTCAACTTCCGCAGCAGACCGGCCAGTTCACCGCGCTGCTGCCGGGAGAGCTCGGCGAGAATCGCGCGCTCCTGGATCAGCAGTCCGGCCAGCGACCGGTCGGCCTTGTCGCGGCCCTCCGCGGTCAGCCTGACCAGCACGCCGCGCCGGTCGCTGGGGTCGGGCAGCCGCTCGACGAGGTTCTTCTTGGCCAGCCGGTCGATGCGGTTGGTCATCGTCCCCGAGGTGACCAGCGTCTGGGTCAGCAGCGCCCCGGGGGAGAGCTGGTAGGGCGCCCCGGCGCGCCGCAGCGCGGTGAGCACATCGAACTCCCAGGGCTCCAGGCCCACCTCGGAAAAGGCGATACGGCGGGCCCGGTCAAGGTGTCTGGCCAGCCGGGAGACGCGGCTGAGGACCTCAAGCGGCTCCACGTCGAGGTCCGGGCGCTCGCGGCGCCATGCTGCGACCAGTCGGTCGACCTCGTCCTCCATGACGATCAGTGTAGAGGGTCTGTCGACATGAAGTCTCTTGACGTCGAGATATATTTCGCTGGACTATGGGCATCGTCGGCGGGGGCTCGGTTTCCAGCCGAGACGGCCCGAACCAGACCGTGCCAGCCCTGCATCGGCAAAGGGGTTTCGACCATGCACGACGCACCAACCTGGGATCCGCAGCAATACCTACGCCACTCCGGGCACCGTACCCGTCCGTTCCACGACCTGCTCAACCGGATACCCGACCTGCCCCGGCAGGACCGCACCGCCCGCATCGCCGACCTCGGCTGCGGCCCCGGCAACGTCACCGCCCAGCTCACCACCCGCTGGCCCGACGCGCACATCACCGGCTACGACAACTCCCCGGAGATGCTCAAAGAGGCCGAGGCCCACGCCGGCCCCACCCCGGGCGGCGGCCACCTCGACTTCGCCGACGCCGACGCCGCCGACTGGACGCCCGAGGAGACCTACGACCTGATCGTCTCCAACGCGGCCCTCCAATGGGTCCCCAACCACCCGGACTCCTTCGCCCGCTGGATCGAGGCCCTCGCCCCCGGCGGCACCTTCGCCTTCCAGGTCCCCGGCAACTTCACCTCACCCAGCCACGCCCTCCTCGGCGAACTCTGCGACGCCCCCCAGTGGCGCGAACGGCTCACCACCCACGGCCGCCGCTTCATCCACATCCTCGAACCGACCGACTACCTGGAGCGCCTCACCGACCTCGGCTGCACCGCCGACGTCTGGGAAACCACCTACGTCCAGCTCCTGGAGGGCGACGACCCGGTCCTCGACTGGGTCAAGGGCACCGCCCTGCGCCCCGTCCTCACCGCCCTGGAACACGACCCGGCCGCCCGCGAAGCCTTCCTCACCGAATACCGCGACGCCCTCCGCAAGGCCTACCCCACGGGCCGCCACGGCACGGTCTTCCCCTTCCGCCGCATCTTCGCCGTCGCCCGCAAGCCGTCCACCGCCTGACGCCCGCTGCCCACAGCCACCCCGCGATGCTCGCCCTCCGAGGTGACCCCACGCCGTGATCACCGGCCTCGACCCCATCCAGCGCGCCGCCCATGAGGGGGCACCTCCCGCTCAAGCGAAGTCTTGAGTGGGGGACGCCGGTCCGAGGCCGGTAAGGCCCCTCAATTCTTCCGATGCCCTATCAACCGAGGCTTCGCCTCCAAGTTGCCCAAGCCGTGCCAGGCGAGGTTGACGAGATGGGCCGCGACCTCGGCCTTCTTCGGTTTGCGGGTGTCGACCCACCACTGGCCGGTGAGGGCGACCATGCCGACCAGGGCCTGGGCGTAGAGGGGGGCGAGTTTCGGGTCGAAGCCGCGGGCCTTGAATTCCAGGCCCAGGATGTCCTCGACCTGGGTGGCGATATCGCTGATGAGGGAGGCGAAGGTGCCGGTCGACTGGGCGACGGGGGAGTCGCGGACCAGGATGCGGAAACCGTCGGTGAAGGTCTCGATGTAGTCGAGCAGCGCGAAAGCCGCCTGTTCGAGGAGTTCGCGGGGATGGCCGGCGGTCAGTGCGCCCGTCACCATGTCCAGCAGCTGCCGCATCTCGCGGTCCACCACCACCGCGTACAGGCCCTCCTTGCCGCCGAAGTGCTCGTAGACCACCGGCTTGGACACCCCGGCCTTCGCCGCGATCTCCTCCACCGAGGTGCCCTCGTAGCCCCGCTCGGCAAAGAGCGTGCGACCGATGTCCAGCAGCTGCTCCCGGCGCTCCGCTCCGGTCATCCGGACCCTGCGGGCCCGCCGCGTGCCCGCGGAGGAAGACTTGCTTTTGCTGCCGCTGGTACTGCTGTCGTCGATCGCCACCCGTCAATGATGCCTTCCCCGCTACCGCCGGGCGGCACCCCCGGCGGCCTTCTGCGCGCGTCGGGCATCGAGACGGGACGCGTCCGGCCACCGGACGTCATACGCCCAGCCCGCCTTCTCGAACCAGCGGATCAAGCGGGCGCTGGAGTCCAGCTGCCCCTTCATCACCCCGTGCCGGGCGCTGGTCGGGTCCGCGTGGTGCAGGTTGTGCCAGGACTCGCCGCACGAGAGGACGGCCAGCCACCAGACGTTCCCGGAGCGGTCGCGGGACTTGAAGGGGCGCTTGCCGACCGCGTGACAGATGGAGTTGATCGACCAGGTGACGTGGTGCAGCAGGGCCACCCGGACCAGGGAACCCCAGAAGAACGCGCTCAGCGCGCCCTGCCAGGACCAGGTCACCAGGCCGCCCACCAGCGGCGGGATCAGCAGCGACACCGCCGTCCACAGCACGAACTGGCGGGAGATCGTCCGGATCGCCGGGTCCTTGATCAGGTCCGGTGCGTACTTCTGCTGCGGCGTCTGCTCCTCATCGAACATCCAGCCGATGTGCGCCCACCACAGGCCCTTCATCAGGGCGGGCACCGTCTCGCCGAAGCGCCACGGCGAATGCGGGTCGCCCTCGGCGTCGGAGAACTTGTGGTGCTTGCGGTGATCCGCCACCCAGCGCACCAGCGGCCCCTCCACGGCCAGCGACCCCATGATCGCGAGCGCGATCCGCAGCGGCCGCTTCGCCTTGAACGAACCATGCGTGAAGTAACGGTGGAAGCCGATCGTGATGCCGTGGCAGCCGATGTAGTACATCGCCACCATCAGCGCCAGGTCGAGCCAGCTCACCCCCCAGCCCCAGGCCAGTGGCACCGCGGCCACCAGCGCCACGAACGGGACGGTGATGAACAGCAGGAGCGAGATCTGTTCGACCGACCTGCGCTGCTCGCCGCCGAGCGTCGCGGACGGTACCGGCGCACCGGCGGCCGCACCGACGGCGGAATCGGCGGGAATCGGGGGATCTTCTACGGCTTCAGGACCAGCGGTCATGGTGTCCCTCGTCGGGGGCTCGGGGGCACGGCTACGGCTACGGAACCGTAACCTACGGTCTCGTAAGTATGGCAGTGCCGCCGCCTCGGGCAAGGCCGTGACAGGCGCCACACCCGCCCGGCTGTGACGCAGTGCCCACCCTGCGGACGGTGTGATCTGCCGAGGCCGGGACAGACCTATCCTGGGGACGTCGGACAGCGCGGTCCGCAACCCGCCCGCATCAGACCTGCCCAACCCGTCGCCCGTCCCGACCCCACCCATGGGTCACGGGCGACGTCCCTGATCGCCGCAAGGAGCCGCACCAGTGAGCAGTGCCGACAACACTCCCGCCGAGATCGTGTCCATCGAAGGCCCCGAAGCCGGCCCGAGCGACAACGTCGCCCTGCGTGCCGACATCCGCCGCCTCGGTGATCTCCTCGGCGAGACCCTCGTCCGACAGGAGGGGCAGGAACTTCTCGACCTGGTCGAGCGGGTACGCGCCCTGACCCGTTCCGACGGCGAGGCCGCTGCCGGGCTCCTGGGCGACACCGACCTGGCCACCGCCGCCAAGCTGGTGCGCGCCTTCTCCACGTACTTCCACCTCGCGAACGTCACCGAGCAGGTCCACCGCGGCCGTGAGCTGGGCGCCCGGCGCGCCGCCGAGGGCAGCATCCTCGCCCGCACCGCCGACATGCTGAAGGACGCCGACCCCGAGCACCTGCGCGCGACCGCCGGCAACCTCGGCGTCCGCCCCGTCTTCACCGCGCACCCCACCGAGGCCGCCCGGCGCTCCGTCCTCACCAAGCTCCGCAAGGTCGCCGAGCTGCTGGACAGCCCCGAGGGCGAGCGCCGCCGCGCCGACCTCCGCCTCGCCGAGAACATCGACCTCATCTGGCAGACGGACGAGCTGCGGGTCGCCCGCCCCGAGCCCACCGACGAGGCCCGCAACGCCATCTACTACCTCGACGAGCTGGGCCGCGGCGCGGTCGGCGACGTCCTGGAGGACCTCGCCGCCGAGCTGGAGCGGGCCGGCACCGAGCTGCCCGCCGGCACCCGCCCGCTCACCTTCGGCACCTGGATCGGCGGCGACCGCGACGGCAACCCCAACGTCACCCCCCAGGTCACCTGGGACGTCCTGCTGCTCCAGCACGAGCACGGCATCACCGACGCGCTGGAGCACGTCGACGAGCTGCGCGGCGCGCTGTCCAACTCCATCCGCAACTGCGGCGCCACCGACGAGCTGCTGGCCTCCCTCCAGCGCGACCTCGAACTCCTCCCGGAGATCAGCCCGCGCTACAAGCGGCTGAACAGCGAGGAGCCCTACCGCCTCAAGGCCACCTGCATCCGGCAGAAGCTCCTCAACACCCGCGAGCGCCTGGCCGGCGACACCCCGCACGTCCCCGGCCGCGACTACCTCGGCACCACCGAGCTCCTCGACGACCTCGCGCTCATCCAGACCTCGCTGCGCGCACACCGCGGCGGCCTGGTCGCCGACGGCCGTCTGGAGCGCACCCTGCGCACCATCGCCGCCTTCGGCCTCCAGCTCGCCACCATGGACGTCCGCGAGCACGCCGACGCCCACCACCACGCCCTCGGGCAGCTCTTCGACCGCCTCGGCGAAGAATCCTGGCGCTACGTGGACATGCCGCGCGACTACCGCCGCAAGCTCCTCGCCAAGGAGCTGCGCTCGCGCCGTCCGCTGGCCCCCACCCCGGCCCCCCTCGACGAGGCCGGCGCCAAGACCCTCGGTGTCTTCCGCACCATCCTCAAGGCCAAGGACACCTTCGGCCCCGAGGTCATCGAGTCCTACATCATCTCCATGTGTGCCGGCTCCGACGACGTCTTCGCCGCCACCGTCCTCGCCCGCGAGGCCGGCCTGATCGACCTGCACGCCGGCTGGGCCAAGGTCGGCATCGTGCCGCTGCTGGAGACCACCGACGAGCTGAAGATCGCCGACCAGCTGCTCGACGAGATGCTCGCCGACCCCTCCTACCGGCGCCTGGTCGCCCTGCGCGGCGACGTCCAGGAGGTCATGCTCGGCTACTCCGACTCCTCCAAGTTCGGCGGCATCACCACCTCCCAGTGGGAGATCCACCGCGCCCAGCGCCTGCTGCGCGACGTCGCCCACCGGCACGGCGTACGGCTGCGCCTCTTCCACGGCCGCGGCGGCACCGTCGGCCGCGGCGGCGGCCCCTCGCACGACGCGATCCTCGCCCAGCCCTACGGCACCCTCGAAGGCGAGATCAAGGTCACCGAGCAGGGCGAGGTCATCTCCGACAAGTACCTGGTGCCCTCGCTGGCGCGGGAGAACCTGGAGCTGACGGTCGCCGCCACCCTCCAGGCCTCCGCCCTGCACACCGCCCCCCGGCAGTCCGACGAGGCGCTGGCCCGCTGGGACGCGGCCATGGAGCGGGTCTCCGACGCGGCCCACGGCGCCTACCGCCGCCTGGTCGAGGACCCGGACCTGCCCGCGTACTTCTTCGCCTCCACCCCCGTCGACCAGCTCGCCGAGCTCCACCTGGGCTCGCGCCCCTCGCGCCGCCCCGACTCCGGCGCGGGCCTCGACGGGCTGCGCGCCATCCCGTGGGTCTTCGGCTGGACCCAGTCCCGCCAGATCGTCCCCGGCTGGTTCGGCGTCGGCACCGGCCTCAAGGCCGCCCGCGAAGCCGGACTCGACAGCGTGCTGGACGAGATGCACGAGTACTGGCACTTCTTCCGCAACTTCCTGTCCAACGTCACCATGACGCTGGCCAAGACCGACCTGCGGATCGCCCAGCACTACGTCGACACCCTGGTCCCCGACAAGCTCAAGCATGTCTTCGACGTCATCAAGGCCGAGCACGAGCTCACCGTCGCCGAGGTCCTGCGCGTCACCGGCGAGAAGGAACTCCTCGACTCCAACCCGGTCCTGAAGCAGACC
This sequence comes from Streptomyces sp. NPDC029466, assembly GCF_055574515.1. NCBI lineage: Bacteria > Bacillati > Actinomycetota > Actinomycetes > Kitasatosporales > Streptomycetaceae > Streptomyces > Streptomyces sp. NPDC029466. Next base: position 177,893 of record NZ_JBVHZH010000009.1, read on the forward strand.
TTCCACATCCGCGACGCCTACCTGGACCCGATCTCCTACCTCCAGGTCTCGCTGCTGGACCGCCAGCGCAGCGCCGCCGAACGCGGTGAGGAGGCCGACCCGGTCCTCGCCCGCGCCCTGCTGCTGACCGTCAACGGCGTCGCCGCCGGACTGCGCAACACCGGCTGACCCGGCCCCGGCACCACATACGGCGGGGGGGGGGGGGGGGGGGGGGGGGGGGGGGGGGGGGGGGGGGGGGGGGGGGGGGGGGGGGGGGGGGGGGGGGGGGGGGGGGGGGGGG